>CAYVMR010000083.1:0-2187 GCA_964452545.1 uncultured bacterium
TAGGGCATTGTCTACGGTATCAATGTCTGCCATCACCGGTTTACCCAGGCGATCGTGGATCTGGGCAATCAGCTGGGCCAGGGCTTCCCCCCCGGGGCGAGGTCGATCGGTAGCATCGATCGCCACCAGGTCACCGCCGGCCGCCGCCACCGCCTTGGCATGGTGAAACTGGGGGGTGATGTAGACCGCCGATGGGGGCAACACCTGCTTCCAGAGGCCAATGATGGGTTGATCCAGGAGATCGCGCACCGCCGCAATGTGGGCCGGGCTATCAATCCGCACCCCCAGGGCCCCCCGCTGCACCGCCGCCGCCGCCATGGCGGCTATCACCAGGGGATCGTGCAGGGGAGAGTCGCTGGGGGCTTGGCAGGAGACCACCAGGCCGCCCCGCAGTCGGTCCAGACAGGGGAGGGTCATGGGCTGACTCCGGTGGGACGGGGGTAAAGGGGCTCCAGGATTAACCCCTGGGCCGCCGCCGCCAGGGCTGGGGCCGACTCAGGATCGCTGAGGTGGGGCAATACCCCCAGCACTGGCACCTGGGTAAGGTTGGTCATCAAGTGGACCGGCGCCCATTGCTCAAGGGCCTCGGCCTGGAGGGGCTGGGGACAGTTCAAAATGATCCCCCGCAGATCGAGCCCCCTCTGGCGAGCCAGGGCGACATTGGCCACCGCCTGGGCGATCGCCCCCAACTTCACCGGCACCACCAACACCAAGGGCAGGTGCCAGGCGGCGGCCAGGTCCGCCAGGGTAAACTCATCGGTGACTGGCGAGCCCAGCCCCCCCGCCCCCTCCACCAACACCCAATCGTGCCGTCGGGTGAGGTCCGCCAGGGTTTGCCAGACCTGATCTAGATCAACGGTGCGGCTCTCCAGGGCGGCGGCTAGGGGGGGCGCCAGGGGGGCCTGAAAGGCCTGGGGCATGAGGGTGGCCAGGGGCACCTGGGGAAAAAACAAGCGCTGATACAGTTCGCCATCACCGACCCCGGCTTGAACGGGCTTCAGCACCGCCAGCGATCGCTGGGGATGGTGGCGTTGACCGTAGGCGAGCAGGGCACTGGTGACCACGGTTTTACCCACCTCCGTGTCGCTGCCGGCCACCAATAGGGCATTCAGACTAGCCATGCTAGTTCACCGTCACCTTGAGGACGTACTGGGAGGAGCGGGGCGATCGCACCTCAATCCAGTAGTCCCCATCCTTGCCGAGCAAGCCTTGCCAGGACAACACTCGAGAGGCATCGGGAATCAGTTCACCCCCCGGACCCCGCACATCCAAGGTGACGGGACCGGTAACGTTGGGCAACTCCAGGGCCAGGGTCTGCCCGGCCCGGGCATTGACCACATAGCGTTGCACCCGATCCTCGTCCACCTGGCCCGTCAACTGCACGCTGGTTTGACCCGCCGGAATTTGGACCCGCTGCTCCCGCACCGTGGGGGCCGGCTTGACCGGCTCGGGGGGGGTGGGCGTTGGGGTGGGGACGGGGGGCGGAGTCGGCGCCGGGGTGAGATCGGGCAGTGGTGCCGGCTGCACCGGCTCAGGGGCTGGCTCAGGCTCGGGGGGCGGGGGCGACTGTAGACTCACCTGTAATTGGTAATCACTTTGTTCTAACCCCTGCACTGGCCGCAGTTGCAAGGTATATTGACCGCTAACCGGCAGGGGCCCTTGCCACTTCAAGACCCGCTGGCCCGACTCCAGGGGGGTGCCCTGGGGATCGAAGAGGGTCAGTAGCACCCCTTCCCCCGTCAGCCCCGCCTTGAGCAGTTGGTTAGCCTCCCCCTGGAACTGGTAGTTAACGGTCTCGTTGCTACGCAGGGAACCCGAAACCGTGCGGTCTTGATCAACGGCGACGGGCAGGGCCTGGGTGTACTCCACCGGCTCCGTTGCGGCGGGCAGAGTGGGTTCCGGAGCGGGGGTGGGCGTCTCTGGTTGGGGTTCCAGGGTAATTTCCGGGGTGGGGGTAGTCTCCGGGGCCGGCCGGTTTAGCAGGGTGACCACCAGCCATCCCCCCAGGCCCGCCAGCAGGGCCAGGGTGCCGCCGATTAAAGCCACCGCCCAGGGGTTTTCCCAGACTGACTCGGCGGGGGCAGGGGCCAGGGGGGGGGGCGCCGTAACGGTGCGGGGGGGCGCGGTCACCTGGGTGGGTTGGTAGGCGCGGCCCACCCCCAAGGTTTTAAACGGGGAGGGGGGCGC
>CAYVMR010000083.1:2197-9335 GCA_964452545.1 uncultured bacterium
AGCCCAACCCGGCGGCGAAGGCCTATGGCTTCGGGGCGGACTCCCCGGTGGTGCGGGGGCCGGCCCCCGGGGAGGGGGGGGAGGGGCGGCCCACCGCCCCGTTTTTCCCCCGGGAGGGGGGCGCCGCCGTAGGCCGCGGCGGGGCCTGGGGGGTGGTCATGGCGCCAAGGGCCTGGGCCATTTCACTGACTGACTGGTAGCGATCGCCGGGCCGGTAGCTAATCGCCCGATTTAACATCTGAGCCAGGGCAGGACTCACCCGAGCGTAGGGCTCCCAATTCCAGGTCAGATTAACATCGTCAAACAGGTCCTGGGGTTCCCGCCCGGTTAGCAAAACGATGGCGGTCACCGCCAGGGCGTAGAGATCACTGCTGGGGTAGGCCCGACCCGATTGAATTTGTTCACTAGGGGCATAGCCCAGCTTACCGACGGAGGTGGCCTGGGTAGGCACCCCCAGCATTTGCACCCGGGTAAACACCTCCTTGACTACGCCGAAATCAATCAAAATCGGCAACTGGTCGCTGTGGCGCTGCAGAATGTTGTCGGGGCTGATGTCACGGTGGATAATGCCTTTGCTATGGAGGTGGGCCAGCACCGGTAGCAGCTGCTGCAAAAATTGACGCACCTCCGCCTCCGAAAAGGTCATCCCCTGCCCCAGGCGCTGGTTGAGCAGATCCCGGTAGCTGGTACCGTCGATGTAGTCCTGCACCAGAAACAGCCGCTGGTTTTCTTCGAAGATGGCCTGGAACTTGGGCACCTGGGGATGATTAATGGCGTAGAGGATCTCCGCCTCCCGCTGAAATAGCTGCAGGGACTTCTCCGTCATGCCATTGCCCTGCTGGGGTTCAAACTCCTTAATAGCACAAAGCTCATTAAAACGGCCTCGGTCCTCCGCCAGGTAGGTGCGGCCAAAGCCCCCCTGGCCCAGGGGTTGGAGCAAGCGATACCGGCTTTGCAGGGTAGTTCCAGCGGGAATGGGAGAGGGCATAGGTCGACAGGTCGCGGGGGGAGGTCAGGGCTGGGGCAGTTCAGCCCCCAGGGCCAGGGGCCCAGACTAGGCGTGGGGGCGGACGGCAGCAAAGAGCCACCGCTCTATATTACAGTACGGCTAACGAGCTCTGGGGGCATAGCCTTCTGGTAAGCCCATAGGCCCAGGTCGGTCTGCACCCGCGACGGGGGTGTAAACTCCCTACTAGAATCTGGCCTAAGGGTCTGTCAGAATAGGAGGGACTGGCGGGCAGGAGGAGAACTTCAGGCTTCCCTAGTCCTATCTTTAGCTTAGCGATCCTTTGGCCATGGCACTCAAACAACCGATATTGCTGGGGGGTCTGGGCTTGTCAGCCACTCTATGGCTGCTGCAGACGGTCCACATCAGTGTTTTTGACAGTTCTACCCTGCTTAGTGCCATGGCCCTGGCCACTGGCCTGTGGTGGTGGCGCCGCCGCGATCCGCTGCCGGTATTGCCCCGACCAATCGCGCCGCCAGTGGTGGATCGATCCCGGGTGGAGGCCGCCTTGACCCGGGTTGCCGGGTTAATTGCTAGCCTGGCGGCGGAGTCCGGCCGCAACAATAGCGACCCAGGCCCAGACTACCGCCATCAAGCTGAGCAGATCCGGGTGGATCTGGACCGAACCGATCTGCGGTTGGCCGTGGTGGGCGATCGCTACACCGGCAAAACCACCCTGGTGGAGGCTCTAACCGCAGCTCTATCGGGATCTAACCCCCCCAGCCTGACTGAGGTGGCCCTCACCGGTGATAGTGATCTGCCCGACCTGCTCACCGACGATGGAGTGCTGCTGGTCACCGACGGCGATCTAACGGACTCTCGCCTTACCTGGTTGCGCCAACGTCTGCTGACAGGGCAGGGGGTGCTGCTGGTATTCACTAAAACGGATCACTATTCTCCCAGCGATCGCCAGACCCTGATCGATCAGCTCCAGCAACGTTGTCAAGACCTGCCCGCCCCAGTGCCCGTGGTGGCCGTGGCCGTGGCCCCCCGCCCCACCAAGGTAAGACGCCACCAAGCTGAGGGGGGTCTCAAGGAATGCCTGGAACCCTCCCCGATGCTGCTGGATCCCCTACCCCAGCGGCTACAGGAGAGCTTGGTTAATGCCCAGGTCAATCTGGTGGCGGCCACCGCCCTGCGCCAGGCCGAGGCCCTAGCCGATCAGGTGCAAACCGACCTTAACCAAGTGCGGCGACAACGGGCCCTACCGGTGGTAGAGAAACTCCAGTGGGTAGCGGGGGCGGCCGCCTTCGCCAACCCTGTCCCCAGCCTGGACCTGCTGGCCACCGTTGCCATCAATGGTCAATTAATTATGGACCTGGGCCAAATTTATGGCTTTAGCCTCTCCCTCGATCAGGCTAAGGTCGCCGCCAGCACCCTGGCCAGCCTGACGGTAAAACTCGGGCTAGTGGAGCTCTCCAGCCAGGCCCTCAGCGCGGTGCTAAAAAGCCACTTTGCCACCTACCTGGCGGCGGGCACCGTACAGGGCCTCAGTGCCGCCTACCTGACCCGCATGGCCGGCCTCAGCCTAATCGACCACTTTGAGCAGGCGGCTCTAGCGGGTACATCCGCCAACGCCCTATCCTGGTCCGCCATAGCCCATCACCTGCAACAGGTGATTAGCCAAAACCGCCAGCCGAATTTACTGAAAGCCTTGGTCAGCCAGGGCCTGGCTATTCTGCGCCCCAGCCCCGCAGTCCTCAGTCCGGCGCCGCTCCCCCTCGAGCCCCAGGCCCTAGCGCCAACCCTGGACAGCGATCGGATTCCCGCCTAAAATTTCTCCATCCCATCCCTTGCCGACCATGGCCACCTCCCTTCTACCGCGCGCCCGTCAGACCCTGAATCAGGCTATCGCCCGATACTCCGCCGCCCTGCAGGGGAGTATCGCCGATCAGGACGGCCATGTTAGCGCCGTGAAAACCGGTCTAGGGCAAATCGAGAGTCTTACCGCCAAGTTGCAGAGCCGCTGTTTAAAAGTGGCGGTATTCGGTCTGGTGAGCCGGGGCAAGTCAGCGGTGATCAATGCCCTGATCGGCGAGGCTCTGCTGGACACAGGTCCTTGTCATGGGGTTACCCGCTGGCCCCGTTCGGTCTACTGGCAGTTGCCCCAAGGGCTGGAGGCTGATCAAGCCCCCTGGCAAATTGAGTTGATCGACACCCCGGGGCTGGATGAGGTGGGAGGAGATATCCGCACCGATATGGCCCAAACCGTGGCTCGTCAGGCCGATTTAATTCTGTTTGTGGTGGCGGGGGAAATGACCCGCCAGGAATACTTGGCCCTGCTCGACCTGTGGCAGCAGCATAAACCGCTGCTATTGGTGTTTAACAAAACCGATCTGTACCCTGACCTCGATCGCCAGGCCATCTACGCCAACCTGCAAGAACTCTGCCAAAGCCTGGGGCAGACCACTGCCCCCCCGGCCCAAACGGTAGTGGATGGAGTGGTGATGGTGGCGGCTGACCCAGCCCCCTGGCCAGTGCGGACGGAGTGGCCAGATGGCCAGGTGACAGAAACCTGGGAAAGTCCCCCGGCCCACATTGAGCCGCTGCGCCAGGCCCTGCTCACCCTGGTGACGGAGGAAGGCAACGCCCTAGTGGCCCTCAATGCCCTCCGCAGCGCTCGCCAGATTGAGTCAGTGATGGTCAACCATGTCAGTCAACTACATCATGATCGGGCCGATGCCATCATCTGGGAGTTTGCCAAGTATAAAGCCCTAGCCGTGGCCCTTAACCCCATTGCTGGATTAGATCTGTTGGGGGGGGCGATCGCCGATCTGGTGATGATTCATCGCCTGGCACAGGTCTATGGGTTTCCCATTACCAACCACCAAGCGGGGCGGCTATGGCAGGCTATCCTAAAAAGCTCCGGAGCACTGTTGCTGAGTCAGTTGGGCAGCGGCCTACTAGGGGCCGGAAAAACCACCGCTGCCCTGGTGAGCCTGGTGGATAGTGCCTCAGGGCTGACCGCCCTGGCCGGGGCCATGACTGCCCAAGCCAGTGCCGCTGGCTACGGCACCTACGCCGTCGGCAAAGCCACCCAAACCTACCTGGAGCAGGGCTGTAGCTGGGGACCGGAAGGCATCAGCGCGACCCTCCAGCAGGTTCTGCAGGAAACCGCGAGTGCCCCCACCCTGGCCCGGCTACGCCAGGACATTGCCACCACCCTTAGTCCCAGCTAATTCTCTACTTCTGCTGCCCATGGCTGTTCTACCGAACCGGCCCAGTTGGATGGGTCTGTTTACTATCCTGATGTATGGCTTCATGTATGGGCCAATCGCGGTGCTGGCCTTTTACAGCTTTAACAAATCTCGCTATAGCGGCCATTGGGAAGGGTTCAGTCTGTACTGGTATCGCAGCCTTCTGCAGGACCGCCGCCTATTGGCCGCCCTGCAGGACAGCCTCACCATCGCTTCAGTGGCGGTGGCGGTGGCAGCGGTGCTGGGCACCCTGATGGCCATTGGCTTGGCCCGCTACCGCTTTCCAGGCAAGGGACTATACCAGGGCATGACTTACCTGCCCCTGATTGTGCCGGATATTGCCATGGCGGTGGCCATTCTGGTGTTTCTCACGGCGGCGGCCCTACCCTTGAGTTTGGGCACCATTATGGCCGCCCATGTGGTTTTTTGCCTGGCTTACATGGCCGTAGTGGTGGGCAGTCGACTGCAGGGCCTCGACCCTAACCTGGAAGAAGCCGCTTTAGATCTGGGGGCTTCCCGCCTGCAAGCGCTCACCGAAGTGCTACTGCCCCAACTGGCTCCAGGGATTTTAGCCGGTTGCTTGCTCACCTTTGCCCTCAGTATGGATGACCTGCTAATCTCTAGTTTTACCGCCGGCGGTGGAGCTAACCCCCTGCCCTTGGAAATTTTTAGCCGAGTCAGAACAGGGGTAAAACCGGACATTAATGCCCTGAGTGTGCTATTAATCACCACCTCGGCGTTAATGGCGGCGGCGGGGGAGTATGGACGGTACTGGCGCGATCGAGACCCTCGGTTGATCACACCAGGGTTACCCCAATCCCCTGGGCCAGAAACCACACCCGAGACATCTGACTCAACCAATCATCCCCTAGCCCCATCACGAAGCAACACAACCTATCCATAACCACACCCGTAACGGGATTGAATCTAGGGCTAACCCCCGGTGAGTTGCTCTGCCTAGCCCTCGCTTTCCCCATCCTGGATCACCCCGCAACCGCATTAGGGATCTAGGCAGAATGCCCACACCCTCGTAGACTGGACCTAGGCAAATGCAGTAGGGGAGCGACATGGATATTCTTTTTGTGGCGGCGGAGGCAGCGCCCCTAGCCAAGGTTGGCGGTATGGGGGACGTGGTGGGGTCGTTACCCAAGGTGCTGCGTCGGATGGGGCATGACGTACGGGTTCTAATCCCTTATTACGGCTTTCTACCCGATAAGGTTGATATTCCAGCAGAGCCAGTGTGGCGGGGTAATGCCATGTTTAATGACTTTGCTATTTATGAAACCGTTCTGCCGGGCTCTGACGTCCCTCTCTACTTATTTGGTCACCCAGCCTTTGACCCCCGCAAGGTTTACGCTGGCGAGGATGAGTTCTGGCGCTTTACCTTCTTTGCCAATGGGGCCGCAGAGTTTGCCTGGAATTACTGGAAACCCCAGATCATCCATTGCCATGATTGGCACACGGGTATGATTCCCGTATGGATGCACCAAACCCCTGATATCAAAACGGTCTTCACCATTCACAACCTAGCTTACCAGGGCCCCTGGCGTTGGCAACTTGAGCAGATCACCTGGTGCCCGTGGTATATGCAGGGCCACAATACCATGGCGGCGGCGGTGCAGTTTGCCGATCGCGTCAACACCGTCTCCCCCACCTACGCTCGCCAGATCCAGACCGCCGACTACGGTGAAGACCTAGAGGGTCTGCTCTCCTTTGTTAGCGGCAAACTAAGCGGCATCCTCAATGGTATTGACCAGGACATATTCAACCCTGCCGTCGACAAGTATCTGCAACAGCCCTTCACCGCCGACAGCCTAGACCAGCGCCGCCATAACAAGGTGGCCATCCAGGAGGAACTGGGGCTGGAGGTGAACTCTAAGGCATTTTTAGTGGGTTTGGTGGGGCGCCTGGTGGAGCAAAAGGGGCTGGACTTGATTCTACAAATCCTCGATCGCTTCCTCTCCTACACCGATGCCCAGTTTATTTTGCTGGGTACGGGCGATCGCTACTACGAAACCCAGCTCTGGCAAATGGCCTCGCGCTACCGGGGCCGCATGGCCACCTACCTGCTCTACAGTGAAGGGCTAGGCCGCCGCATCTACGCCGGTGCCGACGCCTTCCTGATGCCCTCCCGGTTCGAGCCCTGCGGCATTAGCCAACTGATTGCCATGCGCTACGGGTGTATTCCCATTGTTCGTCGCACCGGTGGCCTGGTGGATACGGTGCAGCACCACGACCCCGAACATCAAGGGGGTACCGGCTATTGTTTCGATCGTTACGAACCTCTAGATCTGTTTACCTGCCTGATTCGAGCCTGGGAGGGCTATCGCTATAAAGACGCCTGGCGAGCCCTACAGCAACGGGCCATGGCCCAGGACTTTAGTTGGTCTAAGTCAGCGATTGAGTACGTCAAGCTCTACAGCGACATGCTAGGCCTAAACTATACAAACCAACTGGGTTACCCAGAACCCAGTCGGGTCGGCCAACCGGTGCTGGTTCCCCATGGGGAGGCTAGATCTAGCGACTGGCGAGACGGTGGTGGGTAGCCCAAGGCGCCAGGGGCCTGACAGACCCCTGGCACCTTGAAGGTCTTACACCCTGGCGTCCTCTTTCACCAGGGTTTCCCAGCCCAGATCCTTGAGGCTATTGTTACGGCGCAGGGGTCGGGTGACCAATTCGAGGATGTCTCGGGCGTTGCTAAACCCGTGGATTTGGGCAAAGGTAAACTCCACCGACCACTTGGTACTAATGCCTCGGGCCTCCAAGGGGTTGGCATGGGCCATGCCGGTGATCACCAGATCGGGCTGCAGCGCCTGGATGCGCTGGATCTGGTTGTAGTTGTCGGGCTTCTCAGTAATTTTAGGTAGGGGTGTGCCCATCTCCCGGCAGGTTTGCTCCAGCAGGGCCAGTTCCGCCGCCTGATAGTGCTTATCCA
>CAYVMR010000084.1:0-9173 GCA_964452545.1 uncultured bacterium
GGTCGATTAACCCTGGCAAGGGACCTCAGCCGCCCTAGCAAAACCACCTCGTGACCCCGACGCTGCAGCGAGCTCGAGGGTCATCGTCGGGTCCAAAGGGCCGCTTTGCAGTGGACAGAAGCGTCCAAATCCTACCATGGTCAGCCCTAGAGAATCTGGGAAAGAAACCGCTGGGTGCGCTCCTCGCGGGGGTTACTAAAAAAGTCCTGGGGAGTGTTTTCCTCCACCAGATAGCCGCCATCCATCAGTACCACTCGGTCGGCCACCTCCCGGGCAAATCCCACCTCGTGGGTGACACACACCATGGTCATACCCGAGTCTGCCAGGGTGCGCATCACATCTAGCACCTCCCGCACCATTTCCGGATCAAGGGCGGAGGTAGGTTCGTCGAAGAGCATGATCTTGGGCTGCATAGCCAGGGAACGGGCGATCGCCACCCGCTGCTGCTGCCCACCAGAGAGCTGCCCTGGAAACTTGTGGGCCTGTTCTAGAATCCCCACCCGTTCTAACAATTGCAGGGCGACCTGCTGCGCCCTAGCCTGGGGCCAGTGACGCACCCAAATCGGAGCTAGGGTGACGTTCTGGAGCACGGTCAGATGGGGGAACAGATTAAACTGCTGGAACACCATCCCCACTTCTCGCCGAATCGCCTCAATATTTTTTAGGTCATGGGAGAGTTTCATCCCATCCACAATAATTACCCCTTTCTGATAGCTTTCTAGGGCATTAAAGGTGCGGATAAAGGTGGATTTGCCGGACCCGGAGGGGCCCATAATCACCACCACCTCGCCTCGGTTTACCTGCAGGCTGACCCCCTTTAAAACATGGAAGTTATTGTCGTACCACTTTTCAACCCTCTCAGCGATGATCATGGGTTGACCTGGGGTGATATCAGGTCCCATGGTTTCGGTTTGAGACTGAGTCATAGGGGGATGTCCGTTACTTGAATACTATTTTAGAAGGAGTTCGGTCCCGATTCAGTGAACTGGGTTACAGCTAACCAATAGCTGGACTTAGTGGCCCGTGTGCAACTGTCCTTCTAAATAGCGGCTGCCTTGGGACATGGCGTAGCACAATAGCCAATAAAGAATACCAATGAACAGATAAACCTCCGCATACCGACCAATGAACAGGGGATTGGCCAGAATTGAGCGGCTCATACCCAGCAAATCAAACAGACCAACAATCGACACCAGGGTAGTATCCTGTAGCAGGCTAATAAATAGCCCCACAATGGCCGGAATAGAGACCTTCAAGGCTTGGGGTAAGATGATTAACCCCAGGGACAGGGGGGTGTTGAGCCCGAGGGCACTAGCGGCCTCGTACTGGCCCTTGGGAATGGCCTGCAACCCTCCCCGCACGGTTTCCGCTAGATAGGCAGCGGTGAACAGGGTGAGCCCTAAAATGGCCCTGAACACCACGTCAAGTCGCCAGTTGCCTGGCAGAAACAAGGGCACCATAATCAGCCCAATAAACAAAACCGTAATCAGAGGCACCCCCCGCACCACCTCGATGTAAAAGCTCGACAGCACCCGAATTACCGGCAGAGGGCTTTGTCTGCCCAGGGCGAGGAGGACACCAAAGGGAAAGGATAATACGATACTGATCAGGGACATCAAGGCCGTTAGCAATAACCCGCCCCAGGCGGTGCTAGCCACGACTGGTAACCCCAATCCTCCCATAATTAGCCATAGGCCAACAAAAAACATCAGGCTCCAAGCCAAAGTCAGCCACCGCCCTAGCCCCGGGCGTCGCTGCCCCCACCAATGACCTAGCCAGGTAGCCCCCATCAGTAGGACTAAAAGACCCAGCAGTTTTAGGCGCGCGATCAGGGGTTGATCACCGCCAATGGGTAACATCATCACCGTCAGGGCAGCAATGGCTACACCAACCAGGCCGCTGAAGCCAAATAGGCGACTGGACAGACGGCTTAACACCCCCCAGCTGAGACCCGCCATCAGGGTGAGCAGGGTGAGTAGTAACCAGAGGCGCCAGTATTGATTGGCGGGGAAACGGCCCACAAAAAATAGCGGCAGGTTGGTGGGAATCACCCCCCACTGGGCGACCCCCCAGGCCCACTGACAAAACCTAACCAGGGAATGCGCCAGTAGGGCCCCTAGTAGTAGGGTGAGGATGCCGTTAAACCAGCTGCTAAACAGATTTTTACGTAGCCACACCAGGGGAGCTGGAGCGGTCGATGGCGGCGGAGAGGAGGAAAAGGGGCGGGTGGACGTCATGGTCAGCGTTCTCGAATTTGCACGCTTTGGTTAAATCGATTCATCACCAGGGAGATGATCAGGTTGATACTCAAGTAGGTTACCGCCCACAGCAATACCACCTCCACCGCACGTCCAGTCTGGTTTTGGATGGTTTGACCGGTGGCAAAAATGTCAGGATAACCAATCGCCAGAGCCAGGCTAGAATTCTTAGCCAGGTTCATGTACTGACCATTCAGGGAGGGAATGATGACCCGCAGGGCCTGGGGGAAGACCACCAGGCGCAAGGCCAGCCCAGTTTTTAGCCCCAGGGATCGAGCCGCTTCCCATTGCCCTCGGGAAACGGATTGGATGCCGGCGCGCACAATCTCAGCAATGAAGGCGCCGGTGTAAAAGGTCAACCCCGCTAGCATGGCGGCGTATTCTAGGGAAATTCGTAGCCCCCCCACCACCAAATTATCGTCGCCCAAGTGGGGAAAGCTCCAAGCCAGACCAAAGCAAAATAGGCTGAGGGCGATCGCCGCTATAGCCCAGAGCACCAGGCCCTGTCCCCGACCAGACCGACCAGACTGCTCAATTTGCCGCAGGCGCCACCGCCACACCAGGTAAGCGGCCCCGGCCAACATCAGTAAGGCCAGGGCAGAAGCCCAAGCGGTTGGGGTATTAGCAGGCCAGGGTAGGGTAATCCCCTTCTTGCTAATGTAAAGGCCACCGCCCAGCAGGCGTCGTACCTCCCCCGCCTGGGACAAACCAAAAAGCACCACAAAGTACCAGAAGAACAGTTGGAGCAGTAGGGGGGTATTGCGAACCACCTCGACATAAATTAGATTTAAGCGGCGGATCAACCAGTTGTCGGAAAAGCTAGCAATACCTGCTAAGACCCCCACCACCGTAGTGGTGATAAACCCCACCAAAATCAAGCGTAGAGTGTTGACAAACCCCACAAATAAGGCCCAACCATAGCTGTCGTTGGGGGCGTAGGGGAGAATACTTTCGCCGATATTAAATCCGGCTTGATTTTTCAAAAAGCCGTAATCAAATTGTCGACCGAGCTGTTGCAGGTTGCGGTTCATGTTGCCAACCATGAGACCGCCTATCCCCACCACCAGGAGCAGCACCAAAACCTGTAGACCCAAGCGGACGATGCGATCGTCTCGCCAGAGGGGAACCGAGTTGCCAGGGGAATTGGGAGAGGTCATGGCTAGACCGACAGGGCTGATAGCTTTCGGACTATGGCTAGTAGTGGCAGGGAATAGTTTCCCTGCCACTACTAACAAGATCGAGTTTAACGGAAGGGGGGAGAGTAGATTAACCCGCCCTCAGTCCAGAGGGTATTCAGACCCCGATCAATTTTCAGGGGTGAATCAGTCCCCACATTCCGTTCAAAGACTTCACCGTAGTTCCCTACCGCCTTGATAGCATGTACCATAAAGTCCTTGGACAGACCCAGTTGTTGCCCCAGATCCCCTTCTACCCCAAGGAAGTTTTGAATATCAGGACTGGGATCGGTGAGTTTTTCCTCCACGTTGGCCTGGGTAATGCCAAACTCCTCAGCCTGGAACAGACCAAAGGTCACCCACTTGACCACGTCAAACCAGGCGGAGTCATTATTCACAGTCACTGGACCGAGGGGCTCTTTAGACAGAACATCATCCAACAGGATGTGGTCATCGGGCTGAGGTAAACCGGTACGCTTGGCGGCCAATTGAGACCGGTCAGAGGTAAAGGCTTCGCAACGGCCCTCGGTGTAAGCGGCAGAGGCGGCATTGGAGTCCTGGAACTTCACCTCATTAATGGTGATCCCGGCCTCCTTCACCCGACTGGCCAGGTTTAACTCGGTGGTGGTGCCAGTTTCCACACAAACCGATTTACCGTCTAGTCCAGCAAAGTTTTGAATCCCACTGGCCTTAGAGACCATCACCCCCTGCCCATCGTAGAAGGTGGTGGGGGCAAACTCTAGGCCATTGCCACCAGCGGAGTCGCGGCTGATCGTCCAGGTGGTATTGCGGGACAAGACGTCCACCTCACCATTTTGCAGGGCGGGGAAACGGGCGGTGGAGTCGAGATTGCGGTACTCAATCTTACTGTCAATATCCTCCGCCGTACCAAAGACCGCAGCGGCAATGGCCCGACAGGTATCTACATCCAGGCCAGAGTACTGACCGGTTTCATCCACGAAGCTAAATCCGGGAATAGTGCCTTCTACGCCGCAAATTAACTTGCCGCGTTCTTTAACGGTGGCCAGACGGTTGCCCACGGTGGTTGTAGCCGTAGTCCCCTCCCCGGAGGGGGCAGTAGAAGTCGGAGCTGTTGTGTTACAGGCTGCGATCGTCAAACTCAAGGCCGCTGCCAGCAAACCGAATCTGCGCATGAATCACTCCTCACTCACAAAGAAATCTTCCCAAGCATAGCGGAAAGCAACGGAAATATTAAAGCTCTATAAAGAGTCCAATGATTTAGGCTGGCAGTTTGTATCGAAAGCTACGAACTTACCCTTGATATGCTGGGCTATTCTCAGTCAGATCGGCAGTTCCTATGCCGCTACATAGACTAACTGCAGGGCCACCCGACTAATTGAGACTACCACCGGTATGGACGGGGAGTGGCGCTGGATGGGACCCAAGGTCAGCCTCGGTGACCGCACCTTTAGGTATCGCGGCCCAGTCTGGGGTAGCCGCTAGATAGAAATAGTTCTGGGTTCGCCGATGGTGGGCGCTGTGATTAGGGGAAGGTCTGTTGACTAACCTGGGGGTTAGAGGCCTTGAACCAGGAGATCTCGAATTAAGGGTATTTTAGAACGAATGTAGTGACTCAGTTGGTCGCTTTCAGTCTGGTTAATTGACTGGTGCAACCTGAACTGATCCATCAGCCAGTGGGCTAGACCGGTGTCATCGAGGGCCAGGAGATGGCTACTCTGGGATCGATCGACCAAAGACCATAAATGATGCAAAAGCTGAGGGTTCATGGCCGCGCCTTAATAATTTCTTTAGATTTTAGGTCACTAAACCAGCGATGTACAGCGATCGCATTGATTGTTGATTTTCTTCAGCAAGCAGAAATATAGCGATTGCCATTTAGCTCAGGACACCCAGCAAAGCCATGGGTTTCAGCCCATAGCAAATGGCATCGCCGTTTTATCCTACCCGGACTGAAGAATGCTATAGCATCAGCTTCAGTCTCCATATCGACCATGGAGCTTTGGCCAGAGCACTCCATACAGAAGCGCACCGGATTGAGTACGGCAGTCCGGCCCTTAAGTCTTTATGGGAAAAGTTCCTAGGCACTAACACAGGTGCTAAGGTTAAGGAATGACAAAGCTACAGCGACTCAGAAGCCATTCTGATGCCGCTTGAGGTTAACCTGACTCTGGAGGTGCCCAGGACGCCTATAGTTGCACCCCAGGTTAAGATTTTTTCCTGGAATTATGGTGTAGTTTATCTCTAGATAAAAGAATTTAATCTGGCTAGATCTAGCGCCACTCTAGGCTCTGGGTCGGCTTTCCTAACCCTTCGCCCAAGTTCCTGCCATGGCTGTCACTACGGTCCGCTCTGCCTTACCCGCTGATGTTAGCCTACCTGACTGGTTATCCAGCTGTGTCCTGAGTTACCACCAGGCCTCTGGCGCCGAGGACCTGGGCGCGGAGATCGATCAATTTAGTGACGAGTTTAGTAGCGAGCTGATCTGCCGGGCCTTTGAGTTTGCCTATAACCTGCACGAAGGGCAAAAACGGGCCTCCGGCGAGCCCTATATCTGCCACCCCATCGCGGTGGCTGGGCTACTGCGGGACCTGGGGGGCGACAGTGCCATGGTGGCCGCCGGCTTTCTCCACGACATTGTGGAGGACACCGACACCACCCCGGAGGTTCTGGAGGAAGCCTTTGGCCAGGAGGTGCGCCAGCTGGTAGAAGGGGTAACCAAGCTATCTAAGTTTAATTTTGAGAGTAAAACCGAGCGCCAAGCGGAAAACTTTCGTCGTATGTTCCTGGCCATGGCCCAGGACATTCGGGTGATTGTGGTGAAGCTTGCCGATCGCCTGCACAACATGCGTACCCTCGAGCACCTGGCGGCGGAAAAGCAACGGCGGATTGCCCGGGAAACCATGGAGATCTTTGCCCCCCTGGCTAACCGCCTGGGGATTGGCCGTTTTAAGTGGGAGCTGGAGGACCTGTCCTTTAAGTACCTCGACCCCGAGGCCTACCGCCGCATGCAGGAGTACGTCACCGAAAAGCGGGCCGATCGGGAGGCCCGCCTGGTATTGGTGGCGGAAACCCTGCGGCAACGTCTGCACGAGGCGGGGATTCAGGTGGTGGAGGTGAGTAGCCGCCCCAAACACCTGTACAGCATCTATAACAAGATGGAAAAGCAGCACAAAGACTTCCACGAGATCTACGATGTGGCGGCGGTGCGCCTGATCGTCGGCACCAAGGAGGACTGCTACCGGACCCTGGCCATCGTCCACGACGCCTTTCGCCCCATCCCCGGTCGGTTTAAAGATTACATCGGCCTCCCCAAGCCCAACCGTTATCAATCCCTGCATACGGTGGTGATCGGCAATAAGGGTAAACCCATCGAAGTGCAGATTCGCACCCTGGAGATGCACCACATCGCTGAGTATGGTATCGCCGCCCACTGGAAGTATAAGGAAACCGGCGGCTCCAACCATGCCCCCCTGAGTGCGGACGATGAGAAGTTCACCTGGCTAAGGCAACTGTTGGACTGGCCAAATGACCTCAAGGATGCCCAGGAGTTTTTGGAAAACGTCAAGGGCAATCTGTTTGATGAGGAGGTCTACGTTTTCACCCCCGATGGAGACGTCATTCCCCTTAGTCGGGGCGCCACCTCCGTCGACTTTGCCTACCGCATCCATACGGAGGTTGGTCACCACTGCTGTGGCGCCAAGGTCAACGATCGCATGGTCACCCTCGACACCCCCCTAAAGAATGGCGATATCGTCGAGATTCTTACCCAAAAGAATAGTCACCCCAGCCTGGACTGGCTCAACTTCGTGGTCACCGCCAGCGCCCGCAACCGCATTCGCCAGTGGTATAAACGATCTAATCGGGATGAGAACATCACCCGCGGTCGCGACCTGCTGGAGAAGGAACTGGGTCGCAATGGTTTTGACGCCCTGCTCAAGTCTGACCAGGCCCAGGTGGCGGCGGAGCGCTGTAACTACACCACCGTAGATGACCTATTGGCTGGCCTGGGCTACGGCGAAGTCACCCTCAACCTGGTGGTGAATCGCCTGCGGGAGACCCTGAAGGCCCAGCAGCCCCTGGAGTCCCTGTCTTTGGCGGATGCGGATCAGTTTTTGGCTGGGGCGGTGACCAGCCCCCACCAACGACCCCGCGCCCTGTCTTCCAAGGCTCCGATCCTGGGGGTGGAGGGGCTGGTCTACCACATCGCCGGTTGTTGCAACCCCTTGCCGGGGGAGCCGATTTTGGCCAGTGTTAGCCTGGGTAGCCGGGGCATTGCCATCCATCGCCAGGGCTGTCCTAACCTGGAGGCGGTGCCCGGCGATCGGCTGATTCCGGTGAGTTGGAATAGTGGCGAACCGGCTAACCCCCGTCAAACCTACCCGGTGGAGATCAAAATCGAGGTGATTGATCGGGTTGGGGTGTTGAAGGATATCCTCTCCCACCTGTCGGATCTACAGATTAATGTTCACAAGGCCCAGGTAAAAACCTTTCCGGGCCAAACCGCTGAGATTGACCTGGGGCTGGACGTGCGCGATCACCTCCATCTGGAGCAAACCTTTAGCCAGCTGCGCAAAATGACCGATGTGCTCAACCTGCGGCGGATTAGCCAAACCTGACCCCTACCCTGCCCCTCGCCAGGAAACCCTGGGGTGGTTTGTGCGTCAGTGGGGTGGGGATTGCCTTACCAAAGTTGCTGGGTGATAAACCCGGCCAGGCCCCCTGCCAATACAATCCATGCTGAGTTGATTTTGAGACGGAAGACGGCGATCGCCGCCAGTATCGCCAGCCCCATTGTTACCCCGTCCACCAGAGCCGTTCGCCCCAGGGTGAAGACCACCGCGGCCATCAACCCTAGGGAGGCGGCATTGACGCCATCCAAAAATGCCCCGAACCAGCGCGAGCGACGCAAGCTGGGTATCCAGGGATTGACGAGGCCCACCAGCAAAAACGCTGGCAGGAAAATGCCCACGGTGCCCGCGATCGCACCGACATGGCCGGCGAGCAGATAGCCCACGAAGGTTGCCGTGGTAAAAACCGGGCCCGGGGTAAACTGGCCAATGGCGATCGCATCCAATAGTTCCTGAGAGGTCAGCCAGCTTAGACGTTCCACCAAATCCCGTTGCAAAAAGGCCAGCAACACATAGCCGCTGCCGTAGAGCACCGAGCCAATCTTGAGGAAGAACAAAAACACCTGCACGCCGCTGGGCCCCACCCCTGCCATGGCCACGGCCGGACCACCGGTTGGCGCCAGGGTGGCGGAAAGTGGCAGCCATAGCGCCGCCATGCCCCCCCGTCCCAGGTTTTTAACGAGCATCACCGCCCCGCCCGCGATCAGCAGCAGCAGAATCTCATTCACCTTGAGGAAGTAGGCCACTATCACCCCAATGGCCACCGCGATCGTCGGGCCATCCTTGATCGCTTTTTTGCCCAGTTTAAACAGCGCTTGCAAGATGATGGCGATGATCACCGGTTTGATGCCGTACAGCAGCCACCCCACCTGGGGAACTGTCTGGTAGCGAGCATAGAGGGTGGCAAGCATCCAGACAATGGTCATGGCGGGCAGGATAAAACAACTACCTGCCACCAATAGCCCCTGCCAGCCCGCCCGCTGGTAGCCGATGTGAATCGCCAGTTCCGTGGAGTTGGGGCCGGGGAGCAGGTTGGTCACCCCAATCAGATCCAGCAGTTGTTCCCGGCTCATCCACTGCTGTCGCCTCACCACCTCATCATCGATCATGGCGATGTGGGCGGCCGGGCC
>CAYVMR010000085.1:0-9172 GCA_964452545.1 uncultured bacterium
CACCATGGATCGCTACGATCCATGGCCAACTGGGCAGTGGCTTCAACTCAAGGACCTCCGACACCACACCCTGGTTCTTTTTCATCCGTCGAGTCAAGTCAGTTTCGAGGTGCAAGTTAACAACCAATTCCACCATCTTGAGATTGACAACCATGGTCACCTCAGCCTGATTGACCCCGGGGTCACCTATCAGATCAGGGGAGATCAGCCTTTTCGGGTCAGCCTGCTGCATTTCTCGACCAACCTGATGCAGACCATAGCCGCCTCTATTGGTCTGGGGAATCTCCCGTTTGCTCCCTTGCTCAGGATGGACTTTGGCCTGAGCACAGTTCCGCTAAGCGACTCAAGGGAGATCGCCCAGCTCTCACCCCCAAGGCCTCAGGCGCAGGAAGCGAGCCAGGTCGCCTACCCGGTCTTAGCTTCGAGCGGTCAATGGTGTCCTCAACCGTCTGGCCAAAGCGATCACCTAGAACCGTTGCTGAACTTAACTGTTAAGGATCTCACGTTCTACCACCTGGCGACGGCCGTGGAAATAGAGGTCAAGGCTGATCGATCGCATAGTAGCGGCTATTTAGACTCCCTGATCCTCGCGTTGGCCACATACCTAGTGCAGCGCTATGGGGTGGGTAGAGCACCAGCCACACCACTACTCCAGTCATCCCTGGCCACCCACCTGGAATGGCAACAACTCCTACACCAGGTCCAGCAGTTTTACCCTAGCTCTGGACTGGCGGCCAGTCAGGCACCGCCATTGCCTGTCTCCACCCCTGTCGGGACAGTGACAACGGCGATCGCCTGGATTAATCAGTTATGCATCGAGCAAGCCTACCATCCCCTCAGCGATACTGAAACCTGGCTCCTGGTTGGAGTGCTGCGGGGAGAAGGCTACGGCCAGATCGCAAAAGCCTGCAATCGCTCCCTTGGGCATATGAAATCGGTGGGGGCCAATCTCTGGCGACAACTGTCTGAGCTGACAGGTCAACCAATCCGCAAATCCAACCTGCGGTCTTACCTCGAGCGACAGGGACTCCGGATCCCTCCCCGCCAGAGTTCCGTCAGGGTTACCAAGGCCCAACGGTCTGTTAATCCAGCGATCGATGATTAAGATTGACCTTCATCTGCAGGACTAATAGGCGCTTGAATACACTCGTACGGAAAACTTGCGGCTGACTGGCAGTATGGATTTCGGCAACCAGCACCAGGGTACCAGCAATGGTCAACAGCACCAGGCAGACGTTCCTCAAGATCAGGTGGCAGGGCAAACAGGACAGGCGTGATTTCATAGAGTTACCCCTAGGCCCTTTTCCAGGCAATGACATCAAGCGAAGTCGAGCCGTCCATACACCCCTGACCCAGACCTAAATACCTAAACGTTGATAGACCTGATCCAAATGGCACAGGTGGCGGCCCGGATCAAAGCAAGCCGCTATTTCCATCGCCGACAGATGGGCCGTGACCCGGTCATCCTCACTAATTAGTTGGCGAAAGTCTCCACCCTGCTGATTCCAAGCCTGATGGGCACAGTCCTGGACAATGCCGTAGGCGACCTCTCGAGACAAGCCCTTTTCGACCAAAGCTAACAGTACTCCCTGGCTAAACACCACACCGCCGTAGATGTTCATATTGCGGGCCATGTTTTCAGGATAAACCAGCAAGTGCTTCACCAAGTCAGTGATTTCCACTAGCATGAAATGGGTCAGAACACAGCTATCCGGTAAAATAACTCGTTCTACCGAACTATGGGAAATGTCCCGTTCATGCCAAAGGGCAACATTTTCCAGTGCCGCCATGGCATTACCCCGCAGAATTCTCGCCAGGCCGGTAAGACGTTCAGAGCGAATCGGGTTACGCTTGTGGGGCATCGCTGAGGATCCTTTTTGTTTCTTTGCAAAGAACTCCTCCACCTCCAACACATCACTGCGTTGCAAGTTGCGAATCTCCACCGCAAAACGCTCAATTGACGCCCCCAGGAGAGCCAGGCCGTTCATAAGCTCAGCGTGAATATCCCGAGCAATTACCTGGGTAGAGGCAGCATCGGGTCTAAGGCCGAGATACTGACAGGCTAGGGCCTCCACTTGGGGGTTAATATTGGCGTAGGTCCCCACCGCACCAGAAATTTTACCCACTGCCACCGTATCCTGTAGGCGGGTCAGGCGCTCACGGTGACGTAACATCTCCGCCAACCAACCCGCTAGCTTAAACCCCAGGGTAATCGGCTCGGCATGAACACCATGGGATCGGCCAATCATCACCGTGCCACGGTGCTCTTGAGCCCGATAGCGTAGGGCTTGAATCAGATTCTCCACATGCACCAACAACACCTGCAAACTGTCAACCAGCTGCAGAGACAGGGCCGTATCCAACATATCGGAGCTGGTCATCCCCAGATGAATGTAACGCCCCGCTTCTCCTACGTATTCGTTCAGATTAGTCAAAAAGGCAATCACATCGTGGCGGACCTCGGCCTCAATTTGCAGTACCCGCTGGCGATCAAAGTTCGCCTTAGCCTTGATTTCCTCTACCGCCGCCTTGGGAATATAGCCCAACTCTGCCTGGGCCTCGCAAACCGCGATTTCCACCCGTAACCAGGTTTGCAACTTGTAGTCCTCGGTCCAGAGATTACCCATCTCGGGCAGGGTGTAGCGTTCAATCAAGGGTTTCGAACTGAATACAACTGTCCTATTTTACACTAGGGAAAACGCCTCACGTTTTCTTGAGCGTAGGCCAGATTAGTCTGATATTCTACTGCCTTGGCCTGGGCTACGGCGTACCGAGGATGACTATTAGGGACCTGCTGCATTAAGTCAATGGCTTGACTCCAGGTATCGGCCACAACTTGCCAGTCGGCCTCCGTTTTAGCCGTTTGGGTAAGATCTGCCGCCGCCATCGCCGTATTAACGGCATCCCGGAATATATCCCCCGACTCTGGCTGTATTGGCTCAGCAGGCGAGGTGCCCGCCTCGGGAAGCACTACTGGCGCCGGGGGGGAGGTCCTCAGGGTACGAAGGGTATTCAACCCCATCGTGGTCAGTATCAAAGCAAGGATGCCAAACCCTAAGCCGGCTAAGATCTTAGGCCAACCCCTAAGGCTGCCCGTGGAGGAGGACAGCTGATCCACATCCCGATCAGCCACCGGCGCAAATGTGTGAATAAAGTCATCGGCCGCCGCCACCTCCGCTTCGGGGGAGACTAGGTCACTATCATGACCCTCGTGATCACTAGCCTCGTAGAGAAACCCATTGGTTTGTAAACTGGCGGAGGAGGGGGTAGTCCTGTAATAAGGGGAGGCTGAGGTGAAATCAATAGACGGTAAATCTAGTCCATCATCCTCCAGGTCTAGATCTACGTCAGCCCCTACGTCCATTGAAATAGAGTCAAAGTCCTCCAGATCGGGCAAAGACTGATCCCGGAGTCGCACAAACTCAGCCTCGCTGTCCGGGAAGGGAAGGTCAGCCAGATCAGGTCCTTCCTGCAGTTCCTCTGTCTGGTCAAAGTCAACCAGGCTCTCCCCAGGCTCAGGCGGGGAGATAGCCCCCTCACCCACTAAACCATAGGAAAAGTCGCTGTCGATATTTAGGGTATCAGCCTCAAAGTTCTGTACCGCTTCTGCCTCGATGGGCCAATCATAGATTTGGGTGGCCGATTCTCCAGGGTTAGACCAGGGTTCAGCCTGACTAGCGGAGACCCGGTCGGGGCTATCATCACCATTAGAGTCCAGCCCAAAGGAATTGACTGGTTCGGTAGGGGATGAGAACACTAAGTTGGGGTCAAAGGTGGTTGCTTCCAGGTCTTGAAACTCTGCAGCGAGGGGCTGGGTCTCTAGATCGACGTCTAGATCAACACTATCGGTCCACAGGTTGATATCTGGATCCAGACTAGAGATTGAATCTGGTAGATCGGCCTGTTGTTCTTGCGGTTGCTCAGAGAACAGGGTGGATAGGTCCAGGTGTGCGTCGATGCCGCGATCGGATATAGCCTCTTCGACGCTCCCTAGATCTGGTCCCTCCTCCTGCCAGCTCCCGGTCGGGGGTGAGCCTGGGGGCTCTGCTGTCTGGTCAAGCCAATCTAGCTCGAAATTCAAATCGTCGCCTGAGGACTCTAGGTACGTATCTGAAGCCATGCCCTGGCTTAGGGTAGGATCGTCCGGCAAGTCCACTTGAGGGGAGAGTGCGCTATCTTCCAACAGAAAATCTAGGGTCAGATCCTGGGGTTCGCCCGCAGGGGTGGCGCTCAGCAGTTGGTCAAAGTCTAGATCCTCGGGTTGATTAGGGGAGTCAAATACACCCAAGTCAAAGTCCAGGAGATCTTCTGACGTAGCGGTAGGATAGTTTTGTTGATCGAGGATGAGGTCTAAGTTAGCCTGCACATCCCCTAGGTCAGCGTTGCGGTCCCCATCCAAAGTATAGTTTTCTGAAGTAAGCAGGGCATCTAGATCGGCGCCAATATCCTCGCCCGTGGGGCTTGGCGGGTCACTGCTAGCCTCCTGGCTGGGACCGGCAAGAGGGACTGGTTCCTGTTGAACAGCCCCTTCTGGAAAGACTACCTCCTGACTCCAGGCGCTGTTGTAATCACTCTGTTGCTTGCCGCTGATACTCATCCGCTGAATATGGGTCAGTTTCAACCCGGTAATACCTTTAGTGACGTAGGGCACTAACTCAGCTTGGGAGGGAACTAGGGCGGCCTCCAAAACCACCTGTAGTACCCCGTCCTGGTGGGCCACGTGGGCAGTAATTCCCTTGGGCTCTAGGTGTCGGTTCATTAAGGTGGCAATGGCATCAGGATGGCCCTGTCTTGCCATGTGAAGAACTTGGGGGGACGGGGTAGACATAGTGGTCTATGGAATTCGGTGAATTCGTGGTAGGGGCCAGAGAATTCCCTATAGTATGCCCTGGTTAACCAATATTGACACAACTAAAACCTCTCTGCCATGAAACCTGGACTCCTCAATTGCTTTGCTACCCCTGGCTGAGCAGCCTGGTGGGGTAATGAGGATGTCATGGAGGAGTTAGCCTACTGGCTCTCGGTATCTAGCTGACGCAGCAGGGTTTCTAATTGTTGCTGGGCTTGGCCAAAACCGGGCCAATCTCCCCGAGACAGGGCTTCTTGACCATTTTGGTAGGCCCTCAGGGCCGCCTGGACTAAGGGGGCTAGATTGCCAGGGATAGGGGTCGTGGTACCGGGGGGGGGCAGGGTAGGAACCCCAAACATAGCTTGCAGGGACTGGTTCAGGGTTTCCCGCATGACCACACGATCGCCATGGGCCACAATCACCCGCCGTAGTTCTGGCAGTTCCCCCTGTTCTGCCCGCAGGTAAACCGATTGCACGTAGAGAAGGGACTGCTCAATCGGCACGACCAGCAAGTTACCCCGGATCACCCCCGAGCCCTGCTGGCTCCAGAGGGTAAATTGTTCAGAAATTTCAGGGGTCTGGTTAATCCGGGCTTCGACCTGGCTAGGTCCAAACACCAGCTCCTGCTTGGGAAATTCGTAGAGTAGCAGCTGGCCGTAGTTGTCTCCGTCGGAAATGCCAGCCATCCAGGCAATCATGTTATCGCGGTTAGCGGGGGTGAAGGGGAGGATTTGCATGAACTGCTCTTGCCCTAGCCTGGGCAGTTTCATGATGATGTAGTAGGGCTCCATGGGTTGGGGCGTGGCACCGTGGCTCACCTCTGGAAACCGCCACAGATCCTCGCGGTTGTAGAATACCTCGGCGTCTTCCATGTGATAGGCGCGGTACATTTGGGCCTGGATAGTAAATAAATCCTGGGGATAGCGCAGGTGCTGACGATAAATCGCTGGCATCGCCGTCAGGGGTTTAAACAGGTCCGGGAAAATTTTCTGGTAGGTCGCTAGCACGGGGTCCTGAGCATCCCGGGCAAAAAACTCCAAAGTGCCATCGTAGGCATCGATAAACACCTTGACCGCATCCCGAATATAGTTAGCCCGCACGGGGAGTAGGGAACTAGGCTGCCCCACCATGGCAAATTGCTGGCTGTAGCGTTGCAGGGGCTCGGCGTAGGGATAGCGATCGCTGACCGTGTAACCATCCATAATCCACTTTAACCGTCCCTCAATCACCGCTAGGTAGGGGTCGCGGTCAAAGGTCAGGAAGGGAGCCACTTGGCGGGCCCGATCTTGAATCAAGCGATGGTAGTGCAGGTGGGAGTCACGGCCAAAGTAATTGGAGATAAGCAGGCGCAAATTGCCCAAATCGTAGGCGTAGGCCAGACGTCGCCACCAGGAATTCAGGGCAATGCCACCCTGGCCGGTGTAACGGTAGGCCGCGTTAGTGTCCCCCAGGGGATAGTCAAACTCATCGGTTTTGGTGCCGGTAAAAACATAGTTGGCCGTGTCTTCACCGTAGTAAATCCGGGGTTGTTCCAGGGATATATCGACGGTGGAGGTGGGGGGCACGTTGCGAATAAAGAACTCCGGCAGACCGCTGGGGGCCACCTGATTGACCGGGCTCATCACCAGACCAAACCCGTGGGTAAACTTGAGCTGCCGATTAATCCAGTTTTGGGCCTCCGGGGGGAGTTGATCAACCGCCAATTCGCGCGCTGCCACGGTGACTTGACGGTAGTCACCATTCAGGGTGTAGCGATCAATGTCGACATCCTGGAAGTTGTAGTAAAGGCGAATTTCCTGGAGTTGCTTATAGGTACTGAGCAGGGGAGCGTAGTCCCAAAGGCGAATATTGGCGACGGTGGGTTGGTTAGCCGCCAGGGCCGCCTGATCTAAGTGATCCTTAGCCGGGAAAGGCTCCGCCTTTACCTGGGTGAGATTGTAGGCCTGGCGAGTAAAGGCAATGTTGTGTTCAATGTAGGGACGCTCAATCACCAATTCATTGGGTTCCACCACCAGGGCCTGCTGCAGCCAGGGGTAGACCCGGTTGACCAGCACCAGCATCAGTAGATAGGCCCCGATGCCCAAAAGGGGTAAGGAAAAGCCACTGCGCCCTAGGGCTAGGATAAACAACCCAGCCACCGCCAGGGTGACAAAGGTCATCCACCAATCGGCCTGTAGGCGAGCATGTACATCGGTGTAACCCGCCCCAAAAATGACGCCGCCTTCGTCGTAAAGCAAAAAGAATCGATCTAGCCAAAAGCCCAGGGCAAGGAACCCCGCCAACATCGCCAACAACAGACAGAGGTGGGTTTTGGCCTCTCCGGTCAGGAAGTACTTCCAACCCCGTTCCGGACGAATTTCTCCCTTCAGGGCATAGACGGTCAGGCCCAAGAGTAAGGCCCAAACCACCAGGCTCACCAGGCTATTTTGCAGGTTTTGCCAGAGGGGTAGACGAAACAGGTAAAAGCCGATGTCTCGTTGAAAGATGGGGTCAGCCTGGCCAAAGGGGGTGGGGTGGAGAAACTGTAGGGCTACCGGCCAGCCCCGCGCCGCCCTCAACCCCGTGCCGAGGGATAACAGCAGAATCACCCCAAGGCTGATCCAGTGGATCCCCTGTTGTAGTTGCTGGCGCTGCTCTGCAGAGCTGTAACGACCCAGGAAACGGTAGCTGCGATCGCGGGTAATCCGCACCGCCAGGCGATAATTAAGGCCTAACCAGAGGGCCGTCAACCCAAAACCCACCAGCCCCAGGCCCAACTGCCAGCGCAGCCGAGTCCAGAACACTGAGCTATAGCCCACGGACTGAAACCACCAGGATTCGGTGAGGAGGTGTACCAGACTACCGGAAATGGTGAACAGCGCCACCACCACAAGTAGCCAGGTTAGCCAGGAACGACGGAGATAGGGGCGAGGAATAAGCAATGGCAATTTAATAGGAATTTAGGGAAGCAGGAACTAAAACTTTCCAGATCTAGGGCGAGTCGGGAGTTGTCTGACCCGGGTCCTGATCTCGTCGATAAGATCGGCCGTGGGATGCTGACGTTCCCATTCTATCTGTTTGAGTTTTGTCTCCCGGTCCATGGCTTTTTGCAGGTTGGCAATATAAAATTCCATGTTGTGATCCGAGATGGCATCGGGGCTGCCAGAGGTAATCAGGGCGTGTAGGGCACCAAATACGCGATCGGGAAGCCGCTGCAACGGAAAGGACTGGCGCTGGAGGTGGCCGAAGCTATTGAAGTAGCGGAACCGCCCCATGTGGCCGTAGATCCGACTGGGCATCCAGGGGGTAATCTGGGTGGGAATCAGGGGCACAATGTCGTTGTTATTGACGTAACGGTAGATGCGATCGCCTAAACGGCGGTTCATCGTATTCACCATCCCCCAACCGGCAATGCGGGGTTGGCCAAAGGTGTAAAGGCCTGCGATCGGAATACCCCGCGACTCGAGAGAAATGGTTGCCATCGCCGCTAGGGCCCCCCCTAAGCTATGACCGGTGACCCAGAGCTTGGCGTTAGGGTCCTCATTCATCCATCTCTTCAGTCTGAGGATCAAGGGTTTCTCCACACTCTGCCAGGCCTCAAGAAAACCCCGGTGTACCCGTCCTAGGGGGGGGGTTACAGTGTCATCCAGGACAGAGAAACGCCTTAGGCGAATCTTCAGGTTAGTCTTCCAGTCTGACAGTTGCTGGGTTCCTTTGAAGACCAGAATAATGGCACTGCCTTTACGAAATAAAAAGGCCTGGGTATCGGTAGTCAGCGTGTCCCACTGCCTAAAATCTTTAGTAATGTCAACCTCCCGCTCGGGTTGCCCTTCCCTCACCCAATCCTTCAAGGTATCTACGACATACTGGCGATCGCTACTGTTTTTCCAAACATCATCCATTTTTGGACTTAACCACAGTCGGCAAGTGTCTCTGACATAGTCCCAGTCTTCATAAATGAGATAGGCGGCCTTAGCCAGGCAGAGGGCACGATAGCTATCGTAGGCCTCCTCCCCATGATGAAAGTCGTGGGTGACCGTCTTATCCGGATTGGAAGTTTTAAGGTCAGGCGGGGAGGTTTTAAAGTCGTTAGTGGAGTAGGGAGGAGGGAGCAACTTAAAGCCGTAGCGCTCAAACAAAGCCTGTACCCCACCATAGCCAGCCCAATGAATGTAGTGAAAGAGCTGGTCGTAGAAGCCCGATCCCCCCTTACGGCGATGGCGGCGATCGCCAATCAGCTGAATCCACGAAATCACAAAGGGCTGGAGTTCGTTGGCCCGCACCTGTCCTGATTGAATTAAAACTTCAAAATATTCCAATCCCCCCAAGAAGGAATCAAACCAG
>CAYVMR010000086.1:103-8971 GCA_964452545.1 uncultured bacterium
AACAACAACAACAACAACAACAACAACAACAACAACAACAACAACAACAACAACAACAGTAACAACAACAATGATTTTTCCAGCAACAATGACATTAGCAATTACAACAACAACAGCAACAATGGTGCAATTGCGAATGTAAATCTACGAGAGATAATTGCAAGAGAAAACGGTCATGATCTGAATAAAGCATACAGAGAAAAAGCGGAGCAAGAACTGCCTCTTATAAGCCAGATCGCACAAGTGCGAGGAGTAGTGGAGTCCCTAGGGCAGTGCAGATCGATTGCCTGCTCAATGGCTAGGTTTGATGGGGATGGGTCGGTTTCGGAGATCCAATGCTCCAATATTTTGTTTTCCCTTGCAAAACGATTTTTGCAACAGGTGCAAGCCCTGATCACCACTGCACCGAGGATGGTACTGGCATCAATCGTTAGGGGGATGGACGATAAGGAGAAACACGGCTATCTCTTATCCATTTCGCAAGACACTCTTCGTTCTTACGGACGGATTCAGGCGACTTTCTGGGCATTTATCCTCAGGATTCTTCAATCCGGCGACACATCACCATATCGACCTGCGCTGGACAATCCTGTTGTGACGACCGCCTTACTCAAGCTCCGCTCAAGGAATGATTTTAATGATATTATTCAGAAGAGCGAGAGAGTCCGTAATCTGATCAGTCTTGCAATATCTAAGGGGAAGATACCAAAGGATTTCGCCACGGGAGAAAACTCGGAAGAACTCCCAGTTATGGAGCTGGAGCGTTTGCTGTCGGATATATCCATCCCGATTCTCACCTGCAGCGTCTCGCTGGTGCGCTCGTATGCGAGCCTGACTAGTCTTTTTATCTTTCTCACAAGCTTGCCTCCTGTCGGTCTTGCCATCATGCCCTCCGCTGCAAGCAAGGCCATCGCAGCGATGCAATACCATGCCCATTGCCAAATGCTCGTGAGGATAAAGGAGGGGAACTCCGTTGCTTTCGCAGAAGGTCTTGCCGAAGACATGACAATAATAAGTCAGTTTCACAGAACCGAGCCAGGTGGCGGTGTTTCCAGCTACAAGGAATTGGCGATTCTGGCGGCTCATATGCGGAACACACGAACGGTTGGTCTTGCCATGCCTGATTTGGTTTTTCTAGGCACACAATTAGGCGTCTTTGACAACGTCGCCATCAACGGCAAGAATCTGAGCATCAGGCAAACCAGCCAGGCAATCAAATGGCTCACAGGGCAGGCGACGAATCTGATAAAAAGCAAGCTGCTCTTCCTGCACGGGGACAACAACAGTGTCTGGGACGATCTTATCGGCGAGAAGGGTTCCATAGCGCATGCTCGAGACGTCTTTCAAAACCCAGATGTCGGGATATCAATCACGTCCTTTTTGCCTGCAACTGTACTGACTTTGCATCAGCAGCAGAGTGAAGTTGTGTGTAAAACTCTTTTTACAGTCGATTCGACAAGATCAACCTGTGTCACAAGAGATCGTCAAGCTAGCTATGCTTATCTCGCAGCTGCCAGAGACTTTCTGGAGATTCTCTCCGTCCTCAAAGATGTTGCAACAGGCCAGCCTGGAAGAAAAGCAGAGAGTCCGTACATAACCATCTGCAACGAGGCTGACAAGACCCGAAATCTCTTTCTTCACGAAGGATTTGTCGTTTATGCTCCACTCTACAACAAGACAGATTCACTGCTAGGAATGCACAAGGCCATCTACCGCTTCTTCGACCGGTTTTTCTCGACATTGATCGTCCTTTACATCTCCATCGTCGTCCCCGTCGTCGCTGCTCTAGTCCGAATTGAAAGCGAAGCTGATGAAAAACAAAAGAAAGTTGTGGCATGTCAAACTGTTTTATTTCATACGAAAGGCTCCACCTGGGAGAGTCGAGTATTCAGGGTGGCCTTCGAAAAATGGTTCAATCGCGGTCTGGCGGAAGGCTCGGGCGATCCAGCAGTGGGAAACCAAAACATTCATGTGAGCGAGATGCGGCAGTGGATTGTTTGCATTTCTAACAAGAACAACATTGGTTTTGAGCAAACCGGAGGAGAAAGAGGGCAGAATGACGATGGCGACGAAGATGACGAAAAGGCTGTCGGGGTTTTGGCTTCTCAGGCTGGTCACAGTGTGCAAATCCGGCAAGAGCATTATGGCAAAAGCGGAAACAGGGATCCATTGGGAACCGACTGGAACAAGTTCCAACTTCAATTCGAGGCTGCAAAGGCTTGGCAAGCGTTGCTGGGAATCGGACTAGATGATACTCCACCACCACCACCACCACTGCCACCACCACCACCACCACGACAATCACGACATTTGCTTCAACCTCCACCGTCCCCATTGTCACCTCTATCATCGAACACTGATCTCTTAAGTTATCTGAGGTTGTTCGTAAAGAATCCATCGGCCTCCTTCCGATCGAGAGAGCAGCTGCTGGCTACCAGAGCACTGTTGCAAAATGACGGTGACGTTCTGGTCGTGCTGCCAACTGGAGGTGGGAAAACGATTGTGTATTCTTTGGTGCCGTTTGTGGAGAACGATCGGTTTAGTCAGACCTGGACACCACCGCAGCTGATCACCGTGATCATTCTCCCTCTCGTCATCTTGAAGGCCGATCAATTTGCCCGTTTGTCAAGCGGTGGGAACTTGAAAATTTTGGTGTGGGACAAGGCCAATATTGTGCTCGACGACCAGGGAATCCCATTCGGGCGAGAAAACTATAATGTCGCTGATATCGTCATTGTCTCCGCAGAGACTGCAGGGTCGGCGATGTTCATGAAATGGGTGTCCTTCACCGCAGCGATGGGGAAACTGCGAAGGATCGTCGTGGATGAAGCCCATCTACTCCTGGAGCAGCATCACTTCCGCCGCATCATGCTTGACCTGCAACTGCTCCGCCCAGCGAGCAGTTGTGTGCGGATCTGCGCATTCACTGCAACTGCCCCGCCTTCGACCGTGCCGACACTTCTCGCTTTTGTTGGGGCTTCGCCATTCACAACCAAGGTAATCAGGGTCGAACGGACCGATCGACCAAATATCATATACGCGTCGAGAAAAGAAGAAACCTGGTCAGCAGTGAAGCTCAGAGTCTCCGACCTCGCCTCGCAAGCCACAGACGGCAAGACGATGATTTTTTGCACCACCCACAATGATGTCGACGAAATTATTGCCACACTAACGTCTAATCAGCTAGAAGCAATTAAATACGTGGGTGAAGGGCTGAGTCGAGAAGCAAAGGAGACGGCCTGGGATCTGTTTTCAAACCAGCTTGGTCCAAGAATCCTCGTTGGGACTAGCTGCGCAGGACTAGGCGCTGATCTACCAAATGTCAGACTGGTCATTGTCGTCGGTGCTGTCGCAGGGTGGACCTGGTGGTCGCAACTGAGTGGTCGGGCAGGTCGCGATGGCAGGAAGGCCAACGTTGTTCTCGTTTGGAGTCCTGACACCTTCGCCGCTTACACACAACGGTTTAGGCTTCATGACCCAGGGCAAGAGGCGTCTCGTGTCTCTTTCGAAAAATTCGCAGAAGTCGTTGCGGAGATGGAGGATGCTTGTCTTCGAAGGATGATGGCCGAAAACGTCGACGAAGTTAGGGTCGAGGACTGCTTTGGCTCGATGGAGAACTGCTCCAGGTGCAGCGAGGCGCTGCTGAAGTGGAAACCGCAACCGTTTTTCCCGTCCGATGTCACTGCTAGCAATCCATCTCCAGTGAAAGAAGAGGCTCTAGGGATCGTCAGAGGCTTGAAGATGCATCTTTCCAGGATCACATTTGAATGCAATCAAGGCAGACTCGTTCCATGCGCATATTGTTTCGTGACTGATCCCATGGCGGACTTCTACCACCCACTCAATCACCGATGCCGTGGGATTGGGCAAGCATGCTTCGGTTGCATGATGCCAGGTCACCAGCGATCTCACTGCCCGTATCGAAGAGAGATGACGAGATCCGGAATCATTTGCTTCTATTGTCATCTGCCCCTGGGAGGTCAATTCAATAATGGGTTTCACTCCGGAGCTGTTCAGGCTGGAAATCCCCAGTCATGCGACAGTGGTGGCCGTGACTTTCTCATCCAGGTATGCTTTGCCCTGTTTGATCACAAGGACGAGAGAATCGGAAATCATGCACTCAGCCTCTTCGGAGTGAACCAAAAGGAGCGAAAAGAGTTTGCCGACTGGATGATTCAGTTTCAGCACGAGTCCGTACCGGTGACCAACTCTGTCCGTCTGTTCTTTCTGGCTTGCGAGATAAGAGAATCATTTACAGCTGCGTTTATCAGTGCCGGTGTCGCTGATGACGACGATGAGTTTGATAGTCCGCGAAGAACAGTAGGGAGGAAGAGAACTATCGACGGAGCTCAGAGCAATAACTCGAACAATCAATAAAAAAAATCAGGAACAAAGAACGAACAAAACTGGGAAAGGCATCTTGGATGCTAACCTTTTTTTGATCGAAAAATAAAAAAAAAATAAAATAAAAATAAAAATAAAAATAATTCCGGACGCACTGCATCCGGAATTATTTTTATTTTTTTTTATTTTATTTTTTATTTTTTTTTTTTTCCTCGACAATACTTTCTTTTTTTTCTTTTATATATATATATATATATGAAGATCATGTACCGGTAAAGAAGCGTGGGATCGAATGCGTTCTCAAGAATGGCGATTGGGTGATCGCTGGTGATTTTACTTCAATATATACATATATATATATATATATATATTATTATTTTTTTTTTTAAAATTAATTATTTATTTATTCTTATTTTATTCTTATTCTTATTGTTATTGAACGGGTTAAGTGTGTTTCGAGAATCAGGGACGACTCGGCGAGGGACTCTGTTGGGACTCTAGGGAAGAAATGAAGGGGAAAAAAAAAGGAGAAGTTTATAAACGGGTATTTTCATTTGTCACTCCTGTCCATGAAAGACATCATGTACGATCCTCCTGAGATCATCTGGCACCACTTCTCTGGCGGATCATTCTTTCTCTTTTCGACTTGCTGGTTGTATATCGAAATAAGGGCTGATGCAGCCTCTTTGGTTAGAAGTGTGCACATTTTGTCATCATTCGTGTATCCGATGCGCGAGGGTCCGGAATGCAGAAAACTAGAGGAAGATGCATATTCGAGAGAAGGTGACTTGAAGCGATTTCTTTGATCGGGTGCCTTGGCACTCCTTTTAGCGTTAAGAGATCGTAGGGCGGCTGGCGAGAAGCGTAAAGTCTGAACTCTACGCCTTTTCTGGCGACTTTGGTTGATGTTGTCGTTGCCGTTGTCGTTGTTATCGCCGTTGTTGTTGTTGCAGTTGCTATTGCTATTGCTATTGCTATTGCTGCTGCTGTTATTGTTGCTATTGTTGTTATCTGGGCCATTGTTACTATTATTGTCGTTGTTGAGACCGGGGTTGTTGTTGTCTTTGTCGTTGTTGTCATCCAGGGTTAACCGATAGATGTGTCGCAGTGAAGTTAAGGAATTTTGCAACAGAATCATACTCGCTGATTCTGGCGAGTAATTTTTGGCCAAGAACTTATTCGCCCCTGCAAGCAGCGACTTCACCCCGTGGTTAGGCTGCAGGAACAACTTTTCTTCCAGGTTCGGGGAGTCAGGGTTTAGTCTGCAGAGCAAACTAAGGATGTATAATACCTTTATCCTGCAATGCTCTGGCTGAGCAAGCAGCAAGGTATGAAGCTCCCTTCTCGTCATAACGGGTTGAGAACGACCCAAGCATCGACCCAAAAAAATAAAGAAACAAATCATAATTCGAACTCCTGACCCGTACAATGATGAAATTTGTTGGTGAAGACGGTCGATCTCTGCATACCACACGACATGATCAGCTCCCCCAATATTACTTCTCTCCACAATCTCCATGTCGAAATAAATGAAAGAGGGAGAGATTATTATACATGTAAAAATAAGAAAAGGTTTCAAAAAAAAAAAAAAAAAAAAAAAAAAAAAAAAATATTAAAAAAATAAAAAAAAAAAAAAAATAAAAAAAAATAAAAATAATTCCGGACGCACTGCATCCGGAATTATTTTTATTTTTCACATTTATTTATTTATTTTATTTTTATTTTTTTTTTAAATATTTTTGCAAGAGGGAGCTTGCTAGACAGGCGAATGTCATCGTCACCTTTCTCTTCTTCTTCCTCTTCTTCTTCTTCATCATCATCATCATCATCATCATCACCATCATCATCATCATCATCATCATCGTCATCGTCATCATCATCATCGTCATCGTCTCCTTCTCATGTTGTTGATGTACAAGATGTCAAATCCCTGCTCGTTTCGACTGCTGCCGACGTCGTAGCCTCGGCGCCAAAGATCATGTTGGAGGTGCATCGTTCTGGCCCTGGACAGGGTGTGCTTATGACACCTGATCGCGCCCATATGGGCCCGGGGTTTGCGAGAGGCAGCCCGTCGGTGAACATTTCCGTTCCGAGGGGAATAGAACATGCGGAAGCAGAAGGACCACCAAGACTTATGCTGTTTCTGCATGCATCCAGAAGTTTTTCGCAAGTGGATCGAAGAGCGGATTTACAGCTCAACATGGCCTTTATAAGTCATGTAGCAATGCCCGAGATCGCAAGAAGGTAGGCTTGCATATCACTTTTTTTTCCCCTGCAACTGAAATTCACACACATATCTACATATAGCGCGACTCGCATTCATCAACAGGAGGACCATCTGATTAGACCAGAGGGGTTTGATGAATGGCAGCGCCCCAAGCTTCGATATAACTGCAGAATAGGAGCCGAGGTCGAAATAGAGATTTTCCCAGCCGAGCTAGCTTGGCAGGTAATGATGATACGTTTTCGTGAATTTTAAAACTTGTCAATCTAATGATTTCTTTCATAGAATATCTTTCCGCTCCATATTCTTAAGGACTTGGCAAGACATCTCGACGAAATCCTACCTGATGAGCCAAACAGGAGCAGACAAGTACAACTTTCCAATGTACTTTTTTTTTTCTTTCTTTTTTTTCTTTCTTTTCTTCCTTTTCTTTTTTAATTAAAAATTAATCGACAATCTGACATTATGAAATATGTTTGATCTTAAGGTTTTAATGCTTTTGTCAACATCAAATGCTCGGCAACAAGGCATTCACATCGACGGCCCACAGTGCATGGAGGACCCATACTGGCTCGTTCTCCTATCATTGTCCGATACGATCGGGACAATCTTGACCAAGAGCAAGAACATCCCAAAGCGAATGTGGACAGCTCCTGAACTGGAGACGTTATATGCACTCGCCGATGGCAATGAAGATAAGAAAAAAAATAAAAAGAAGAAGTGACCTGTGTAAATCCAAGATCAGCCACATTATTTTCATCAAAAAGAAACGTCTGATGAAAAAGGCGAAGTGTCAAAACGTTGCATAAAGGAATGTTCGTATTCCTCCAGGCCAGTACAGCTTCATAACCATATTTCCAATTAGTTGATGACAACAGGAGCATCAAAAGGTATGAGATACTACGGAAAGATAAACGCGGATATACACGACAACTCACGATCTATGTCATAGGGTATGAAGAGAAAGATTAAAGGCACTTGCAGTCAGTTGTGCACACCGCTCTACGTGTTTCGGTGCTTTTCTATCGCCTTCGACTTGCTTAATCTAATACCAATCCTACAAAGGTGACAACAAGGTTGTACTGGCTTCTAAAAACAAGAATTGCTCCTCCTGCTACAGTTTACGTGCTGGATATTCTTGGTCGCGCTGCGTTTGAAGTTGTATTGCTTCAAAATCTTAGTCCAAGTCGTTTCATGACTCTCTTGTCCATCATTCACATCAAGAAAATAAGTCAAGCGTGATATCGGGACATCATTTTTTGTGGGGTGCATGATTGTTGTGTTCTTTTTTGGGGGATATGTAATTCTGGCTACAAGGGAGGGTTGATGCGACATAAAGAAGCGTCCCATCTGAAAGCAGCTGATGATCATTCGTTGCTTGTGAAGAGTTGGTGATTGATTCTTCGTGAGCAATGAAGGGGAAAGATGCCGAAACTCTCATCAAATGAAACATCATGTCATGCCCACCAAAGGCGATGAAGCGTCCATCAGGGAGACTGCTACATTGTTAAATTAGATGCTATGGTGGGAGAGGGTGCCGATGCACTCTCCCGTCGCCACTCTCTACACTTTCATAGTGTCATCATACGATCCTGTGACCACGTACTGTCACTGCAACGGAATTTGCGACATCGTCTTTACGTCTTCTTTCATCAACGTGATGTCCCACAACTTCACTGTCTCATCACTACATTCCGTCAGGGTTAGGGTCGCATTCACAAATGCAAGGGAAATCACAAAAAATACTGTGCCCTGTCATCACTCCTATCTGCTCACCAGTCTCAACATTTCACACCATTATCGTGCAATCACTCGACCCACAGAAGATCCGCTTCGTCTTCCTGTCGTACACGATGGACCGGACATAGTCACTGTGACCAGTGTAAGTGCGGATGCACTCACCCGTCAGCTGATTCCATCGACGGTCATATGAGCATGCAAGCACATCTGAGTCCTCAATTCGATGATGCAACAGACAGCACCAGTGTGACCGTTGAGAGTGATGGTCTTCTTCGTCTTCATGGCCACCACTCTTCCAGTGTTGTCCATACACGCAACCAAGAGAAATTCTCCACCATCTGCCACTGTCAAGTGCCAAATGAACGACCCAATTTCGATTCTGTCGACCTCCATCCTCGTTGTGGTGTCCATCACAACAGCCGTCCTGGAATCACCATAAATCACTAGCTCCCATCAAAACAGATCGCAGATATATAATTCCTCGTTCCCTTCTTTCCAACCACCTTCCCCCCTCCCCCCCCCCCAATCATCAATCATGATCAGTCAATATGAACACATCC
>CAYVMR010000087.1:0-8946 GCA_964452545.1 uncultured bacterium
TGCTACGTCTGGTTCAACAATACTGCCTATCCCTCTGAGTTCTACGGTCCTACTAACGCTGAGTCCTCCCAGGCTCAAGCCATGACCTTCTTGGTTCGGGATATGCGGTTGGGTGCCAACATTGGTGCAGCCCAGGGGCCAACCGGTTTAGGTAAGTACCTGATGCGCTCCCCCACCGGTGAGATTATCTTTGGTGGTGAGACCATGCGTTTCTGGGACTTCCAAGGTCCCTGGTTGGAGCCCCTACGGGGTCCCAACGGGTTGGATCTTGATAAGCTGACCAATGACATTCAGGATTGGCAAGTGCGGCGTGCTGCTGAGTACATGACCCACGCGCCCAACGCCTCGATTAACTCAGTAGGTGGGGTGATTACGGAAATCAACTCCGTTAACTTTGTTAACCCTCGCCAGTGGTTATCTACCTCCCACTTTGTTCTCGGCTTCTTCTTCCTGGTTGGCCACCTCTGGCATGCGGGTCGTGCCCGTGCGGCTGAAGCTGGTTTTGAGAAGGGGATTGATAGAGAGTCCGAACCCGTATTGGCCATGGGTGACCTTGACTAATATGGGTGTCAGTTTAGTCCTCATTTGATTGACCTGGGCTTGCTTCGGCTTGCCCCATTATTTCAGCTCCTACTCAGCGGTAGGAGCTTTTTTTACAGGCTTTTGTGGCGGCGTTATAGTGAATAAAAGCTATAGCCAGTGGACGGTCCGGTAGAACAAGACTGCCACGCCGTTTACTATAGGGTGAGACCTGCAGCTTTGCTCGGCGTCCTAAGCTAAATAGCTACAACCATCAATGGGGCCATCTGTATAGTCCATTCTTCGTTTTATCTGAGGGAGGCATGATCGTGATTCGTTCTCAATGGCGGTGGTTACTGCTCACCCTGGTAATCACCTTGGCTACCTGGTGTCTCTGGGTTGACTCCGTTGGCGCCGAAAGCTTTGATCGGCAAAATCTGAGAATGGCTGACCTATCCAACCAGGATCTGCGGGGTAACAACTATACCCGGGCTGACTTAGCGGACGCTAACCTCAGCCACGCTAACCTACAGGGGGTGCGGATGTTTGATACGACCCTAGCTAGGGCAAATCTGGAGGGGGCTGACATGACCGGTGCCACCCTGGATGGGGCTCGCTTCGTGCGGGCTAATCTTACTAATGCCATTCTGGTTGGGGCCTATGCTTTTGATACGGATTTTCGGGAAGCTAAGATCGATGGGGCTGATTTTACCGACGTTTTACTAGCGCCTAAGGTTAATGCCATGCTCTGTGAGGTGGCCAGGGGGAAAAACCCCACCACCGGTCGTAGTACTCGGGATACCCTTTATTGTCCCTAGATGCCTATCGTCGGCTATCGGCCAGATTTCATGGATCCTGAAGACGGGGCTCAAAGAGTTGGGTGACTTGATGTCATTAGGATTGGGGCATCAATTGGTCTGGGTTTAGCGAAAGCATCAGGAACCGCGGTGGTAGAATGGCGTAGCCATTTCCTAGAGCCTATCCATGTTAGGACCCTCTGTGTTGCGATCGCTAGTGTGGACCGACTACCGCTTAGCCGTCTTGTTTACCGTATTTCTGCCCCTAGCGCTGATGGTTTGGGCCTTTGTGATCAAAAACGAGCCCATCAGTCGTCTGTTCCCTATCTACTGGAAAGTGGCTAGTCTGTTGATGATCACCGTCTATTTGATGATCGGTGGTCTTCAGATTAGTTTCTTGACAGGACTAATGGCTCGAATTCTGATTCCCTTGAGTCTCTGGTTTTGGGTAGATCTCAATGAGGAAATCGCGGAACAGCCCAGTTCCCCGTTGAAACTGGGTTTTTCAGCCTGGCGTTGGGCGGTTACCTTTTATAACCTGCTGGGTGCAGCCATTTTACTAACCTTCTTACCCTGCGCCTTTAATGTCAATCGCTTTGCCTCGGCCACCTGTCAAACTTGGTTGGAGCCGCCCCTGCTTTACAAGCAGTATTTCCATGCCAACTATACCCATGGTTTTCTGGCTTTCTTTGGCATTTTAGGTTTGGCTATCTATGTTGCTTCCTTGGCCTGGTTTGTTTTTGTGCGCCTGGGCAAGCAGGGGCGGCAGGCCATTAATTAGCTTTTTCCGCGAGTTGACCTAACCCCCGGGCCCAGGGATTAGTCCTGGGCGTAAATTTAACCCTTGGGTTTAAACCGTCAATTTCTCGACCTGTTATCTTGTCCGCCCCTTCAGCTATGGCTCCGCTATTGTTACTCGAGCAATATACTCTTCGTCACCCAGACCAGGTGTTATTAATCCATGCCCTGGTGGCCGGTAGCCCCGAACGGGTCCTCGTCTTTCGGGGGTTTTCCAGCTCCTTGACCGGGTCTACGGCTTTTGATCCTGATGTGCCGGTCCTACCTGCGGAGGCCAACATTCAAGCCGTTGATATTCTGCTGGCCCCTTACCAACCTGACCAACCACAGTACCTGAAGCGGTCAGTGACCTGGGCAGACATGAAACAATGGCTGTAACCCAGCGAGGGGGGATACCGATCAGCTCAAACAGGGATCGTCTCAACGTTCTAGAGCGTTGACAGCGTAAACATCCCGGCCTCCAGTGAGGGCAAAACGGAGGGAATGAGGCAGGTCTTTACTAGAACTAGTGATGAAAATGCCTAAGGCCACCAGGATGAGTAGGGCACATAGGCCAAAAATATCTCGATAACTGAGACTATCGGCGATCGTACCCAGCACAGGGCCGGCTAGGGCAATACCGACATCAAAGCCAATCATGGCCAGGCCAAAGGTACGTCCCCGATCGCCAACATCGGAGCGATCGCCCATCAGTGCGGCCACCATGGGAATTAGGGTGCCCGCCGCCAATCCCTGCACCATACCCGCCAGTAGAAAACCGGCGGGGCTACGGGCCAGCCAGAAAATAGCCATAGCTAAACTGTAGAGGCTTAGGCTAGCAGTAATGAAACGCCCCCGACCATGGCGATCAGAGGCTCGCCCCACCACTAGGCGGGAGATAAAGCTAGCGATCGCCGAAGCCGTATAAATGAATCCCACATTTAAGTTCACCCCTACCTCAGCCACGTATAGGGGTACGAATGTACTGAGGGTACCAAAGGCTAACCCCACTATCAACAAAATCATGGCAGGGGTGCGTACCCGCCCTGTCCCAAGCTGCCGCCAAAAGCTCTGAGTCTGAGCCGGCGGTGCATGGCCGGTTATCCCATGGGGATGGGATGGCTCCGCCATAGAGATCGCTAAACCTAAACCGATGCAGCCCAATAACCCCATAGCGGCAAAGGCGGTTCCAAACCCCCAGGCCGTATAGAGATAGCCCCCCAGGGCAGGTCCTAGGGCCATCCCAATGGGATTCACTAAGGTCATGTAGCCAATTAATTCGCCCCGGTTAGCCGGTGGGGCAAAGTCGACAACTAGGGCGTGGTAAGCCACGACAAAGGCCGCAATACTTAGTCCATGAAAGGCTCGAATCGCTACCATGGCCAGCACGGCGAAATTCAGGCTGAGGGTTGGAGACACTGGCCACACCTGAAACGGTAAGAGCATCACGGCTAGATAGCCAAAGGGGGCGATGGCCACCGCCCCTAGCCCGATGACCATAACTAGCTTGCGTCCCCGGCTATCTGCCAGGTGAGACAGGCTAGGGCGAAACAGTAGCAGACCTACGGCAAAGGACGCCATCACCAGGCCAATTTGCTGACCGCCGCCCCCCAAACTAGCAATAAACAATGGCAGGGTGGGTAGCAACCCCGCCAACCCCGCCCAGAAACAGAGCCCCGTCACAAATAGGACGGCTAGGTGCCGTTTTACCGTCGGGTTAAAGGTTGAGAAAATCGTCACCGTGACAGGTCTTCCTAGTCGTGATTGATACTTGTAGGCTTGGAGACATAACCGTGATGCCCAGGGTTCGCCCCTACCCACCTAATGTAAACAAAGTTAAACAGGTTATTCGATAAATTCGATGGAATTCATCCTGATTGCTGTGCTCTGCCGTTGGAAATATTAGCAATAGCAGCTATGAAGTTTTAAAGGTAGGGGTTATGGATGCTTGTCTGATGGCCGCCCAACTGGCGATTAACTGTGTGACCACTGAGTCTGAACCAGTCACCACCCCGCCCCCCACTACGGACAGTATAGGGGTTCCTAAGGCTACCCTGGTATTGTCCAGCCCCGCTAAAACTACGATTACTCCCGAGGTGATTAAAAGAAACCTCACCAGCACTAGACCGGTGATGAGCAACCCGTTGACGATGGCGGTGCCATCCAGTTGGCTTCAATCCCCTTCTCCGTCCCCAGGCCGCCCCGATCGCATAAACCCCTCCCACGTGAGTCGCATGGCTGCGCCCCAAGCCATGGGCCAGCCCTACTGGGCTACCTATGCTCGCCCCCAAAATGGTAGGCAAATGTATCAGTTTCGCCTGGCCTCTCTCAGGTCGGGGCAATTGTTTACTCGAGCGTCCCCCCAACGGTATCAGCAGGACTGGCAGCAACCCTTAGCTAACCCCACCCACCAAGACTGGCGAGCCTTGCTACAACAGGAGGCGGCGGTGCTGGCTCGGGCCCAAGGTGGCAACCGGTTGTCCATTGTGGTAGGAGATTCCTTAGGGCTATGGTTGCCGGCAGAACCCCTGCCCCGCGATCGCTTCTGGCTCAACCAAAGTATTTCCGGCGAGACCACTACCCAAATGCTCAGCCGCTTGCATTATTTCTCCCAGACTCGACCTCAGACAATTCACATCATGGCGGGTATCAATGATCTGAAAAATGGCGCCAGTGATGGGCAGGTTCTGGATAATTTTCAACGTATGCTAAGTTATTTGCACCAGCAACATCCCCAAGCAGAGATAGTGGTCTATTCGATTTTGCCTACCCGTTGGGATAATCTACCCAGTCACCGGATTAGTCACTTGAACTCAACCCTAGGTCATTTAGCTCGATATCAAGGAGCTCGCTTTGTTAACCTGCAGCCTAGTTTTACCGATGACCAGGGACAACTGCGCCGGGAGTTAACTACCGATGGTTTACATTTAACGATCGCCGGTTATGACCTTTGGCAGACCGCTCTGATAAGCTACTCAAGATAGCCAACTTATAAACTATTAGCTCACTCGACCCCGGTCATGGTTAGGCCATGGATATTCTCGCCCTAATTCTCACCACCTTGACAGCCCTTCTTTCTCCAGTGGGCTTGCTTGTGGATAGTTTGGCAGAGCAAGCCATTCGCCATCAAACCGATGCCATCGAAGCTATTCAAGTTCGGATTGATAATGCTCCCAATCACCAGATTTTATCAGGACGTATTAATCACCTACGGCTTTCCGCTCGAGGCATACGGCTGCGCCAATTGCCTGACCTGCGGATAGAAGCCATCGACCTGGAAACCGATCCCCTGGATGTAAATGTGGCTCGCCTGCGAGCAGGTCAATTACAGCTGGATAAACCGGCCCAGGCAGCTTTACGACTGCGGCTCAGGGCCGATGATCTGAATGCCTTTCTGGCCTCTGAGAGGATGCAGGCATGGCTGGATAGCTTACAGGTCAGCCTACCCGGTCCGGGGTTGGCCCGCCAACGACAGCGATATGGGTTAGCCAACCCTAGCCTAGAGATTTTGCCTGGCGATCGCCTCCGCATGGTGGTGGATTTACAGGATCGAGTCAACCAGGAAAGTATCCCTGTTTTAATCGAACTCGGATTGGCCGTCGTAGACGGGTACCGTCTCGAGTTGGTCGATCCTAAAATTAAGATTGACGGCGCCGAGGCGCCATCACAGTTAATTTCAGCCTTGGCCGCTGGCGCTAGCCAGGAGTTTACCCTGAAACGTCTGGAGGAATTTGGCTTGACAACCCGTGTTCTTGCCTTAAATCTGGTTGATGATCAGCTTGATCTGGCAGTTTTCGCCCGACTCGAGCCTACCTCTCCTTTTTTAGTCAAGACTGTCGGCAGCTCAACCTCTGTCTCCCTACCGCCAATTCAACCATTCTGATCTACCCTGGCAATGGCACCGTCTTGGAGAGACAACCATGGACTATAAAGCAAAACTCCGACAAATTCCCCTGGCCATTCTGGTGGGTTTGGGGACTCTGACCGTGGCTTCTGGCGGTTCGGTAGCCTGGCTGACCTGGCGAACCCTTAACCCCAAACCGCCAGTGGCCGAATTTCCTAGTCTCGGAGCTAAACCAGTACAGCCTCCAATCACCGAGCCCCAGATCGTGACGCCACAGCCATCAGCCGAGGTGGAGTTGCCAGGGCCAAAACCACCGACAACCCCTGTAACCAAGCTGACTGGGCAGCTCTACTGGCTCCGGGATGACGCTGGACAGCTAGATTTAGTGGCTGAACCGATTGAGATCACGGCTAATGCACCGGCTAACCAACAGGTGACCACCCTAGTAACCGCATTATTAGCCAAGAGTGGCAGTCCCGAGGAAAATGCCTTCACCACCATCCCCCCTGGCACCACCCTGTTAGGGGCATCGGTGCAGCCTGATGGCATTCACCTGAATCTGTCTGCTAACTTTGGCTCAGGTGGTGGCAGTGCCAGCATGATTGGTCGTCTGGGTCAGGTCATTTACACCGCTAGTAGTCTTGACCCCACCCTGCCAGTCTGGATTAACATTCAGGGTAAACCTCTGACCTTGCTAGGAGGAGAAGGGCTAGAGGTATCCCAACCCATGACCCGTAGTGCCTTTGATCAGGACTTTGGCTTTTAGCCAACCCTAGGATCATGGTAGAACCCCTATCATTACAGCTCATCCTGGCTCAGCAACTGAATCACGGGCTCCAGGCTATAGTCACCCCGTCCGTGGTGAATTATCAACTGCGTTGGGGTAGGAACCCAAAGGTAATTAGTTACATCTGTGATTTCAATCCTGATTTCCCCCTTGGTGATCGTCAATGGCTAGCTAAAATGGCTTTGATCGCTTGCGAACAGCCTTGGGGCATGCCCCAGGTTTCATGGTTGCAGGTCTTGAGCGGCCATTGTCTCCGACAGATCTTGCCCTCCGGTCAAATTTTATTTACCCCTACCCCCTTAGCTTTGGGGGCCTGGTTATGGCAGTTAGCTATACGCGACAAAGACTTTCAGATCTCTCCTCAAGGTAATCTACCGGTGAGGCTCGCCCCACCAGATCTAAGCCTAGCGCAACGACTACAGCTGTCCCCCAAGGCTGTGGTGCAGTACACCTATGGTCGTTGTCGTCAATTACTCACTGGATTGGAGCTTAGCCTTGAGCCCACGGTGGGTGGTGATCAATTTAGTCCCGTGGGTTTTTCCCAGCGCCTCTTGCCCATTAACAGTGGTGAATCAGTGCTACGCGGCTTAGTCCAGACGGTAGATTACCTAACCCTATGCCCTCGAGCTCAGGGAGATCAGTCAGAGCCCTATGGTTTTGCGGCGGCCTACCGCTTATCAGTGGCAATAGATGAGTGGCTAGGCAGCAGGGAGAGCCTCACCGCGGCCCCATCTACTCTGGTCTTACTGAAGGGGATAGACCGGGTCTTAGGCGCGGTTTGTCAGACCGAGCTTGGGCTAGCCCCGACCGCCGGCCAGCCAGTTGTCCGTGATCAACCATGACTGATTGGAAAATATAGCTTTGGCCAGAACGCTGAGGACAGCGTTGATCCCCGAAAACAACGGTCAAGTCAGCATCCTAACTCGCCTCCACCCCATCGGACGGGGCTACGGCCGTAGCTGTAGTTTTTGTTGCGACCGATCAGAAATAATCATATTAAGGCCATTTAAGACGTGACATTTTTCCCAAATGACTTTATAATGACAAACGTGTGAGGAGCGAACCAGAGGAGATGCCGAGACGAAACACGGCCAGTCGTCGGCATCTCTTTTGTTTTAAATGGCACTTTTGGGTTCCAAGAGGGAGTGTTCAGGAGACCAAGCTGAAGCCATTGATTCCTCGCTATCAGAACCAGAGTTTACACAAAATTCTGAGCACTCTCTTCCAAAACGGTTCGCCAACTTCCCTACATGGGTTGCTAGTCCAATTGGACCCAGCTAGACCAGTCTTCTGAAAGGACCAAGGCCTGCTTTCCATTGCATGGGTATGTCTGACCAATCAGGCTAGCTAGCGGATCGGTATAAAATATCAAGCAGCTCAGGGTTAATCCAATATAGACAGGCTAAACCCAGCAACATCAGCAGAGTAGTTGCTAAGATCCACAAAGGCCAAGTTATTCGAGACTTAGATAGCTTGGACATGGTATTGGAATCGGATAGGGGGGTATCTGGTAAGGCACATCTAATCTTAGCCCGCTGTAAGTTATCCAAGGGAGGGTCAAATAATGGCAATTAACTGTGTTGTGGACTGTCAGGACGGCTGTATTCTGGGGGATCAGTGCCCTAACTTAAAGTATCGGGAAGACGCTACACGATTTATTACTGATACCTCCCTTGAGCACATGCTTGAAATGGCGGATCAAGCGGTGCGACGTAAGCTCATGGAGCGAGCCTCTCAACCACCCAAGTGGGTCTTTCCAGAGGATGACTAGAGATTTGCAAGGGCTGACTATATCCGAATAAAATAATATCTTTGAGGAATACCTATGGCTCAGATTATTGTAGGAGAAGACGAATCCCTGGAATCAGCCCTGCGTCGATTTAAGCGTAAGGTTTCTAGGGCTGATATTTTCTCCGATATGCGCAAGAAGCGTCACTTTGAAACTCCACCCGAAAAACGTAAGCGCAAGATCCTAGCCCGGCACAAACAGCAACGCTGGAGCAGCCGATCTAGATCTACAATGTAGTCCTTGCTTGAATGAAGGTGGGGGATGTCGTCTTTAAATGCTTAGACACTCCTAGGTAACCTGGCTATTGACGCTTAGCTAGAAGCAACTCTATCCTGCCAATTGCCATGATCATAGTGGTTTTTGCTAAGTGATATAGCGGTTCCTGGACTAACGAGGTACGATCGAAGTAGATGAGACGCAAAGGATCCTACAC
>CAYVMR010000088.1:0-8923 GCA_964452545.1 uncultured bacterium
GTGTAGGATCCTTTGCGTCTCATCTACTTCGATCGTACCTCGTTAGTCCAGGAACTGCTATAGAAAAATAGCCAACTTCAAAGCCAGCCAACTTCGCTGATTTAAGCTATGCTTACTAATTGCGTCAAATTAATTTTGCACCTTGCCCCCATTAGACGCTATCGTCGTCTTCATTTTGAGCCGGTAACCTCCCTATGAAAGTAACCCAGGAAGTTCTGCCTGACAGCCAGGTGGGCCTAGAAATTGAGATTCCCTCTGAGCTTTCTCAAAAAACCTACGATCAGGTTTTGACCAAGCTAATGAGCACCACCACCATCCCGGGCTTTCGCAAGGGAAAGGTGCCCAAACCAGTCTTCCTGCAGCGCATTGGTGTCACTCAATTTAAAGCTACCGTCCTGCAGGAACTTCTAGAAAACGCCATTCAATCTGCCATTAAACAGGAAGAGATCGCCGCCATTGGCAACTACCAACTGCGATCCTCCTTTGAGGAGTTGGTAGCCCAGTACCAACCTGGCAAGACACTGACAATTTCCGCCAGCGTTGACGTCCCCCCCCGGGTCACCCTGAAACACTATAAAGATCTTTCCTTACAAGCTGAAGAAATCCTGCCGGATCCGGATCGGGTGGATAAGACCCTGTCCACCTACCAAACCCAACGGGCGACGCTCGTTCCGATCGAGGATCGGGCGGCTCAAATGGGGGATGCAGTGGTGATTGACTTCGTTGGTAAAGTCGCTAACGACGCTGGGGAATTAGAGGAGTTTGCCGGTGGGTCCGGCCATGACTTTAGCCTCGATCTAGAACCCGGCCGGTTTATTCCTGGGTTTGTGGAGGGCATCGTGGACATGAGCCTGGAAGAGGCTAGGGATCTGGATCTAGCTTTCCCTGATGATTACGGTCATGCTGATCTGGCCGGTAAGGCGGTGGTGTTCTCAATTACCCTCAAAGAGATTAAAGAGAAAGAACTACCTGAGCTGGACGACGATTTTGCCCAGGAAGTCAGTGAGTTTGCCACCATTGAAGAACTGCGCACCTCCCTGGTAAATCAGTACGCCGAAGAGGCCTCAGAAAAAACCAAAACTAATCAACATGGTGCCCTCCTCAATGCCCTGGTGGCTAACCTGGAGGCCGAAATTCCAGAAACTATGGTACAACAGGAAACCGACTTTTTAGTGAGACAAACCCTGTCTCAGTTTAGTCAGCAAGGCCTGGACTTGAACAAGATTTTGACTCAAGATCTGATAGATGGGATGCGCAAAGAAGCCCGTCCTAATGCAATTGATCGACTAAAACGCACCCTCGCCTTGGGGGAGGTGGCTAAACAAGAAAATATCAGTGTCACCCCAGAGGAACTCCAGGCTAAGTTTGATGAAACCTTGGCCGATCTCTCTGACCCAGATCAGTACGATTTGGAACGGTTGCGGCAGGTCTTGGAGGAGGAACTGCTGCAGGATAAGATTTTCACTTGGCTGCTGACCGTTAACTCTATGGAGCTGGTGCCAGAGGGTAGCCTTCAGCCTCAGTCGACCCCTGCTCCAGAGTTTGAAGTTGAGGCTAAACCTGACGTTGTCGCCCCAACGACGGCCAGCCGCGAAGAGGAATAGTCCTACCCTGAAGCTAGGGCCCTAAATTTTCCCAAAGCAACTGGAGGGGCCAAGGAAAAATAGGGCATAATGACTGGTATTGGACGATGGTCCACCAGTCTTCCTTAAGGTTTGTGTCTTACTCTATCTATCCGACTGTGAGGAAGGCGGGGCTAGCTAGATAGGGTTGATGTCCTTGAAAGTTAAATGCAAGGCAGATCGGGTTCAACCCTGAACCCAAAGTTGCCGTCCTAGCTGACCTTGCTTGCTGTCGCCCATCGTTTTAATGAAGTAGTTGATTGCAGCCCTTGAAATATTGGCCAAACCGATTATGATTGCATCGAACCCTAGCCAAAGGTCAATTTTCAACTTGAGTTCTATTTCTACTCAGCCCAGTATTAGTAGTGTATTACCCGTCGTTATTGAGCAATCTGGACGAGGGGAACGGGCCTTTGACATTTATTCCCGGCTCCTACGGGAGCGGATTATTTTTTTGGGAACCGCCATTGATGGTCAAGTTGCTGATTCTATCGTAGCTCAGCTCCTCTACCTAGATGCTGAGGATCCAGAAAAAGATGTACAGATCTACATCAACTCACCGGGTGGCTCCGTAACTGCTGGAATGGCTATCTACGATACTATCCAGCAAATTCGACCCCACGTGGTGACCATTTGTTTTGGCCTGGCCGCCAGCATGGGGGCCTTCTTGCTTTGTGCCGGCACCAAGGGTAAGCGGCTTTCCTTGCCCAGTTCTCGGATTATGATTCACCAGCCTTTAGGGGGTGCCCAGGGTCAGGCTGTGGATATTGCCATTCAAGCCAAAGAGATTCTGTATCATAAAAACCGTCTTAATCAGTTGATTGCTTTCCATACTGGCCAACCCATCGAACGGGTAGAAGCTGATACCGAGCGAGATTTTTATATGTCGGCCCAGGAAGCCAAGGAATACGGTCTGATTGACGATGTCATTGAACAGCATTCCCTTTCAGTCCACCCCGCCGTGACTGCACTTAACTAAGGTCATGTTATGTCTAAGTACGACTCCCATCTAAAATGTTCCTTTTGTGGCAAGTCCCAGGAGCAGGTGCGCAAATTAATCGCCGGCCCCGGCGTGTATATCTGTGATGAATGTGTGGACCTGTGTAACGAGATTTTAGATGAGGAGTTGTTTGATACCGGGACAGCGGTGGCTCAACCAGTACCGAGGCGGGAGGTGGCAACGCCGGAGCGATCGCGATCCACCGCGGTACCCATCTCCATGAGCCAAATCCCCAAGCCTAGGGAAATCAAGGACTACCTAGATGATCATGTGATCGGCCAGGATGAAGCGAAAAAAGTTCTCTCCGTTGCCGTTTATAACCATTACAAACGCCTCAGTTACCTACAAAACCTACAGGATGGCTCTGCCGATGACACCATCGAGCTGCAAAAATCGAATATCTTGTTGATTGGCCCTACTGGCTGTGGTAAAACCTTGCTAGCTCAAACCCTGGCCCGGATCTTAGACGTTCCCTTTGCCGTAGCCGATGCTACTACCCTAACGGAGGCCGGCTATGTTGGGGAGGATGTGGAAAATATTCTTCTGCGCCTTTTGCAAGTGGCCGATCTAGATGTGGAGGAGGCCCAACGGGGCATCATCTATATCGACGAAATTGACAAAATTGCCCGTAAAAGTGAAAACCCCTCGATCACCCGTGATGTTTCTGGAGAGGGGGTACAGCAGGCCCTTTTGAAAATGTTGGAAGGGACCATTGCCAACGTTCCTCCCCAGGGGGGGCGCAAGCATCCCTATCAAGACTGCATTCAAATTGATACGAGCAATATTTTATTCATTTGTGGGGGGGCATTTGTAGGGCTAGAAAAAATTGTAGAACAGCGGATTGGCAAAAAGTCCATTGGCTTTGTCCAGCCTGGTGAGGGTCAGGTCTCTCGAGAGAAGCGAACCGCCGATGTGCTACGTCACCTGGAACCTGATGACCTGGTTAAGTTTGGGCTGATTCCGGAATTTATTGGGCGCATTCCCGCCACCTCTGTGGTCGAGCCTCTAGACGAAGAGTCCCTCATGGCGATTCTAACGGAGCCTAAAAATGCCCTGGTCAAACAGTTCCAGAAGCTAATGCGGATGGACAATGTGCAGCTTGAGTTTAAAGCCGATGCCCTGCGGGCGATCGCTCGAGAGGCCTACCGCCGTAAGACAGGGGCAAGGGCGCTGCGCGGTATTATCGAGGAACTGATGCTGGATGTTATGTATGAACTGCCGTCCCGTAAAGATCTAAAACGCTGCACCATTACCCGAGAAATGGTAGAACAGCGGTCTACCGCCGACTTGCTGCTCCATCCATCCTCCCTCCCCAAGCCTGAGTCTGCTTAACCATGGCCTACCTGCGGGTCAACCAGGTCGATCACTACTATGAGTGGATTGGCACTGAAACTCCCCGGTCTCCTGGCTCCAGTCGACCAGTCATCGTTTTTCTACATGGCTGGGCTGGTTCCTGTCGTTACTGGGAAAGTACAGCTCGGGCTCTAGCCTCCCACTATGACTGTCTCCTCTACGATATGAGGGGCTTTGGTCGGTCAAAAATGGCTTTAGACCAGACCGCTGGGGCGGCGGGTCGGGGGTATGAACTGATCACCTTTGCCGAAGATCTTGAAGCGCTTCTCACGGCACTGGATCTCCCAATGGTCAGCTTAAATGCCCATTCCATGGGAGCATCTGTGGCGGTTTTTTTCCTTAACCGGTATCCCCAGCGGGTGGAGCGAGCCATTCTGACCTGTAATGGGATTTTTGATTACGACCAGGCCGCCTTTGAGGCATTTTATCGATTTGGTAGCTTGGTGGTGCGATTCCGACCGGCTTGGTTAGGTCGCTTGCCCTTAATGCCCCGGTTTTTCATGGCTCGCTTTCTTCACCAACCCATTCCCGCCGCAGAAAAAGTGGCTTTTTTGGAAGACTTTCTCCAGGCCGACTACCAGACCGCCCTGGGCACTATTTTTACGTCGGTGAGTAAGGCGGCTACGGAAATTATGCCGGTTGAGTTTGCTAAAATTTCTGTGCCTACCTTGCTGATATCCGGGGAGTTTGATCAAATTACCCCTGCTGACTTGGGGCGTAAGGCGGCGGCCCTCAACCCCCTGATTTCCTATGTGCTGATGGAGAAAACAGGGCATTTCCCTATGCTGGAGGATCCGGCCACCTACCTGACCTATGTGAATCGTTTCCTAGGGATTGCTTAGGAGTGTATTGGTCCCTGTAGATAGCGGATTGACAGTTTTCTAACCCCAGCTGCTAGGCAATTTCCATGGGGGAGTGAACGGTGTGCACCTGGTTGAGGGCGGTGTAGCATTGTCGCAGGGTATCAATCAAACTGCTGGTGCAATGGCTATCCCCCAGGTTACAGGCGATGGTCAGGTGGTGTTGGAGGTGGATAATCGCCCGGCTATAGTCATGCACAGCCAGGGTGGCGGTGGTCAAATGGGTGAGAATGCGCCGCAGAGTGGTCTGATCGACGACCCCAGAGGGTTGCCTGTGCTGTAGATCTAGGAAAGCTTCATAACACCGGATCGCCTGCCCGTAGTGCCGTAGGCTTTTGTAGGTGTTACCGAGGTTCTGCAGGATTTGCATCTGTATCGTCAGTTCCCCCAGGACCCTGGCGATCGCCAAGCTAGCCCGATAGATGCCAGCGGCTTGATGATGTTCTCCCTTGGCTCGGTAAACCATCGCCAGGTTATTCAGGGCCCGCATTTCCGCTGCTTGGTCCTGAATTTGTCGAGCCAGAGCCAGGCTCCGGTTCATATATTCCATCGCCTGGGAGAGATTCCCCTGGTGTCGGTAGCTATTCCCCAGGTGGTCTAACACCTCCTGCGCTAGGGCTAGATCTCCCAGGTCCTGGACCAGGGTCAAGCATTGTCCGCCATAATCGACGGCACAGAGGTAGTCCCCCAGGCGGTAATGCATGACCGCCTGAGTCAGCAATACCCGGGCTACCAGGGGACGATTTCCAAGCCGTTTATAGGCCTGAAGGGCCTGCTGAATTAGGGCAAGGGCAGGGGTGAATCGGCCTTCTTGAAAGGAGTTAATCCCCTGTTGCAACCACTGGTCTGCATCCTCGATCAAATAGCGCTGATCCAGGGAGGACAGTGGGTCTCCCGGATCCATAGTTACCTCTGAGGTCGCGGCTAGTTGGGACGGGTTAGTGAGGATGAAGGTGGGGCGTAGCGCCGCGGGTACGTAGGATGCCATAGATCTACTCAGCCTGGCTACAGGGATATGGCCAGCTGCCGCCGTGGTGAGTGTTTCTGACACCTCAGAGCTCAGCCCAGGCGACAATGGCCTAGCTTTCATCCTAACTTTACAGTTCTATATAAGCACTCCGTAGAAGTACATATCTATCGTGTAGAAAATCCTGTGAGCTATCGGAGAGAAACTACCGAAACTATCACCGTAGGCGGATGCAACCACGGCATCAGGGGTCTGCAAGCGGTTAGAAACAATCCTTACGACCCCGTAGTCGGGCAAAGGTTTGCTCTGGAGTTTTACCCTGGACCGCCGTCTGTAGGGCCGGTTGATCCCAGCGGAGAAACGGATTGGTCAACTTTTCTAACCCTAAGTCGGCGGGTACGGTGGGCTCTCCCTGGCTCCGAGCTCTTTGAACCGCCTCTAATCGCTGCTGTAGATCAGGATTATCCGCATCTACGGTCAGGGCAAACTCCAGGTTTTTGAGGGTATATTCGTGGGCGCACCAAACTCGGGTTTGATCGGGAAGTTGTCTGAGTTTATGGAGGGAAGCCACCATCTGACTAGGGGTACCTTCGAAGAGGCGACCACAGCCCCCAGCAAATAGGGTGTCTCCACAGAACAGATCGCCCCAGGTGTCTGTGTCGGCGGGAGGAAAATAATAGGCGATGTGGGCACGGGTATGGCCTGGTACAAATAGTACTTGGGCTTGGCGATCGCCAAAACCGACCCCATCCCCCTCCTCCAAGCCCACGCGTTGCCCGGGAATTCGACCCCAGTCCTGGGATCCAGCATAGACCACCGCTTGGGGAAACTGTTCTAGCAGGGTGAGGTTGCCTCCCACGTGATCGCTGTGGTGGTGGGTATTGAAAATAGCCACCAGAGGCACCTCCAGCTCCGCCAGATGGTTTAGGACCGGTGCAGCATCCCCCGGATCTACAACCGCTGCGGCCCGTTGCTGGGGATCGTGGAGCAGGAAGATATAGTTGTCCCTAAAGGCCGGTAAACGATAGATATCCATGCCTAGCTAAAGGTCTGGTTAGAGACCGGATCTAGATCAAAGAGCAGCGTAAGGGTTTGCATCGCTCGCTTACGGGCTTCGATATCTCGCTGGGCCCGCAATTGTACCATTGGATCGTGGAGAATTTTATTGACAATCCCCCGGGTCAGGGCCTCAATCACCTCCTGGTGTTTCTCGGCAAATTCACTACCCAGGCGGGATAGGGCCTTTTCCAGTTCCTGCTCGCGGATGGACTCCACCTTGCTACGCAGACTACTAATGGTGCCGATGGTGTCTAGCGATCGCCACCAGTCCATAAAACCCTCCACCTCCTCATCCAACAGCAGTTGGGCCTCCATCGCCAGGCGCCGACGGGTGGCCTGGTTTTGGGCCACCACCGCCTTCAGGTCATCGACATTAAAGGCATGAACGTTATCCAATTCGTTCACATTACTGTGAACATTCAGGGGCACCGAAATATCAAACAGCATCAGGGTGCGGCTCGCTTCCACCAGGGGGGCCAGATTGTCGCGATGGAGCAGGGGTTCGGTAGCCGAGGTACAGGTGAAGACCACATCAGACTGTTGAACTGTTTCTAACATGGCATCCAGGGTGCCGGCATAGATCGTGGCCTCACTAAACTGGCGAGCCAGTTCATCAGCTCGATCAAGGGTACGGTTGAGAATGGTGATAGAGCAGGAGTCTTTGGCCACTAAATGCTGTACTAGCAGACGGGCCATCTTCCCCGCTCCCAGAATGCTCACCCGGCACTGGCTGAGATGGGGCACCTTGATCCGGGCCAGTTCTACGGCCGCGGAGCTGATCGAAACGGCGCCAGTCCCAATACTGGTTTCAGTGCGCACCCGTTTACCGGCCGTCAGAGCTTGCTTCAACAGACGATCCAACACCCGGCCAATACTCTTGTGTTGCTGGGCCAACTGATGGGCATGTTTGACCTGGGCCAGGATTTGCCCTTCTCCCAACACCAGGCTATCCAGCCCCGCCGCCACCCGCATCAGGTGATTGACGGCGTCCTGGTGGAGCAAAATAAACAGGTGGGGGCGGAGGGTTAGCAGGGGCAAGCCGCTGTGCTCAGACAAAAACTGCATCACTTCTCCGATCCCCTGCTCTGTGGCGGTGGTGACGATGTGAATTTCTAGTCGGTTGCAGGTACTGAGAATGGAAACTTCATCAATGTGGGGACAATGGGTCAGGTGGGCGATCGCGTCTCCTGTCTGAGCCGTAGGAATACTAAGCTTTTCCCGAATCTGTACCGGTGCGGTTTTATGGCTCAGACCAATTACGGCGATATTCATTCTTCCTCCATGCGTTTGGTTAATAAAGTCATTCAGATAGCCAAAGCGGCCTCTGTTGCCATGATCAGGGATGGACGCCGGATCGGCATCGTTACGCTTCCGATCCCCATAGCCCTATGGTTGACGTTAGGGACAAATGGGCGTTGACTCAAGGAAACTCAACAAAAGTCTATGAAAAAGTATTGACCACTAAAAAAAAAGATGCGGATGCCCGCATCTCTAGTTTATTCCATTTGAAAAGGACCCTTAGCGAATTTGTAAGGTCTTGGGTTGCTCAAACATATGGATGGTGTCGACGAAGCGAGCTGTCTTCGACTGGCTGGAGATCACCAGGGACTGGGTGCGAGCGCCGCCGTGGAAGAAGCGCACCCCATTCATCAGTTCCCCAGCAGTAATACCACAGGCAGCAAACAGGACGGTTTCCCCCGAGGCCAGTTCGTGGGTGTCGTACACCCGATCAATGTCGGTAATCCCCATTTCGTTGAGACGGGCAATGTTGGCTTCCTTACTTTCACCAATCAAGCCAGTTTTCACAATTGCTGGATCGTAGATCAACTGCCCCTGGAAATGGCCCCCCAGGCAACGCATGGCGGCGGCACTGATCACCCCCTCGGGAGCCGCCCCAATACCCATCAGGGCATGGGTGTTGGTACCCGAGAAGGCGCAGGCAATGGCCGCCGACACATCCCCATCGGAGATCAGTTTTACCCGGGCGCCGGCATCACGGATTTCCTTAATCAGCTCGGCATGGCGATCGCGCTTCATCACCACCACCACCAGCTCATCAATG
>CAYVMR010000089.1:0-8916 GCA_964452545.1 uncultured bacterium
CCCTCCATCCCCAGCATGACAGTGGAGCGATCGTGGCCTCCCTATAGGCTATAGGGTTTGGCCAAAACGCCGAGGTCGGAAGTTCGCTGGGCTTAGGGCTATAATGGCCAGGCAGGATGGTTGATTTCAGCCACCCGTGGTCGGACACTCTGGTTCCACCATCCTGACGGTGCCACAGTTTGCCCTAAAATAGGGCCCGTGGGGTTGTAGCTCAGCAGGATAGAGCGACCGCCTCCTAAGCGGTAGGTCGTGGGTTCGAATCCCGCCAACCCTGTTTCTTTAATTCATACCCCTAAAACCCGATAGGATTACCGGGATTTTGGTTTATACTAGGCCGGGGGACTTGATTGAACTCAAGCCAGGATGGTATCGGACTGCATAAAGATTTCTGTTCGGTTGAATAACACGCCTGTTTCAACTGCGAACTCTTGCCTATTTAACATCAGGTTTCCCCTATGCCAGATCGGGCTCTAGTTCCCTTATCCGAGACTGCAGTCAGCCAGGGCGCCTACCCGGTGGGGTTGGGTTTTCCCTGCGGATCTGGTTTTTCGTTGTTGCTGTTTTGACCAGGAGGTCCCATGTTGAAGTTGATAAAACGTTGGAAACTTCAAGCGTTTTCCTTCATTGCAGTGGTTTTAGCCCTAACCCTGGTGCCAGGGTTAGTCACTCCGGCTACCGCGGCCACCAAGATTAATTTTGTCACTCCCCAATGGCTGGCGGAGCACGCTCAGGATCCCAATCTGCGAGTCCTGGATGTACGGATCAACCCCCTCGACTATATTGGCGGCCATGTCCCAGGGGCAGTTAATATCGCTGACAATACCTTCCGGGGCCCCAACGGTCTTCTACCGGTGCAGTATTGGGAGCAACAGAAGATTGAGGCCCTATTTCGCGCCGCTGGCGTCAATAACGACAGCTCCGTGGTGATTTACTCTGACGGCAGTAACATCCTGGGCACCAGTATGGTGGCTTACCTACTGGAACGCAGCGGTAAGCAAGGCCAGGTGTCCATCCTGGATGGCGGCTACAAGGGGTATAAGGAGGCTGGTTTACCCATCACCAAGGAGTTTCCCCAGTATGCCAGCGGTAACTTTACCTTGAAGGATAATCCAACTATTCGGGTTGGCTTGGAACAGGTACGGGGCTTCATTGGTAACGCCAAGGTCACCTTGATTGACCCGCGTCCTCCAGCCCTATTCGCTGGGGAGGAAAATCTGTTCATTCGCAATGGTCATATTCCTGGGGCTAATAATATTCCCTGGCCAACCTTCACCGCGGGGGAATCCAACTTTCACCAGTTGAAATCCCTGGATGAAATTCGCTCCCTCATGGCCCAGCGCGGTATTACCCCCGAGGATGACATTATTGTCACCTGCAGTACGGGTCGAGAAGCCACTCTGCAGTACGTGGTTCTCAAGCATGTCCTAGGTTATCCTAAGGTGCGGATTTATGAAGGGTCCTGGACAGAATATTCGGCTCAGCCTGACCTGCCGGTGGCAACGGGCCGTGATCCTAATGCCTAGCCCTTAGAGGCTTAACGGTAAACCAAGGGGGTGACGGGTTAAACTTTGCTTTGCCCAGTCATCCCTCCCCTATGTTCAAGAGACGTTTTACCATGGAATATCGACAACGTTGGTGGGTTAGGGCGATCGCCACCCTCCTTCTTTCCCTACTTTGCCAAGCAACCTTGACCAGCACCAAGGGGCTAGCCTGCGAACCCACCCCCCCCGAGCCGAGTCCTGGTCCTACCGACCCCCAGACTCCCCCTGGTAGTTAGGTTCACCCGGGTCTAGGGTGAGGTTCACTCAGGGCGATCGACGCTATGGTTAGATGCAATCCCCCAGGGCCTTCGCCACGGTTTGCACATCCTTGTCGCCCCGACCAGAGCAATTGATTACCAGGCGGGGGTTCCCCTCTAACTGGGGACAGAGTTGCTCCAGGTAGGCAAAGGCATGGGCGGTTTCCAGCGCAGGAATGATACCCTCTAGCCGAGAAACCCGCTGGAAGGCGGCCAGGGCCTGCTGATCGGTGACGCTATAGTACTCCGCCCGGCCCATATCCTTGAGGAAACTATGCTCGGGCCCCACTCCTGGGTAATCTAAGCCGGCGCTGATAGAGTGGGCCTCCATCACCTGACCGTCCTGATCCTGCAGCAGGTAGCTCATGGCCCCATGCAGCACCCCCACCCGCCCCGCCGTCAGGGTGGCGGCGTGCTGACCGGTGGCCACCCCACTACCCGCCGCTTCAATACCAATCATCCGCACCGTAGGCTCCTCCACAAAGTCGTGGAATAGCCCCATGGCATTGGAGCCCCCCCCCACACAGGCCATTAAAATATCCGGCAGGGCGCCAAACTTCTGCTGACACTGGGCCCGGGTCTCCGCCCCAATCATGGCGTGGAAATCTCGCACCATCATCGGGTAGGGGTGGGGGCCAGCGACGGAGCCCAGGATGTAGTGGGTGGTTTCGACGTTAGTCACCCAGTCGCGGATCGCCTCCGAGGTGGCATCCTTGAGGGTGCCAGTACCCGCCGACACCGGTCGCACCTCCGCCCCCATCAGGCGCATGCGAAAGACGTTGAGGGCCTGCCGCTCCATGTCGTGCACCCCCATGTAAATCACGCACTGCAGGCCAAACCGAGCGCAGACCGTGGCGGTGGCGACGCCGTGCTGACCGGCACCGGTCTCAGCAATCACCCGTCCCTTCCCCATGCGCTTCGCCAGCAGCACCTGGCCGAGGGCGTTGTTAATTTTGTGGGCGCCGGTGTGGTTGAGGTCCTCACGCTTGAGGTAAATCTCTGGGCCCTGGCCATCGGGACGGCGATAGTGGGCGGTGAGGCGCTCAGCAAAGTAGAGGGGGCTGGGGCGACCCACATAGTCCTGCAGGAGACCCTGGAGCTCCGCCTGGAAGGCAGGGTCGTGGCGATACTGATAGAAGGCCTGCTCCAACTCCGTCAGGGCTGGCATCAGGGTTTCTGGCACATACTTACCACCAAACTGGCCGAACCGACCTAAGGCGTCAGGACGGGGGGGCATGGCGGAGACAAGGGGTTGGGGCGATAGGGGGGTTTGGGTCACGGCGGTGAGGGATAGAGGTAAGACTGGGTACGCCTTATTATATAGCCTTGGCCAAACTGGGCTAAACCTCCCCCTGACCATCGGCCTTGGGGTTGATTTAGGGGCGGGGGAAGATGGCGGTGGCGATCATCAAGGCTGGTCTAACCGGCCCGCCTGGGGTGGCGACGATCTAGGGCCAGGGAAACCCCGCCCAGGCTGACTAGGATCACCCCCACCCACTGGATAAACTGCAACACCGACTGTCCTCCAGGCAAGAGACCATAGGCGAGGCCAGCGGTCACCAGGGGAATAGCCGCCGCCAACACCGGCAAACTCCTCTGATCGCTAAACCGTTGGCCGTAGTGGTTAGCCAGATAGCCCACCAGGGTAAGCAACCCCAGCGCCAACCCCGCCCCATAAAGCCAGGCGGGGTTACTGGGGAGGGTGGGGCCCAGCCCTGCTAGGAAGGCGACCATCAAAATTAAACTGCTGAGCCCAAACACCGTCGAAAATTGCATCAGGGTGGTGGGTACTAGGGGCAACTGCTGCAGGGTGAGCTGCAGGGTGAGCCAGTGGAGGCCAAAGGCGGCGGCCGCCAATAGGGCGGTTGCCAGCCCCCAGGCGGTGGTGTCCCGACCGGTCACGCCCAACAGATCGGGCAAGGCGGTAAAGACCAGACCCATGGTCAGGGCAAACAGGGCCACCAGACGGAGAGGATTAGGTCGTTCCCCCTGACTGAACCAGGAGAGCGGAATAGCTAACAAGGGGTAGGTAAATAGTAGGGTAACCGCTAGCCCCGGCCCTAAATCGGCGATCGCTCGATACAGCAGCACCTGGGATAGGCCCAGGAAAACCCCACTAGTTAGCACCCGAATCAGGGTGGGGGAGGAGGTTGGTCTAAACAGCGCAGTTAGATCGGCCCTCAGGGTCGGCTGCAACCCGATGGCCAGTAGGGCCAGCAGGGGCACCACCACCACCATGCGGAGCCACAGCAGCATCACCGCATTGATCACGCTAAGGGGAAAGATCGCCGGTAGGGGCACGCGGCCCAACCACTGCCCACCACTGGCCACCAACCCCACCAGCAGATTATGGCTCGAGAGGGCAAGCATGGCGATCAGACTCAGCCCCAGGGGCAGCCAAGCAGGCACCCAGGTGCCTGGCCCAGCCTGCCCTGGTGGACTAGGGCCCGCCAGGGCAGGCTGAGCTCGGGGTGGCCGAGGCAGGGGATATTGGGCCTGGAGGGCAGGGGGTTGGGGGCGCACCAGCTGGTTTTGCAACTCTTGACTGAGGCGACCCACCAGGGCCTCTAAAATGACCTCCCCCTGCTGCTGCAGGTTATGCATACGGCTCACCTGCTGGGAAATGCTGCTTTGATAGCTGGATAAGTCCTGTTGTAGCGTTTGTAAGGAGCGGTGCAGGGCGCCATCCAGATCCGCCAGCCCTTGACCAACCCCGCCCAGGGTCTCCCTACCCGTTACCCTAGCCTCCGGGCTGGGGGGCTGAACCTCCAGGTGACGTTGCAAATGGGTGGCCAGGGCCTGGGCCAGGTGCCGGGCCCAAGCCTCCTGCTGAGCCTGTTGCTGCTGACTCAACGGCTTCCCATAGCTGGCCTGGAGCTGGCTTAGATCCTGTTCTAGTTGCTCAACATCTCGCATCAACGCCTGCTTATGGCGCTGAAGGGCTTCGATTTCCTGGTTAAGCTGGGTGACCAGCCCCTGGCGTAGGTCCTCGAGGGCCTGGCTCAAATTTTGCAGCGCCGCCTCTGTGGGCAGCGGCGCTGGGTCGGCAGAATTGGCATCGGCGGAATAGTCGGTAGGCCCCATGGCAATGGTTAAAAGGAATCCAGGTCAAGGGCCTTAGAGCCACCCTCTTCGATCAGGGTGAGAATCTTACCCAGCTGGGACCAAATCAGCAGCCCACTCAGCAGGGTCAGGGGCGCCCCCATAGCGTAGGCGGCCTTGGTGGGAAAGCCAAACAACTCAATGCCAGAGGCCAAAAACACGCAGACCCCGGCACAGATACCGAAAAAGGGCACCTGCAACCGTGGCCCCCGCAAACCGGCTAATATCCGAGTGGATCGTTTCCGCTGCCAGTCCTGAACCGATTGTTGCAGGGACGTGCTGAAGGCGTAGCCGGAGCTAACGGCGGCCAAAAAACCAGCTAAAAGAAGAACGTAGGGCGGTTGGGGGTACACGGTGGAGTACACAGAATGGAGGACGATGGACATAGGCAAGTCTTTACAATTATAAACACCAGGTTCACCGATAAACACCAGGTTCACCAAACCCCCGAGCCTGTACCTAGGCTACGGCCGTGATTCGAACAGGACGACTATAGCGCCTCCAACCACCGTTGTTCCATCGCCGTTGCCGGGCGCCACTGTCCTGGAGCCAAGGATCCCAGGTGCAGCTCGGCGATCGCCTGGCGCACCAGTCGCAGGGTCGGATAACCCACCGCCGCTGTCATCCGCCGTACCTGACGATTTTTGCCCTCTTGGAGGGTGAGGCTGAGCCAGCTGGTGGGAATGTGCTGACGCACTCGAATAGGCGGCACCCTGGGGGGCAGGTTGGGCTCCTGGGCCAGCCAATCCACCTGGCAGGGCAAGGTGCGATAGCCCTGAATAGTCACCCCCCGAGCCAACTGTTCCAGGGCGGCGGGCTCGGGGCTGCCCTCCACCTGGACCCAGTAGGTGCGCCTATGGCCATAGCGGGGATGGCTGAGGCGGTGCTGCAGTTGACCGTTGTCTGTCAACAGCATTAATCCCTCACTGTCGCGGTCTAAGCGCCCCACCGGATAAACCCCCGGCACCGGGATAAAGTCCTTCAGGGTCAAACCGGCTGAGCTGTGATGCCCCAGGGTGAACTGGCTCAAGACGTTGTAGGGCTTGTGGAATAGGAGGTACTGGTAACGGGGGGGCATGGGGGGCGCAGGGCAACGGGCGTAGGGGGGTTAGGGGCGAGGGGGATGGTTGAGGAAGGCTTCCAGGCGCAGGAGGGTAAGACTTTGGCCCAGATTTAGGGGCAACAGGGAGACCCCCTCCAGGCGGGATTGCACCCAGTTATCCCCCCAGTACCACTGGTGAAAGCCATCCACCGCCCCGGATAGCACCATGACCAGATGATCGTCGCCCACCTCGGTCACCTGGTGGTGGATAGCCAGGGGCCCCAGGTAACCGGTGAAGCTTAAGCCCACTTCCAGTCGCTCCGGTAGCCCCAAATCAAACCGCTGGGGCCATAGCCACTGACGAAAGTAGGCGGGCTTTAACAGATTATGGCGAAGGGTCTCCTGGGAGGCCTTCACTTCAATGCGCAGACAACTTTGCTGAAAAGTACCTAGCATAGGTGTGACAGGAGGAACACCTTCCAGTATGCCAAAACTTCCCCCACCCCTCCTGACCGCTGATTCCTGAATTCTGACTCCGCCTTACTCTCCCACCAGGCTACCGCTATACTAAGAATTATTAAGGAGTCTGGAATCGCTATGGCAGATCAACTGATGCGGGCCACCGCCGCCAGCGGCGGTATTCGGGTGGTGGGGGTGATCAGCACCCGATTGACGGAGGTGGCCCGCCAGCGCCATGGCCTCTCCTACGTAGCCACGGCCGCCCTGGGCCGGACCATGGCGGCGGGGTTGCTGTTGGCCTCCAGTATGAAGCGATCGCAGTCTCGGGTGAACATCCGGGTGCGGGGGGATGGTCCCCTGGGGGGGATTTTGGTGGATGCTGGGCTAGATGGCACGGTGCGTGGCTATGTCGACAACCCCACCGTGGAGTTACCCCCCAATCCCCTGGGCAAGCTAGATGTGGGGGGGGCCGTAGGGGCCCAGGGCTACCTCTATGTGGTGCGGGATGTGGGCTACGGCTATCCCTACTCCAGCACCGTGGAATTGGTGTCCGGGGAAATTGGTGACGACCTCACCCACTACCTGGCCTCCTCGGAACAGACCCCTTCGGCCCTGGTGTTAGGGGTATTTGTTGGCGCCCATGGGGTAGAGGCGGCGGGGGGGGTGCTGCTGCAGATCTTACCCAGGGCCGCCGAAGACCAGGGCATGGTGGCCGTGCTCGAGCAACGTCTGGGGGCCCTGACCGGCTTTACCCCCCTACTGCGGGCCCAGAAAAGCTTGCCCCAGATTTTCCAGGACCTGGTGGGGGATATGGGCCTGGAGGTGTTGCCGGAGACCCAGCTGGTGCAATTTCACTGCCCCTGTTCCCCCGATCGCATGCTGGGGGCCCTAAAAATGCTCGGGGAGGCGGAACTACAGGACATGATCGAAAAGGATAATGGGGCCGAGGCCACCTGCCACTTTTGCAACCAGGTCTACCACACCAATGGGGAGCAACTGGCCCAATTAATTGCTGACCTGAAGACCGATCGAGCCGCCGCTAATCCCTAGGGGACTGGCCCTGCAAAACAGCAAACACAGACTTATCACCGATGTCAGGCACCAGGGGTTGGCCTAGCTTGCCCCAGACAAACAGCAAGAACAACCCGGCCCAAAGGGTGAGCAGGGTTTGCTCAGCTAACCGGGGTAGCATGCCAACTAGATGGCCCAGCAGCAGCAAGGGCACCAGGGGGGTGAGCAGCTTGCTGGTGAAGCGATCGAAGCAAAAGGCCTCCTTCAGGTAGATACCGGTCAGGGCGGCGAAGCTAAAGCCCACCCCCCAGAGGGCCTGGGGGTGATCCACCACGGTTTGGGCCAGGGGGCCGGGCCCGGTGTAGGCCAGGGCCAGGGAGGCCACCCCGCCCACCAGCCAGAACCCCTGCAGCAGGCGGTGGAGGCTAACCATATAGATGTGAATGGTGGCCAGGCTGAGGCCCAGGGCCAACCAGCCCAGACCGTAGCACAGATCGATGATGGCCAAGTGACCAGGGCTGGGGACAAAGCTCAAGCCGGTGGCGATGGCCAGGGCCAGGGCCGCCAGCCCCAAGCCCAACCGATATAGCCTCACCCCCTGGAGATCCTGGGGGGTAATGGTGTAAGACCCAAATTGCCCAGCGTAGGGGCCCAGGTGCTGATCAGGGGCAATAGTCATCGGTGGTCGGCTCTCCTGGAACGTGACGTCGGCGGTAGTCTGCCTCCATCCTAGCCGGCCAGGGCCAGCTGGGTGGGCAGGGTGACGGTAAAGCAGGTCGCCTGGCGATCGCTGGTGACCTCAATGCTACCCCCCATATGGGTCACCAACCGCCGCACCAGGGCCAGCCCCAGCCCGGTGCCTCCCTGTTGCCAGGGATCGGCCTGGGGCACCCGGTAGAACTTATCAAAGATCCGGGCCAGTTCCTGGGGGGGAATGGTCACACCGGTATTGCGAATCACAAACTGCACCTGGTTGGTGGCCTGATTCCCCAGCGGATGGATCTGCAGGGTAATCTGCTCCCCCGGCGGCGTGTACTTGCAGGCGTTGTTTAACAGCTCCGTTAAAATACGTTCCAGGTTAGTGCGATCGGTGTGGATTACGGGCAAGGCTGGGTCAGTCAGCACCTCCAGGGTTTGGTGACGGCTCTTAGCCCGGGTGACAAAGCTGTCAATCCAGCTCAGCAGCCAGGTCTTCACCACCAGGGGCTCCATCTGCAGGGGCTGGTTGCCGATGTCGATCCGTTGCAGGTCCAGCAGGTCATTGACCAAACTAATTTCCCGCTCACACTCCTCCTGCAAAATATAGAAATAGCGGGCCACCCGATGCTGATCCTGCTTGGGTTTGTGGACATCGGCGCTGATATTAAACTCCTGGTTGAGGGTCACCCCTAACAACTGCAGCGCCACCCGCATGGTGGTGACCGGGGTGCGGAGTTCGTGGGAGACCGTACTGAGGAAATCATCCTTCAGAGTGTTGAGGCGTTCTAACTCCTTCACCTGGGAT
>CAYVMR010000090.1:0-8909 GCA_964452545.1 uncultured bacterium
CGATCCCGGCACCGCCTGGATCGATCCCTTCATGGCGGAGCCCACCCTGAGTTTGATCTGCACCATTCAGGAACCCCGCACCGGGGAGCTCTATTCCCGCTGCCCCCGGGCGATCGCCACCAAGGCGGTGGAGTACCTGCGCTCTACAGGGATTGGCGACACCGCCTTCTTTGGCCCTGAGGCGGAGTTTTTTATCTTCGACGATGTCCGCTTTGATCAGAATGAACACTCCGCCTACTACTACGTCGACAGCGTTGAGGGGCGTTGGAATAGCGGTCGGGTGGAGGCGGGCGGCAACCTGGCCTACAAGCCCCGCTACAAGGAGGGCTACTTCCCCGTGGCCCCCACCGACACCTCCCAGGACATGCGCAGTGAAATGCTGCTGACCATGGCCAAACTGGGGGTGCCGATCGAGAAGCACCACCATGAGGTGGCCACCGGCGGTCAGTGTGAGCTGGGGATTCGCTTCGGCCGGCTGATTGAGGCGGCGGACTGGTTGATGATCTATAAATATTGCATTAAGAACGTCGCCCGTAAGTACGGCAAGACCGTCACCTTTATGCCCAAGCCCCTGTTCAACGACAATGGCTCCGGTATGCACACCCACCAGTCGATTTGGAACAATGGTCAGCCCCTGTTCGCCGGCGATGGTTACGCCGGCCTCAGCCAGATGGCCCTCTGGTACATTGGTGGCATTCTCAAGCACGCCCCCGCCCTGCTGGCCCTCACCAACCCCACCACCAACTCCTACAAGCGGTTGGTGCCGGGCTTTGAGGCGCCGGTTAACCTGGCCTACTCCCAGGGCAACCGCTCCGCCTCGGTGCGGATTCCCCTGTCCGGTGACAACCCCAAGGCCAAGCGGCTGGAGTTCCGCTGCCCCGACGCCACCTCCAACCCCTACCTGGCCTTCGCCGCCATGCTCTGTGCCGGCCTAGACGGCATCAAAAACCAGATCGATCCCGGGGCGCCCCTGGATGTGGACATCTACGACCTCAGCCCCGAGGAACTGGCCAAGATTCCCTCCACCCCAGGCTCCCTGCTGGATGCCCTGAAGTGCCTGGAGGCAGACCATACCTTCCTGACCAGCACGGGGGTGTTTACGGAGGACTTTATCAGCAACTGGATTGAGTACAAGCTTGATAACGAGGTCAACCCGATGCGGCTGCGGCCCCACCCCTACGAGCTGGCCCTCTACTACGATTGCTAATCGTCGACTATCGGCCCCGCACCCGGGTGCCGGGTGCGACTTGGTCGCTGGGGTAGAGAATTACCCTCTCCCCAGCGGTGAGGCCCGACTCCACCACCGCCGCCGCTTGACTGCGGCGGCCCAATTTTACCTGGCGCCGCTGGGCTCGACCCTGGTCGGCCACAAAGGCACACCAGTCGGTCTGGCAGCGAAATAGGGCGCTGATCGGTACCTGCAGGGCCTTTGAGGTTTCCCAGAGGACGATCTCCAGCTGCACCTGAAAGCCGTCCCCCAGGGGTTGGGGGGGCTGGTCCAGGTCAATTATCACATTCACCCGCTGCTCCTCTACCCCCAGGGCCGATACCCGGGTAAAGGCGGCGGGTTCAATCCGTTTGACCCGGCCCGCCAGATCCCCCTCTCCCCCCCAGCGGGTGATCCGTACCCGGGCCCCCGGTTTGACCTGCACCGCGTCGGTGGATAGCAGGTCCGCCACCAGTTCGAGATCGGTGGGGTCCCCCAGGCTGAGCAGGGGGGTACCGGCGGTCACGTAGCGGCGGCTAGATTCTAGCACCGTTAGTACCTGGCCGCTGGTGGGGGCGGTGATGGTGGTGCGGCGGGCGGTATCGGCCAGGTTGACCAATTCCGCCTCCAGGGCGGCAATTTGCCCCTGGTAGACGTCGATTAGATAGTCAGGGTCCTGCTGCTGGGCGGCCAGCACCTGCCAGGCGGCCCTGGCCTCTGCAATCTCAGCCCTGGCCTGGGTGACCGTCTGGCGGGCCGCTACTAGGTCCTGCTGGCGCTGGGTTACCATCAGTTGCTGGCTCTCCAGGTCCTGGCGAGAAATACCGCCCTGGGCGTAGAGGGCCGCCGTGCGATCGCGCTCTCGCTGGGCCTGGGTGAGGGCGGCTTGAGCCTGGATGACCCGGGCCTGAGCCTGCTGCTCCACCGCCTGGGTAGCGGCGATCCGATCCTGGGCCTGGCTGAGGGCGGCGGACTTGGGCCGCTGTCGGTCCACCCCGGCTAGTTCTGCCTGGGCGGAGCGCAGACGGGCCTGGGCGGCCTGAACCTGACTGGTCAGGGGCAGGGGGTCGATTTGGGCGATGCTATCGCCGGCCTGGACGGAGTCCCCCGGCTCTAGCGGCAGCCGTTGCAGTTCACCGCTAACCGCCGCCGCCACCACGAAGCGATCGCGCACCCGGGTGCGCCCCTCCGCCTGCACCGTCACCTGCAGGGGTTGCTCTACCACCGTGGCCAGATCGACCTCCAGGGGGCGGGGCCGCAGTCCATAGCCGATCAACCCAATCACCCCCACCCCCAAACCCAGATACGCGAGCCGGCGCCATTGGGGTTTGGCCGTTGCCCCCCGATTGACCTCACCATTTTCCCCTGTTCCTTGCTCGAAGATGGCCATGGATTTTACTCCCGGGTTTTCAGCACCGCCACTAAATCTAGCCGCTGCAGCTGTCGTCCCACCACCAGCCCTGAGCCGGCGGCAGCCAGACCGGTGACCAGGGCGGCGAACAGGTAACTGTCGGGTTGAATAATAAAGGGCACCCGAACGACTTCAGTGTTTTGGGCCGGTGACTGGTTCAACCACCAGGCCAGGCCGTAGCCCAACCAGCCGCCCAGGGGCATGGCTGCCAGGGTAATTAAGGCCTGTTCCCCCAGCAAGATCAGCAGAATTTCCCCCTGGGTGAAGCCAATGATGCGCAGGGTAGCCAGGTCTCGCCGCCGTTCCGACAGGGCAATTCGGGTGGAATTGTAGATCACCGCCGCCGCAATAATCACGGCAAATAGAATAATAACGCTGTTCATCATGCCGGAGGTGGCCGCAATGGTGGATTTGAACTGATCCAAAGCAGTTTGACGTTGGGCCACGCTGCCCACCGCTGGCATCTGCTTAAGCCGGCGGTAGAGGCTGGGCAGGGCCTGGGCATCTACCCGGAGGTAGGCGCCAGATAGGCTGGGGGTCTCCCCCAGGAGGGCACTGAGGGCGTAGCGGTCCATGTAGGCTGATAGCCCCACCAGCTCATCCACCAGCCCCACCACCGGCACCGATCGCACCGGTCGCTCCCCCTCCAGCACCTCGAGGCGCAGGGGCTGGCCGATCTCCACCTGCAGCAGCTCCGCTAGCTTGGTGGTGAGCAGCAGCCCCTGGGGGGGCAGGGGGCGGCCCTGGCCCTGCTCATCCAGCAGTTGCTGTAGGGTACTGGGGTTGGTCAACCCGGTGAGGTTGACCCGCCGCGTTCGGTGCTCAAGGCGTAACCGAACTGGCACCGATCGAAAGGGCTCCACCTGCATCACCCCCGGCAGATGGGCCAGATCGTAGATGACTCGCTGCCCCAGGGGTTGCTGGAACACCAGGGTGAGGTCATGGCGCTGCACCTGGTAAAACTGGCGATCGATGATCAGGGCGATGCCGTCACTGAAGTAGCGCCCCACCACCAGCATGGCCACCCCCAGGGCAATCCCTACCGTGGAGAGCAGGGCCTGCAGGGGGCGGCGCTCCAGGTTGCGCAGCACCATCCGCCAGGGGGGGGAGAGCCAGGGCTGCAGGCCCAGTCGTTCAATCAGGGTGATTTGAAACCGGGCCGGGGGTTCCGGGGCCATGGCCTGGGCTGGGGGTAGGCTGACCACGGCGGTGACAGCCTGGTAGGCACCGGCTAGGGCGGCTCCTAGGCTAACGGCGATCGCCCCCACCATCACCCCTAGGCTGGCCTGGTATTGCATGGCCGGAAATTGGTAGTAACGCCCATAGAATTGGGTAAACAGACGGCCCAACCCATAGCCCAAGCCCAGACCCAAGCTGGCCCCCAGCAGCACCACCACCAGGACCCACTTGAGGAAGTGCAATCCCACCTCCAGGTTGGTATAGCCAAAGGCCTTGATCACGGCAATCTGATCCCGTTGAGTGTTAACTAAGCGGGCCAGCACTGTGTTGACCAGAAAGGCGGCAATGGAGAGGAAAATCAGGGGCAAAATCAGGGCCATGACCTGGAGCCCGGTGAGGTCGTCGCTGAGGAAGCGGTGGGAAAGTTGCTGGTTGCGATCGTAGGCCCCTAGGCCACCGTAGGGCTCGAGGATACGGTCAAGCTGGAAAATCACCGCGGCCGGGTTAGTGCCCGGGGTGAGGGTGAGCACCACATCGTTGAACCCCCCCCGCAGATCAAAGGCACTAGCCAGGGCCGCCTCCTCCATCCAGAACACCCCGAAGCGGCGGTTGTCGGGCAGTAGCTCGGCGCCGCTGATTTCGTAGATGTACTCCGGTGAAAGGGCAGTGCCAACAATCTTGAGGGACTGCCAGCGACCATTGATGATGGCACTGATGCTATCCCCCAGGCTGAGCCGGTTAGCTCGCACAAAGGCTTCACTGGCGATTACCTGATCAGGCTGGCCGGCTTCAATATACCGCCCCGATCGCAGCACAATGTCATTCAGCAGAGGTTGGGGTTGGCTGGGAATGGAAATCAGCCGCCCCAGGGCCGGATCGGCCAGCCCTGGCACATCCAGGGTGACCTCCTGCACCACCCGGGCTCGCCCCTGACTCACCCCCGGAATCGCCAGAATCTCTGGCATAACCGAGACCGGTGCTCGCTTTAGGGAGACAAACACATCGGTGAATCGATACTGCTCATAGTATTGCTGCTGAGACCATAGTAGAGACTGGTAGGTGCTGGTCATGGTGACCAAGCTGGTAATCCCACAGGCGACAATCACGGCGATGGCAATCACCTGTCCCCTGAGACTACCCAAGTCCCGGTAGAGTTTACGATTAAGGGTGGTCATCGGTGCTGTCGGGAGGCGAGGTAATCGGACGAATCCCCTCCCTATTCTGCCTTAGCCCCACCCAAAACCTAGGCCTGGAGAGTACGACGCTGAATTTTAGCCCCCAGCCGCTGTAATTTGCCCTCCAGGTCCTGATAGCCCCGGTCTAGGTGTTGCAGCCCCTGGATCTGAGTGGTACCCTCCGCCGCCAACCCGGCGATCACCAGGGCCGCCGAGGCCCGTAGATCGCTGCCGATCACCGGCGCTGCAGACAGTTGGGGGACGCCGTTAATAATCGCACAGCTACCGTTGAGGCGAATATCCGCCCCCATGCGGTTAAGTTCCGCCACATGGCGGAGCCGATTTTCAAAAACGGTTTCCGTAATGACACTGGTACCCTGGCCGAGGGCCATCAAGGCCATGAACTGGGCCTGCATGTCGGTGGGGAAGCCCGGGAAGGGGCCGGTTTGAATGTCGATCGGGTTAATTACCCGATCGGGGCAGTAACGCATCTGGGTGGGGCCTTCCATGATAATCTGACCGCCCACCTCCTGGAGCTTGGCCAGAATAGCGGTCATGTGGTCGGGGATGACGGGGGATAGGCTAATATCCGAACCCGTGATAGCGGCGGCCAACAGAAAGGTGCCGGCTTCGATGCGATCGGGAATGATGCCGTAATCGGTGCCATGGAGACGAGGAGACCCAACAATGGTGATGGTGTTGGTGCCAGCACCGCGGATCCGGCCTCCCATGGCGCGGCAGAAGTTGGCCAGGTCGATCACCTCTGGCTCCTGGGCAGCATTTTCAATGGTGGTTTCCCCCTGGGCCAGGGTGGCGGCCATCATCAACGTCTCCGTCGCCCCGACGCTGGGGTAGTCCAAATAGATTTTGGCTCCTTGCAATCGCCCAGTCGGCCCTGGAATGTAGGCATGGACGGTGCCATGCTCAATGTGTACATTGGCTCCCATGGCCTGTAGTCCTCGCACGTGGAGCTCCACGGGCCGGGCTCCGATCGCACAGCCACCGGGTAGGGGCACCCGGGCTACCCCCATGCGAGCCAATAGGGGACCAATCACAAAGAAACTGGCTCGCAGTCGACTCACCAACTCGTAGGGAGCTTGGGTGGTGGAAATGGTGGTGGGGTCTACTTCGAGGGCCTGACCATCACGCCGTAGGTCGACCCCAAGGGCGGACAGCACCTCGCCCATGCGTTCAATATCCGCCAGGTGGGGAATATTGTCGATGCGACAGATTTGGGAACAGAGGAGGGTCGCTGCCATCACCACCAGAGCAGAGTTCTTGGCCCCGCTAATGGCAACATGGCCCGACAGGGTCTGGCCGCCAGCAACTTCTAACACCTGGTCTTGGGCCTCTGGGGCAGCTAGGGAGTTGGGTAAATGAATAGACGTGACGATAACAGTATCCTCCACCGCTGTACAACTAACGATGCCCAAATTTTGCCTAGATTCTATCCGAAATATCGAATTTAGCCATAGTCATCGGTCATTGGGCTGTCTTAAAACCACCTCAGAATACCCGATTCTTTCCAAGAACAAAATCTTTTTTCAAATCCTTGACTAGGGGTTGAAACTGGGGGATGATTACTAACTGCAGCATTCTTAGATAGAGGCTGTAGGTCAGCGGAACTGGCGGAATTGGTAGACGCGCTAGGTTCAGGTCCTAGTGTTTGCAAAAACATCCGGGTTCAAGTCCCGGGTTCCGCATTTTAGGGTCGTAGCTCTGCAGGATGGATCATAATTCCAGACTTGGGCTTAAGGGCTCGGCCCGCTTTCAGTCTGATTCCAAGCCGCAGGGTTCGGTCGAACCAGTCCAGCCAAACCGCCTATCCAGGTTTGAATTTGATCGAGCCTACCCTATCCGAAGTATGCGGCCCTAAGCATTTCGGCCCAAGTGATCACTCAGCCCAGCCCTTGGCCATGTTAACCAGCTTGCAGAACCCTCTGGTGAAAGAAATTCGTAAGCTGCATCAGGCTAAGTATCGGCGACAGCAGCAGCGCTTTTTGCTAGAGGGCACCCATCTGGTGCAGGAGGCCCTGGCCGTTACCTATCCCCTTGACACCGTCTGTTATACCCCCCTCTGGCAGCAGCGCCATGGCGATCTGGCCAGGCTCTTAGACCTGCAGGCTAGGCAGGTTAATCTGGTTTCCCCGGCTGTTCTGGCGGCCCTGGCTACCACTGTCCATCCCGATGGCGTGGTGGCAGTGGCTCCCCAGGCGGCCCCCCCGGTCTCCCCAGCCTTGGTCGGTGTGGGTGTCCTGGTGGAGGCTCTCCAGGATCCTGGCAATTTGGGCACCTTGATTCGGACTGCGGTGGCCGCTGGTGCCGAGGGGTTGTGGCTGACCGCCGATAGTGTTGCCCCCGACCACCCTAAGGTGCTGAGGGCTTCCGCTGGTCAGTGGTTTCACCTGCCCCTGACGGTGGTCACCGATCTGCAGGGGACTCTGGCGGATTGGCAACAGCAGTCGGTCCAGTTGGTAGCCACCGATGCCAAGGCTGACCTGAACTATTGGCAGGTGGATTTGACCCCGCCAACGGTATTTTTGTTGGGTAATGAAGGATCGGGGCTCTCTGCCCAAGCTCTCGAACGGGCGGATTTGCGGGTTAGCATTCCCATGCAGGGACCGGTGGAATCCCTCAATGTTGCCATTGCGGCGGCATTGCTATTGTATGAGGCAGCCCGCCAGCGGCGGGAACGGGGTGGAGGGGGATCGGCTGCTTGAGGTGGGGGATGAAGCGGCCCTAACTTTGCCTAGGTTCTTCTGCCTAGGGTATAGTAGCCTTAAGCGCTTATGGTTAGACCCCTTAACCCAGAGCCTGATTCGGCCTGAGCTTTTGAGGTTCTTGCTGCAGTGGTCAAGCTGGTCGGGATGGATGATCCATCCCTGTCTACGCGGTCGGACCATTGTCGATTTGGATAGTTGGCGATCGCTGAGGAGCTTGGTGTGAACGACCCATTTGACTATGACCTGCTGATCATTGGCGCCGGGGTAGGTGGCCATGGCGCCGCCCTCCATGGGGTTAAGGCTGGCCTCAAGACCGCCATTGTGGAGGCGGATGTCATGGGAGGCACCTGTGTGAACCGGGGCTGTATCCCCTCCAAAGCTTTGCTGGCAGCCTCCGGGCGAGTCCGGGAGCTGCGCAATCACCATCATCTGCAAGCTCTGGGTATTCAGGTGGGGGCGGTGAGCTACGATCGCGCCGTCATTGCTGATCACGCCAAAACCCTGGTGAGCAAAATCCAGGGGGATCTAACCAACAGTTTGACCCGCCTGGGTGTCGATATCATCAAGGGCTGGGGCCGCCTGGCGGGGGAGCAGCAGGCCGTGGTCAGCACCACCGACGGGGAGAAAACCATCACCGCCAGGGATATCATCCTGTCCACCGGGTCTGTGCCCTTTGTCCCTCCGGGGATTGAAGTGGATGGCCAGACCGTTTTTACCAGCGATGAGGCGCTGCAGCTCGACTGGCTGCCAGAGTGGGTGGCGATCATTGGCAGTGGGTATATCGGGTTAGAGTTTTCCGATATTTACACCGCCCTGGGTTGTGAGGTCACCATCATCGAAGCCCTGGATCAACTCATGCCCACCTTTGATCCCGATATTGCCAAGGTGGCCCAGCGGGTGCTAATTGCCCCCCGAGATATTGACACCCGAGCCGGGTTGATCGCCAAAACCGTCACCCCGGGTCATCCGGTGGTGATTGAGCTAGCCGATCGGGAAACCAAGGAAACCCAGGAGGTGCTAGAGGTGGACGCCTGTCTGGTGGCCACGGGCCGCATCCCCGCCACCCGGGATCTGGGGCTGGATCGGGTAGGGGTCGAGGTGGACCGACGGGGGTTCATTCCGGTTGATGATCACCTGCAGGTGTTGCGCAATGGCGAGCCAGTGCCCCATCTTTGGGCGATTGGGGATGCCACGGGTAAAATGATGTTGGCCCA
>CAYVMR010000091.1:0-8851 GCA_964452545.1 uncultured bacterium
ACCCGCAGCCGGTAGGGGCGGCGATCGCCCTGCAGCAGGGCAACCTCCCGCACCGCCGGCAGTCGGCGCAGCAGGGTCTGGGCTTCGGTCGGGTCACCCTCGATCTCCAGGTCGTAGACCCCTTCACCGGCCAGGCGACTGGCCAGGTTGGCGGGGGTATCAGTGGCCACAATTTTGCCCCGGTTGATGATGGTGATGCGATCGCAGGTCATGCTCACCTCGGGCAAAATGTGGGTGGAGAGGATAATCGTGTGGCTGCCCGCTAGACTCTTAATCAACTGCCGCACCTCGTTAATCTGGCGAGGGTCGAGCCCCACCGTGGGCTCATCCAAAATAATTACCGGCGGATCGTGAATAATGGCCTGGGCAATCCCCACCCGCTGTCGGTAGCCCTTCGACAGCTTGCGAATCAGCACCCGGCGCTTATCGGTCAGGCCACAGCGCTCCATGGCCAACTCCGCCCGGGATTGCCGCTGGGCGGCGGGCAACCCCTTGATCTGGGCCACAAAGTTGAGGTAGGCCACCACCGTCATATCGGGGTAGAGGGGGGGCGACTCGGGGAGGTAGCCAATCCGCTGGCGCACCGCCATGGAGTCGGTGTGCACATCGTAGCCGGCAATCCGGGCGGTGCCCTGGGAGGCCGGCAGGTAACCCGCCAAAATCCGCATGGTGGTAGTTTTACCCGCCCCGTTGGGCCCCAGGAAACCCAGGATTTCCCCCGGCTGGGCGGTAAAGCTGACGTCCTCAAGGGCGGTGGTGGAACCGTAGCGTTTGCTCAGGTGCTCAACTTCAATCATGGCTGCAGATCACCAATGGGGCTGGAATTTCCTATGGCCATAGCCCCGAGTCGGGGGCGAAGGCCAGCCAGAACGCTTACCCAAACTCCGGTGGCTAGATCCCGTAACTGACAGGTCTGTCCCAGGTTACGAAGCATAAAATTCACCGTTCAACTATGGTCTAAGCCCTCTGGCCAAACCTATACTTTACTGAGCATTTTGGTAATTGGGAAGGGTCTAGGGTGAACACCCTAGACCAGATCTCGACTTGATGAGTCCTATCCAGCAACACAGGGGAGACCCACACCGAGCCATGGAGTAGTGTTGTGGCCAAAGCCATGGTTTGTTGGACTAGCGATGCCCCCCTAATGCTTGCAAATGTACAAGGGTCGGTGGAGGACTAAAGCAATGGCATGGTTAGAGTCGGTGGAGCAGGGCTTAGATGGGCTGGTGGCCGTAGCCACCCTGGCCCTGGAGGGGATTTCCATACTATGCATCGTCGTGGGGGTATTCAAGACCGGGCAAGTCTCCCTGGCCCTGAAGCGGCGTTACCGGGGCCGCCCCTTTCCCTTTAACCAGGTACGCCTCTGCTTTGGCAGCTGGCTGGCCCTGGCCCTAGAGTTTCAATTAGGATCGGATATCCTTGCCACCACCATAGCCCCCACCACCCAAGAACTGACTAAACTGGCGGTGATTGCGGTGATTCGGACCTTTCTAAACTACTTCCTGGGCAAGGAAATGGAACTGGAACTGGCCCTCGAACGAGAACGGCTAGACCAGGATCACATCCGCCCACTTTAAAGGACCGCCCCGAGCCGACCAGGGCCTCAGGGGGCTCCCTGTCCCTGAGGCGGAGGTCGCCGCCCTGCTGTTATCTCCGGTAGCTCAAGGGTTATGGCCCAAACCAAGCGATCGCCCGCGGATAGGCAAGGGATAATAACAGAAATTGCCCCCGGGGCGACGCGCTAATTGCCATGGTTACCAGTATAATTTCACAGATTTCTCCCGCACTATGGTCTGAGGTTTCCAGTGTCGCCCCAGAAACTCCCTAACTCTCAGGATTATCGGCCATCTCGTCGAACCCCTGTTCACCCCTCGGTGCCCCACTCCTGGGCTAAACCCCGCCACCCTAAACCACGGTGGCGCCTGCCTCGACTGCTGGGGTTAGGGGTGATCATGGCTGGGGTGGCCAGCCTTTCAGCCACCGCCGGCGCCCTGCTGGCCGTCTCCCTGTCGGCGACCCCCCTACGTCAGCAAGAGCTTAGCCAGGTAGACAGTCAGGTCTTCCAACAGGACAACCCGATCTCGGAAGCCGGTGCCCTGCGGTTGCCCAGGCTGACCCGGCCCGTCAACATCCTGGTGTTGGGCATCAAGGTGCTCACCTCCGACCTTGACCAGGTGCCGCCAGAGCTCAAAAATCTTGGCTACCATGCCCTGGTTAACTCCTTTGACGGCCTCTCTGACTCGATGCTGCTGCTGCGCTTTAACCCCCAAACCGAGCAGGTCGTGGTCCTCTCCCTGCCCCGAGATACCCGCACCTATGTGCGCGGCCGCCTCACCAAACTCAACGAAGCCAACCGGGACGGGGGCCCTGCCCTGACGGCGGAATCGGTCAGTGACCTGTTGGGTGGAGTTGCCATTGATCGCTACGTGCGCATCAACGTGCAGGGCGTCGAAAAGCTGATCGACGCCCTGGGGGGGGTCACCGTCACCGTACCGGAGGCGATGAAATACCAGGATGACAGTCAGCACCTGTACATTAACCTTAAGGCCGGTGAGCAAAAGCTGGATGGCAACCAGGCCCTGCAGTTTCTGCGCTTTCGCTACGACTCCCAGGGGGATATTGGCCGGGTTCAGCGCCAACAAACATTTATGCGGGCCATGACGGAGCAGGTTTTGAATCCAGCCACCATTGCCCGCCTGCCTAAAATTCTGTCGGTGATCCAATCGAATGTGGACACCAACCTTTCGGTGGAGGAACTCCTGGCCCTTTTGGGCTACAGCGCCCAGGTTAATCGAGCTAACGTGCAAATGCTGATGCTGCCGGGTACCTTTAGTAGCCGTAAGGACTTTGCGCGCAGTTACTGGCTGCCCAATTACACCGACATTGACACCATGGTCAGTCAGTATTTTGGCTACGGTGACCAGGCTAGGGCCGGTAGTACTGAGCCCAGGGAGGTTCGCATTGCCATTCAAGACAGCACGGGCAACCCGGCGGCGGTGAAAGCCCTGATCAAAACCCTAGGGGAAAGCGGCTACTCTAACCTCTACCGTGATAAGGACCTGCAGCAACCCCTGGCCATTAGTCGCGTAGTTGCCCAGCGGGGAGATATGGCCACCGCTGAAATTCTCCAGCGGTTTTTAGGGGTTGGTGAAGCGCGGGTCGAAAGTACTGGCCACCTCAACTCCGATATTACGATCCAGGTGGGGGAAGACTGGCCCGCCACCCTGGGGGGGCTCTAATCGAGACAGCCGTCCTCAGAGACGCCCCCCATCGCCTCCAACCAGCTAGCCTAGCCAGTTCACGTCAGCAAACCGCGATCGCCTCGATCCGCAATGCAGACTCCGAACTCCATCCCTCACCACCGAGGATTAACCAGCCCCCCTCAACGGGTATCGGCACGGCGTCAGGATGCTTGACTATCGCTCAAGGATCAATCCCTAGGATGGGATGACGGTAGTGGGGCTTGATAAGTTACCCAAATGCCGTAGCCCCTGTGTCCATCAACCTGGTCTAATTTGAACCCTGAAGTTTGCCTCACCCGAAATCGCGGTCGAAGCCGTGATGGCTGAATTCCTTTCTGGAAGGACATTTGAGTTTAAAACGCGGAAAAGCGGGTGAACGGACTCGAACCGTCGACATTCAGCTTGGGAAGCTGACGTTCTACCACTGAACTACACCCGCTAGCCAGAGGCCGGATTTAACCCTAACCCCCGTCACCAGATTATAGACCTATTTACCCACCCTATGGGGCTCTGGCCGGGATTCTGCGGCCGGGGTGGGTACCGGAGATGGGGTGACTCCGCGTAGGCGGTTGAAAGTATTGATAATGGCACCGTTTAGCTGGTCAATATAGGTAAACAGCACCGGCACCACCACCAGGGTGAGTAGGGTGGAGGTGGTAAACCCGCCAATGATGGCGATCGCCATGGGACTACGGGTTTCCCCCGCTGGCCCCCAACCCATAGCAATGGGTACCATCCCAGCCACGGTGGAAATTGAGGTCATTAAAATAGGTCGTAGGCGAGTGAGGCCCGCTTCCATAGTGGCTTGTCGGCGAGACTTGCCCTCAGCCTGGGCGATCAGGGCGTAGTCCACCAACAGGATCGAGTTTTTCGTTACCAACCCCATCAGCAGCACAATGCCAATCAGGGCAAATAGACCCAGGGGTTTTTGCATCACCAACAGCCCTAGCAGGGCACCACCAATGGATAGGGGCAGGGCAGCCATCACCGCCACCGGATGAATAAAGCTGTTGTAGAGTAGCACCAACACGGCATAGATCATTAATACCGCCGTGGCCAGGGCCAGGCCAAAGCGACTAAAGATATCCCGCATGATTTCCGCATCCCCCGCCGGTTCTTGGGTCACCCCAGGGGGCAAGTTTTCCAGGGCCGGCAGTTGATTAACGGCGGCTAAGGCCTGGCCCAGGGTAATGCCCTGGAGATTAGCGCCGAGGGTGACCTGTCGAGACCGATCAAAGCGATCGATCTGGGCTGGGCCACTGCCAAACCTCACCGTCGCCACCGCCGCCAGGGGGATTAACTGCCCCTCTTGCCCGGGGACTCGCAGGGTTTGCAAAATCACCGGATCATCCCGGAAGGCTGGGTCGATCTGTACCCGAATGGGCACCTGCCGCTGTCCCCCCGCCGTTGCTTCAGGGTTGTTGAGGGTAAAGTCCGCCAGGTTAGCCTCAGTGTCTCCCAGGGTAGCCAGGGCCGCGGTGCCAGCGATGGATTGCACCGTCACCCCCAGGTCAGCGGCCCGATCGCGATCGGGGATAATCTGCACCTCCGGCCTCACCAGGCTAGCACTGGAAGTCACATCCACCAACCCGGGCAAGGTCCGCATCTGCCCCAGCAGATCATTGCTCGCCTGGGCCAGAGGACCTGGGGCATCCCCCTTAAGGACCAGGGTTAGATCCTTACCCTCCCCGGAGGCGCCCCGGCCTTGGAAATTCACCCGGGCCCCTGGAATTTGTTGTAGCAGGGGCCGACTTTGTTGCTCAAACTGATTTTGGGACAGGGAGCGATCCTGCCGGTCCACCAGGCGCAGGTAAACCGTAGCCTGGTTTACCCCCGCCGATCCCCCCTCCGTAGCCAGGACCCGATCCACCGCGGCATCCCCCATGAAGGCCTCGGCCAGCTGACGGGTAACCCCCTGGGTATCCGTCAGGGGTGCACCTGGGGGCAGCTCCACAGCAATGGTGGATAACCCCGAATCACTGGTGTCAAATAGGTTGGTGGGAATATAGGGAACCAACCTCAAACTGCCGATAAAAAATATCAGGGCCAGGCCCATGGTGAGCAGGCGGTGGCGCAAGCCCCAGCTCAGCAAACTCCGGTAAAGCCCCGGCCCCTGACTCAGGGCCAGGGGGTCATCCCCAGCGCTACCAGCCTCCATGGCCTTGGGCTTCAACAGGTAGGCCGCCATCATCGGGGTCACCAGGCGAGCCACAATGGTAGAAAACACCGTAGAGGTAGCCACCGTCACCCCAAAGGGTTGGAAAAACTGCCCCGGGATGCCCCCCATAAAAGCCACCGGTAAAAACACCGCCACGATGGTGGCAGTGGTGGTCACCACCGCCAGCCCCACCTCGGCGGTGGAGTCCAGGGAAGCCTGGAGGGGGGGTTTACCCATACGCATGTGACGCTCAACGTTCTCAATTTCTACGATGGCATCGTCCACCAGATTACCCACCGCCAGGGTCAGGGCCAACAGGGTCATACTATTGAGGGTGTAGCCAAACCAACGCAGCACCAAAAAGGTGGGAATAATCGACAGGGGCAAGGCGGTAGCGGTAATCAGGGTAGCTCGCCAGTCCCTTAGGAACAGGCCGACCACCACCACCGCCAGCAGGCAGCCGACCAACAGGGCATCGATGGACCCTCGATAGGAGGCCCGAATTTCATCGGCTCGAGTGAAGATCAAATCCAGGGAAACATCCTCGGGCAGGGTTTGATCCAGCCGCTGCACCGCCGCCTTCACCCCGTCCTCCACCGACACCAGCAGGCTACCGGTGCTACGGTAGATGGAAAAGGCCACCACCGGTTGATTATTCAAATGGGCGGATTGCCGGGCCTCCCGGTAGCCACTGTCTACCCGGCCCAGGCTACTGAGGGGAACCGTGGCCCCACTCGGCAGTCGAATGGCGGAACTAGCCAGGGCCTCCACGGTGTCAGCACTGCCCAGGGTCCGGAAGCCCTGCTCCTGCCCCCCCAGGGTAGCCCGGCCACTGGGCAGGTTAATGTTGAGGGCCCGGATCTGGTCATTCACCTGGGTGGCGGTAATGCCGAGGGCATCCAACTGTTGCGGATCAAGATCCACGCGAATTTCCGGATCCACACCCCCGACGCGCTCCACCCGGGCCACCCCGGGAACCGTGAGGATTTCCTGGCTAATGGTGCGGTCCACCAGGTCGCTGAGGGCTTCCACCGATCGCCCCGCCCCATTGACCGCATAGGTCATCACCGCCCCGCCACCAAACTCCAACCGTTGAATCACCGGCTCCTGAATGCTGCCGGGCAGGTCCTGGCGAATCCGGGTGATGGCATCCCGCACATCGTTGGTGGCGCGATCAATGTCTGTCCCCAGAACAAAGGAAATCACCGTGCTGGAGGATCCCTCCCGTACAGTAGAGCGCAGCTGATCAATGTTGCCCAGCCCGGCCACCGCATCCTCTACCTTTTTAGTCACCTGACTTTCCAGCTCCTCCGGGCCGGCCCCAGTTTGGTTGACAGTCACCGTCACCGCCGGAAACTCAATGTTGGGGTTTTCATCAATACCTAGCTGACCAAAGGCCAACATGCCCGCTAGGCTGAGCACGAGAAACAAAACAATGATGGGGATTGGGCGACGGATAGACCAGGCAGAAAAATTCATGGGGAAGGGCCCAGGGAGGAAAACGTTTCTAATTATTAAGTTTAGCGCCAAGCCTGACCCCGTCAGCCATTTAAGGGGGTACAAACTTCAGCCAGGAGTAGTTGCTCCAAGCTCCTGAATTCTGGATACTGCCCCTGTTGTCCAAACCTATAGCTGCTCCAGGTGGCGTTGGGCCTTAGCCGCCCAGTCGGGCTTGCCCTGGGCAATGTAGAGGTTCTTGGCGTACTCCAGCACCCGTCGAGCCTCCTCGGCCCGGTCCAGCCGCAGGAAAGCCAGACCGGCACCGTAGTAGGCATCGGCGTAGCTGCCGTTAAGTTGGGTGGCCTGGCGGAAGGACTCCAGGGCCGCCTCGATTTGCCCCTGGTTAAAGCGGGCAATGCCCAGATTGTAGTGGGCCTGGGGGTAATCGGGCTGCACCGCCAGGGCCTGCTGAAGGACGGTTTCGGCCTGGGGATTTTGCCCCTGCTGCAAGTAGATAATCCCCTGCTGAAAGTAGGCGGCGGGGGCCTGGGGGCTATGGGTGGCGGCCTGCTGCAGGGCGGCCAGGGCTTCGGGCAGCCGACCCTGGGCCTGTAGCACCAGACCCAGGTTGTAGTGGGCATTGCCCAGATCGGGTTGAATGGCGATCGCCCGGCGCAAATACTCCTCCGCCTGGGGCAGGTTCTGCCCCTCCAGCAGTACCCCCCCCAGGTTGGCATAGGCCATAGCAAAGTTGGGGTCCGAACGAATCGCCTGCCAAAAGGCCGCCGCCGCCGCCTGCAGATTACCCTGCTGGCGCTGCACCAAACCCAGGTTGTAGTGGGCGGCCGCCAGGTTAGGGTCGAGGGCGATGGCCTGTTCAAAGACCCCCTGGGCCGCCGCCAATTGACCCCGCTGGACAAGGCCTAAACCCTGCTCCAGCAGGGCCTCCGCCGCCGTGGCCACCGCCACCAAGGGAGGGCTAGTACTGGCCAAGCTCCCCCCAGGGAGGGCCAGGGGAAAAAGACCGCTGCCCACCACCACTGCCATGACCACCAGGGGGCTTTTCCATTCCCCCCTGGCCCTCTGCCAACTTTGGGTCACCCGCCTACCCTCCCTGGAAATGCCCCTTACCATAGCGAGTCATGGGGCTTTTTTCAAGCGGCGGTTAGGCTACGACGCCCCTCGACCCCTGGCTCCGCGCAGCCGCTGGTAGACCGTGGCCAGGGCCTGATCATCCCCCACATTGCCGGGGAACAACACCACCGGCAGGTCAGGAAAGCGGGGATGGTGGGCGGGGGTACACACCACCGAAACCCCAGTCAGAATCTGCCCCAACAGCCGGGCACTGGTCAGGGCCAGGCCGGTGCTAAGGGTGTCGTTGGAGGTGATCCCCCCCTTGCTGATCAAAAAGCCAATCTCCGCCGGCAACCCCTGGATCACCGCCATCAGCAGGGCAGAGACCCGCAGGCCAAAGTCCAGGCGGGCCTCCACCGAGGCAAAGCTCAACTCCTGACGGCTGGTGTAGATCACCGGCACCTCCCCCTGCCGGTAGACCGCCTCCACCTGGGCCAAGGTCTCCTGCCGCAGGGCATCAGCTCCCTGGGGGCCATCGCTCTGCAGGCGAGTCACCGCCACCTCAATACCCCCCACCCCGGGTTGACCCAGCAGGCAGGCTAGCTGGCGGCTGGTTTTTTGCACATGGGAGCCGACGATCACCACCCCTGGGGCCGTACCCCTGACGTAGCGGCCCATCTGCTCCGCCGCCACCGGTTGGGGGGGCAGGGCGGCCAGGGCGGTGAGCAGGCTGGCGGCGCTGCGAAACAAAAAGCGCTTGCCCTGGCTGGCGGCGGTGAGGATATCCTGGGCGAAGCTATCCAGGTCAGCCTGGGTTTCCCCATCGACGGCGCAGCAAACATTATCCTGCAGGGCCAGCAGCCGATCCAGGCAGCCCTGGCGTAGGTCGGCTAGGGTAAACCGTTGCACCTGGTCAGCCCGGATGCGACCCTGGGTT
>CAYVMR010000092.1:0-8821 GCA_964452545.1 uncultured bacterium
GCACCTCCCCCTTTGCCTTTACCGGCAACCGCTTTGAGTTTCGGGCGGTGGGCTCTGGTCAGTCGGTAGCGGGGCCCCTGGTGGCTATGAATACGATTTTGGCTGATTCCCTCGACTGGATGGCGGATCAACTGGAGGCTAAGCTGGGCAGCGGCATGGAACTTAATGCTGCTATCCAGGACATTCTCAGGAGTGTAATTCGGGATCATGGGGCAATTATCTTCAACGGCAATGGCTACTCCTCGGAATGGCATGAAATGGCCGTCAAGGAGCGGGGTCTCCCCAACCTGAAGACCACCGCCGATGCCCTACCGGTGCTGAAGGAGCAGTACATCGAAGATTTGTTTAGCCAGGAAGGGGTACTCACTCCGGTGGAGTTGGGTAGCCGCTTTGAAGCCTATGCTGAGCAGTATATCCAGTCCATTGAGGTAGAAGCGAAGCTAGTGGTGAGTATGGCTAAGACCATCATTTACCCCGCGGCCATGCGCCATCTGTCAGAGCTTTCCCTGTCTCTCAGCAATCTCAACCAGATTGGCATCGATGTAGGCAAGGAAAACGCTCAAAAGGTAGGGGATCTGGTTAAGTCCATGATGACCTCGGTGGAGCAACTAGGCGACCTGCTCACCAAGCATTTTTCCACTACAGAGGAGCATATGCAGTTCTGCGCCAACACCCTACGGCCTCTGATGGATCAGATTCGGGGGTATGCGGATAGCCTGGAAGGGGAAGTGGCGGATGACCTCTGGCCACTGCCTACCTATCAGGAAATGCTCTTTATTAAGTAAATCAGTCGTCCAGACTAGGGGTTAACCCTAGATGACGTCAGTAGAACCCATCATCTCCTACCCTACCCCGCCAAAAAATGGTGGGGTTTTTTTTATGGCAGGAAAGGAACGGAAAAGCCGGTGCGGAGCATGGATCGATGATCAGGGGAAGGGTGGAGAGGTCAATAACCTCGACCCCAACCCTTTGGGATTTACCTGCCATGGGGCAAATCCCAGCAGCCATGGCTGTTGCTCCAGCCCTCAGCCCTAGCACCACCGGCAGAAACCTAGGAAAATCAGGCTTAAAAACCCTTTAAATCAAACAGCTCAACTGACTGGTTTTTTGGCTAAATAGGAGATTCTCCCGATAGTCCACCGGACAATCAATCACGGCGGGGACTGTATCCTCTAGGGCTGTTTTCAAGGTGGGGATCAGATCTTCCGTCGATTCTACCCGATACCCCTTTAGCCCCATACTTTCCGCTAGTTTAACAAAGTCAGGGTTAGTAAAGTGGACGAAAGCCGATTCGCCATAGTAATTCATTTGCTTCCACTCGATCAAGCCGTAGCCCCCATCGTTAAAAATAATGGTGACAAAGGGAGTGCCAATCCGTCGAGCCGTCTCTAATTCCTGGCAGTTCATCATGAAGCCGCCGTCGCCGGTGGCGGCCACCACCTTACGGTTGGGGTGAACTAACTTAGCCGCCAGGGCACCGGGGATGGCGATGCCCATAGCCGCAAAGCCGTTGGAAATCAAGCAAGTATTCGGACGTAAACAATGGTAATTGCGGGCAATCCACATTTTATGGGCGCCCACGTCGGAAATCAAAATATCCTCCGCCCCTAGGACCTGACGCAGGTCGTAGATCAATTTTTGAGGTTTGACCGGAAAGCCGTAGTCGTCAGCGTATTGTTCGTAGTCGGCCCGGATCTCCTCACGAAATTTGAGGGCCGATGGCTCTGGACGGCCCTCACGATTAACCCGGCTGAGGATTTCATTCAGGGAGTCGGAGATATCACCAATGACTTCTACCTTGGGAATATAGCTGCTGTCAATTTCAGCGTGGGTTAGGTTGATGTGGAGAATCGGTAGTTTACCATCGGGGTTCCAGCGCTTGGGGGAGTATTCCACCAGGTCATAGCCCACCGCCACAATTAAATCGGCCTGTTCCATGGCACAGGTAATGAAGTCCCGCTGCTGCAAGCCAAAGGTCCACAGAGCTAGGGGATGGGTGTAGGGAATCACCCCCTTACCCATGAAGGTATTAGCCACCGGGATATGCAGCTGGGTAGCAAATTCTGTCAGAGCTTCGCTGGCGTCGGCCCGAATCGCCCCGTTACCCACCAAAATCATCGGATTGGTAGCCTGGGAAATAGCCACCGCCGCCTGCTGGATACTTTGGAGGGAGGCATAGGTTTTTTCCTGACTATCCTTGCGTAGGGCAACTCCCTTCACATCCATTTCAGCAATGTTTTCCGGCAAATCAATATGGACGGCACCGGGTTTTTCCGACTGGGCCAGCTTAAAGGCTTTGCGGACGATTTCCGGAGTGTTGCTGGGGCGGACGATCTGGGCATTCCATTTGGTGACTGGGGCAAACATAGCCACCAAATCCAGGTACTGGTGGGACTCAATATGCATACGATCAGTGCCCACCTGGCCGGTAATCGCCACTAGGGGAGCCCGGTCGAGGGTGGCATCGGCGACGCCGGTCATCAGGTTGGTGGCGCCTGGGCCCAGGGTGGATAGGCAGATCCCGGCCTTACCCGTCAGACGGCCGTAGACATCTGCCATAAAGGCGGCACCCTGTTCATGGCGGGTGGTAATAAATTGAATTGAAGAGCGGCGCAGGGCCTGGAGGAGTTGCAGGTTTTCTTCGCCTGGCAGACCAAAAATATACTCAACGCCTTCATTTTCTAGGCACGCTACTAATAGTTCGGCAGTGTTCATCGGGGGTTCTGGTTGGTTGGATTACTTTAGGGTGCTTCAGGGAACAGGGCAGGGCCCTTGGCCGGAGGGTTTATTTACTTTACCCAAACCGTTTTGATATTCAAAAATTCACGCATACCTTCCACGCCGAGCTCACGACCATAACCGGATCGCTTAATGCCGCCAAAGGGCAAACGTGGATCGGACTTGACCAGGCCATTGATAAAAACAGCCCCCGCCTCCAGTTCGCTGATCAGGCGCTCTTGCTCAAGGGGGTCTTGACTCCATCCACTGGCTCCTAATCCTAGGGGGGTGGCGTTGGCCCGTTGGATGGCCTCCTCCAGGTTTTGTACTCGAAACACCAGGGCCACGGGACCAAAGAATTCCTCCTGGTCCGCTGGTGTACCCGGCGGAATCTGGGTCAGGATAGTGGGGGGAAACCAGTTGCCGGCCTGCAGCTCAAGGGGCAGCTGGGCCTTGAGGGCGGCGATGTCGCCGCCAATCAGGGCGATCGCTCCCCGATCCAGGCAGGCCTGTACCTGCTGGGCCAACTCCGCCACGATGCTAGGGGTAGCCAGGGGACCGACGGTAATCTCCGGTCGCCGGGGATCACCGATCTGAAGGGCCGCGAACTGCTGCTTGAGGCCCTGCTCAAACTGATCGGCGATCGCCTCGTGGACTAGAAAGCGCTTGGCGGCAATGCAGGACTGGCCATTGTTAAGCATGCGAGCGGTGGCGGCACTGGCGATGGCGGCGTCGAGATCGGCGCTGGGCATAACGATGAACGGATCGGTACCGCCCAATTCCAGCACTGTTTTTTTGATCTGGCGGCCACAGGCCGCGGCTAAGCTGGCCCCGGCCGGTTCACTGCCGGTCAGGGTGGCGGCCTTAATGCGATCATCCGCCACCAACTCAGCAATGCGGGCCGCCCCGATCAGCAGGGTTTGAAAGGCACCGGTGGGAAAACCGGCTTGCTCAAAGACCGACTCGATCGCCAGAGCGCACTGGGGCACATTAGAGGCATGTTTAAGCAAACCGACGTTACCGGCCATCAGCGCTGGGGCGGCAAAACGAAACACCTGCCAGAACGGAAAGTTCCAGGGCATCACCGCCAAGATTGGCCCCAACGGTTGATAACGAATAAAACTACGGCTGGCGTCGGTGGCTATGGGGGTATCGGCCAGAAACCCCGCCCCATGGTCAGCATAAAAACGGCAAACCCAGGCACTTTTTTCCACCTCAGCGATCGCCGCCGCCAGAGGCTTCCCCATTTCTAAGGTCATCAGTTTCGCATAATGGGGCTTGTCAGCCTCCAGCACCTGGGCGGCAACCCGTAGCCACATAGCCCGCTGGTCCACCCTGGTGTGGCGATAATCCGCGAAACACCGACTCGCCTGGCTCAGTTTAGCCTGTAAAAGCGCATCGGGCAGTTCATCAAAGACCTGCAGGGTAACTCCCGTGGCTGGATTAATGCTAGCAATGGCCATGGCTTCGACCTCTTACGTGTAAAATGTTGGCAAACCTCGGGGATGGGGAGAGCCATAAAGGGGTAGGGGGGTTAAGGACGGAAACACCCCATCAAAAAGGGACGGACAACCCCAAGGGTCCTCCAGCAGGAGCGTTCTAACCTCAAATACCCTAAATCTATGATGCCGGGCCGGGCGTAGTCACCGACAGACCAACCCTAAAGCTCTTGTGTATTTTTATCTAAGTGTGCTTGAAAACACAGAACCCTATAAATCAATCGTATACTGCAAGTTGCCGATTTGATGTTAGGTAACGATGACCCGACCGGGCCATTGCTACCCTCGCCAAAGCTAGCCCTTTGGCGAGAACGCTTGGGAGCGAGTTGATCGGTCAAAGTAGGCTCTGGGTAGGCGTTCTGACTCCCCTGCGCCAGGGCTAAAGCCCCATCCCATGCTCTCAAGGTCTTGTCGCTTGAGCAAATAGCGGCCCCATCCCGGAGATAGAGGTGGGCAAAACAGAGCGACATTTAGAGATTTGATAACATTAGGGACCCTTGCGCTGGATTACAGTCGCCGGGATCCTCCTAGGGCAACCTATGTTAACGAATGTTGTGGGCTTATAGAAGCCTTATTTTTGTGTGACAAGGTGCCCATTGAGCGCCATTTGAGCAAAGTGGTGCCATCAAACAACTAATAACTGGTCACCCAGGAGTAATACCAGTCTCGCTTCTGGGTTATCAAGCACTGCCGTGATCTAAGACGCTCTCTTAAGGAGTTTGCTATGCCCCATACTCGCTGGTTGAAGCGCGTTGTCCCGCTGATGGTTTGCCTAGTATTACTAATCAGTTCCTGTGCCTCAGCGCCCTCTAAATATGACAAAGTTCAAAAAGATACAACTGGCTTTGGTGCCCCAGCGGCAGTAGCTAGAAAAGCTGAGAAAGGGGACACCTTAAACCGATTTTTCCCTGGGGATCAGGGCCAGTATAAGGTGATTCCCTACCAGGAAAAGAAGGGTTTTGCAGAGTATAAACTGCAGCGTGGCGATGCAACTGTAGCCATGCTTACCATTAATGACACCACGAGTTTGCCAAGCGCAGCGGCTAAGTATGAGAGTGCCACAGAGCGCATTTCCGGTTACCCCGCCGTCGATCAGGGCACCACCGCTACGGCGATTTTAGTGAATGACCGCTACCAGGTAAAGGTGCTCTCCCGCGACCCCGCCTTTACCAAGGACGACCGAGTGGCTTGGATTCAGAAGTTTGATTTAAAGGGTCTAGCCCAACTCAAGGGGGCGATCGCCAAAACTAAAACAGCCAAGGCCGTGACCCCTGCCCCTACCCCCCCGGCCGCTCCTGCCGCCCCTAGGACCACACCGGCTCCAACGGTAAGTCCTGGGTTGAAGTTACCGAGGGTCGAATTGCCCAACTTGTCCCCCAGCCCCCAGCCCGCAGTCTAATCCGGCGACGGTAAAGCGTTTCAGTTACAGTCGGTGATTTACAACGGACAAAGGAGTTAATTGTGAGCAAAAAAATCTACGAAATTGTTGACAAGCTGCCTACGGGTGGGCTGACGGTGCGAGCGTTGAAAACCCTAGATGCCTTTGTGCCCCAAAAGTGGGAGAACCTGGTGGGGTTTGATAACACCATTAAGGCGGTGACAGGGGAAACCGATGCAGCCATGGTGCAGGCGATCGGGGAACGGGCGATCGCCCTGTTTAACGACAAAAAGCAAGGCTATCAAACCGCCCTATGGCTCTACGAAACCGTTGACTCCGCCTCCGGCCTTTTAGGGGCAGCGGCCCTGGCCAACCGGATTGGGCAGGACACCTTTTTGGGTTTCCTAAAAAACATCACCCCCAAACCGGAAAAGGCCCAAACCATTGACCTGGTGGTGAAACTGGTCACCGAGGTGGTGGCCTTCTGCAAAATCAGTGGTATTCCAGGCAACAGCCTGGGCGACTTCCTGTCCGCCCTGGGGGCCTACAAGGACGAATCCCTAATTCGTATGGCAGCCTTGGTGTGCTTCGACGGCATTATCCCCCTGGGCGCCGACTTTTCCACCAAAGCCCTGGCCATGATCGGTGGCATGGGTCCGTCGGATTTAGATAATAATCCCACCTTTAAGGGGGTCAAGGCCGAGATTCCCGGCGGCGACAATGGGGAGAAACTGGCCTTTATGACCAAAAGCTTTGAGTCGACTAAGGGCTGGATGGACAAGTTTGTTAGCGATAACAGCATTACCCAGAGTAGTTTGATCGACAACCTGGGAGGCTTGATCGAAGGGTCTAAAAGCAAGTTGGACTACCTGGGAGCCTTCTTAGATGTGTCGGTCAAGTACTACCAACACACCGGCACCCAAACCCTGGCTCGTCGGCTCATTGAGCGGGCTGTCGCCGAGATTTAACCCTACCCTGAACCCAAGCTAGCCTCCGGGTGACTCCGGGAAACCCTAGCTGGGTCGGTTCATGTTGTTTTAGTGATCGGAAGATTTCCTATGAAAGTCAACCCTGTCAATGCGTTGATCGGCTTTGTGATCGGCCTGCTGGTGCTGCTAATTAGCCCCATCGGTGGTACGGCCCTGGCTACGCCCCTCAATGATGCCCTAGGATCAGCTGGCCAAAATTATCTATCTTCAGTGTTGGACAACTATGCCAAGTCCTCCCAGGGAGCCTACAGCGAACAACTGAAGCGGACCCAAAGTCTTGTCAATGAGCTAGCGTCCCAATTGGAAAAGGTCGCTGACCCAAACCTTGACCTCAGCGATCGCCAGGCTATCCTGCGGCAGGTGAATCAGTCTCAAAAATCCCTCCAGAACCTGGCCAGCGCCTTTACTGGACTGGCCCAGGATAGCGCCGCCGTTGACGACGGCCTAGAAACCGCCGTGGAAAACCTGCTAAAGAGGGTTAAAGGGGATGTCCACCGCCAACTTACCCAAAATCAGGATGCCCTCAAGCAAGTGGCGGGTGTGGTCAATGCTCTGGCGGATAATGCCGGCAAAATCGATGAAAGTAACCTAACCAAGGTGCTGGCATCGGTTGGGGATAACATCAATTCCCTCAACCGCGCCTTTGATCTGGGTAGTCAGGCCCTAAAGGCGGTCTCCAGCTTAGCCCGCTAAGGCAACCATTAGCCCTGTCACGGCCTGGACGCCTAGTTAGACTGGGCCTCCAGGATCTTACCTGCTACGGTTACGCCCTCCCTATGTAAAAGCATCCACCATGAATCAGTTTAAAACCCTTGCGCTGTTAGCCCTCCTATCGGGGGTGTTAGTTGCCCTTGGTTACCTGATCATCGGCGGTTCCACCGGTATTATCCTGGGCCTAACCATGGCTGCCCTTGGCACGTTCAGTTCCTGGTACTTCTCGGATAAGATTGCCCTGAGCGCTTATCAAGCCCAGCCGTTGAGCCGCGAACAAGCCCCAACGGTTTACTCCATTGTCGAACGCCTGAGCCTAAAGGCAGAGATTCCCATGCCGGGGGTATACCTGATTCCCAACCCAGCCGCCAATGCCTTTGCCACCGGACGTGATCCCAGCCATGCGGCGGTGGCGGTTACCCAGGGCATCGTGGCCATGCTAACTGAAGAGGAATTGGAGGGCGTGATTGCCCATGAACTTGCCCATATTCTTAACCGCGACACCCTCACCCAGGCCGTGGCCGCCACGATCGGTGGAGCGATTTCCTCCCTGGCCTATATGGCCCAGTGGGCTAGCTATGGGATGGCCTACAACCAGGACGATCGCCGCGGTCCGAACCCCCTAGGCCTGTTGTTGGCGGTGTTTCTAGCTCCCCTGGCGGCCACGGTGATTCAACTCACCATTTCTCGCACCCGGGAGTTTGAGGCCGATGCCGATGCTGGCCGCCTTACCCAAAACCCCCGCGCCCTGGCCAGTGCCCTACAAAAGCTGGAGGCCAATGCCCGCCAGGTGCCCCTGCAGGGCAACCCGGCCTTTGAACCCCTATTAATTGTCAATGCCTTTAGCCGGGAGGGACTGGCTACCCTATTTGCCACCCATCCCTCCACGGAAGTCCGTATCGAAAAGCTGTTGGCCCTGGAGGCGGAGCTGGTGAAGGCCACTGCCTCATCACCCTGATGTCAGTTGACCGACTTTTCCAGGCTCCTCGGCTCTGACGTCTCTCCCCCCCTTAAAGGACCGCAGAATTTACTTCGGGTATTGCTGCGGCGTCTCGGTCCCGCTACAGGTGGCGAGGGCGGCATTGGGCAACCCTGTCTCCAGGGGCTGAGGCCCGTGCCCCAGGGCCGCCTCCACTAAGCCTAAAAAGAGGGGATGGGGGGCACTAGGGCGGGATTGAAACTCGGGGTGAAACTGACTGGCAATAAAGAAGGGATGGCTGGGCAGTTCAATGATTTCCACCAGACGACCGTCGGGGGATGTGCCGCTGACCACGTAACCCGACTCCAGGAAGCGATGACGGTAGGCGTTATTAAACTCGTAGCGGTGTCGGTGCCGCTCGTAGATCACCTCTTGCTGGTAAAGGCGGCTAGCCAGGGTATGGGGGGATAGGCGACAGGGGTATAGGCCGAGGCGCATGGTGCCCCCCAAATCCACCACATCCTGCTGTTCGGGTAACAGGCTAATCACCGGGTTAGGAGAATCGGGGTCAAACTCAGAGCTATCAGCCCCCGGCAGATGGGCCACA
>CAYVMR010000093.1:0-8806 GCA_964452545.1 uncultured bacterium
TCTCAACACAAGCCTCTATCCTTGGCTTAAAAGTTGGCTGAGGGACGGTTACAATTTATTTCCTAGTCAAAACTGATCTAGACGAAAACGGCAGGTCATTGACTTACAACATTGAATGGGATTCAGTGAGTCTGAATTATGACTTAATCACTCTGATTTTAGAACAAGATCTTGATGAAGAAGATGATGAGGGAATGGGATTTCAAAGTGCAGGTGTTGATGCTAACAAGCTTGAAGTTCTAGAAGACATAGAAAATAGCTTAGAGGATATGATCAGAAACGAAAGTGATAAATTGATGAATGATATATTAGCAATCCAAACCTTTGAACAAATCCATGAAAAAATCTCTGAGTTTAGTCAGGTAAAGTTCTCGACGGAAGAGTTTACTCTTAAGAAGATCGAGAATCTAGGACTTAAGACAGAAGTGGGGTTAACCTTCTACAAGCATCGATTCTTCTACGTAGCTGGTTTGCCTGGTCAACTCTCAACTTACACAGCACTACGGAAACTGATTTTAGAGGTCAGTTAAATGCCATTCCAAAATCAAGTTCTCGAAAAACTATTTAAAGGAATTCTACAGGATGAATCTGTTGAATTCAGTGACAACTTAACTGAACGGTCATCAATTGATAAGGCAGTTGCCTACTTGCCACTACCTCTTTCCAATCGTCAGAAAGATGCTCTATACAATGCTTGGCAACGTGAAATTTCCTATGTCCAGGGACCTCCTGGCACGGGGAAGTCTTATACCATCGTAGCAATAATGATTTCAGCCTTACTACTAAACAAAAAAGTATTATTTGTCTCTCAAAAAAAGGCTGCTATCGATGTCGTTCGTAGAAAACTAGAAGATTTTTTGGGCAAAAACACCGTCATCTACGTAGGCTCTGAAAGCCAAGAACGTAAACAGCTTCAAGCTTATATTGAAGCAAAGTTTTCGGAAGTTAATGCACATAATCTACCTAGTCATATTTCTCAGCAGAAGCAAGAACTTGATTCCTTGCATCAAGAAATTATAGATCTAGATCAAGGGCTTGCAAAGCGCAGAGATCAATTGAAAAGAGCTTTAGATACAGAAAATGAATTCTATCGGGCGAACGATCTCTATTTAAAAGAAAGGAATCATTTTGCTGACATCTTTGACCGAAACTACACAAAGCAACTTGATTTAAGAGAGGAAGTAATTCATGAATCAGGTAAAGATTGGTTCATGAAAAATATTGATAAATTTCGAGAAAAACTCGCATCGGGGAATCTTAAGCGTAAGGATTTTATCTATGTAAGACGCTTCTACAAACAGTGCATTGATGGCTTAAAAGCTGACAGAAGTAGATTTTCAAGAAATGAATTTGGTCAAATTACTCTATATCTAGAATTGCTCTTTAAGATGAATAATGCTTATGCCGAATCTGTATCTATTCGACGTAGAATTAATCCTAGTTTAAGTCAAATAAGGAAAGTGATTCAGCAGCAAGAGCAAGTCTTGCTAGAGAAAAAGAGACAATATATTAGGCAGCTAATCGAATATCAATTTGTCAGAAATTTACAACAGAATCAAAATGTCACTGATGCATTTCGAAAGCTCCTAAGGTGGACAAATCAAACTAAAGTCTCGGAAGTCATGAGTAGGATTGACTACAACAGGCTCACCAGTGTTTTCCCGCTTTGGACGGGTGAAATTAAGGATCTTGGTCAATTTCTACCTTTTCAAAATGAAATCTTTGATTTGGTCATTGTTGATGAGGCTTCTCAAATCAATATTGCAGAAATAATACCTGCTTTTTATAGAGGTAGAAGTTTTTGTGTGGTAGGAGATGACAAGCAACTTGGCTTAAATGCAGCAGGTTTATTCTCACTGAATAGAAGGTTTGAAAGACTTATTTGGAACCATTGCTTCGCAGGATTGAATCAGGTTATTTCTTATGAGAAAGCAGAAGAGAAAGATCTAATTGTAAGCAAATCTTCAATTCTTGATTTTATTGTAAATGAAGATAATCACTTTACCATCCCAAAAGTGACTCTCAATGAACACTTTCGTTCTATGCCTCAACTAGCTAGATTTACAAGTAAAGCCTTTTACGACGATAGCCTATTAATTATGACAGAGGTAGGTAAAAACGTTAATAAGTCTTGCTTTGAGGCAGTTGAAGTTGGTGGTCAAAGAGAATTGAATACAAAATTCGTTCCTGAAGAAATCGAAGAACTCATCAACAAGCTCAATGGCTTGATCCGTCAAAATAGCTATCTACAAGAACCATTGAGTCATCATGGCTTTACGATTAGAAACAAACCAACAATTGGAATTTTGTCGTTCTTGACTCAGCAAAGGAATGTTATTAAAGAACGGCTTCGAGAAGAATTTTCTGATGATGAATGGAATGATTTTCAATTGCTCGTTGGCACGCCTGAAGAGTTTCAAGGCAATGAAAAGAACATAATAATCATAACTCTAGGGCTTGATGGAACTAACAATAGATGGGCAAAAGGTCACTATGAAAACCCTAATCGGTTTAATGTGGCAACCAGTCGCGCTATCAATTATACCTATCTCATCTATGGCGGAATCCCTAGAACTGCCGATTTACTGAAGAAGTATTTGCGGAATTTTGGTTATCAAGTTCATGAAGATAGCTTGGTAGAACCTGTTCAGCAACAAACAGTTTTAGACAACAGGCTCCGTTGGAGATTTGATGAATCAAAAGTTGAATCTGAATTTGAGTTTAAGGTGCTAGAGTACCTCAAAGAATTTGTTCAGAGTTATGGCTCTGAATCATTGAAAATTTATAATCAGGTTGAGAGTTGTAGCAAACGATTGGATTTTGTTATCTTTAACTCTCTAAACGAGGAATGTTGTGCAATAGAAGTTGATGGTGTACATCACTTTGCCGAAGGCGGCTACACCTATTCCGAAAGTCATCTTTCACGGATTGATATTCTTCAACGGGCTGGTTGGAAGATTATTCACGTTCCTTATCATAAGTGGTATAGCAAGGGTTGGCTGTGTGATAGAGATGAGCCTGATTTTCTCGATACAGTTTCAGATCTGTATCGGCAGCTTAAATCAGTTTTGGCGGTCTAGATCTAGTCTGCCTCTAGACTCATCGCGTGGTGCCGAAAGCGGGCTAACAACGCGCTGGAGCGGACGGACGGGAGATATTGGGTGATGCCGAGGCTATCTGCCGCCGCTCAGCTCAACCGTTAGCCCTCTGAGTTATCTGTGGGGGCGCAAGTAGATAATCTTGGCAGGATGCGATAAAAAATTTTGCTTCCATATCTTGACGTTCACAATTGCATATGCTTTGATTCAACTACGCAGACGAATATCAATGCCTAGATGTTCGTCTCATGGGCACTATCTCTGACTCCCAGATTAATGCATGTCCAGTATTCTGGTTTAGCGTTCATCTGAGATGCAGGATTCTATCTCAGGTAAACGCTGGTTCAGCATACTAGATATGCACTGGTGTGGGTCTTGGAGATAGTGCGCTTGAGACGTTTACCAGTAGGTCTAAGGTTGGAGCCTTCTTATTTTTGCGAGGCTTTCGCAACCTGCCATTGATATTCCTTTGTGCCACACTAACAAAGGAAATTCAGAATGAATTCTAAACAGAAACGGACTAAAAAAGATCAGCTTGTCAAAGAGTATGGTTCTTGCTGCTATTGGTGTCGGTGCGATTTTCCTGCGGAGAAGCTGACCCTCGATCATCTCAAACCTAGAAGTCGAGGTGGTTCTGATTCTCTAGAAAACTTACGGCTAGCATGTTTTCCATGCAACAACTCTCGTGAAAATAGCTTATATCCACCTCAATCGTTCTCTGTATACAAGTCTGTTTTTAGCTAATTGGTGAGAAGAAAATGCATCAACTCTTGAAGTTTAATGATGAGAAACTGTTACGTCGAGCGCTTACCCATCGTTCGTATATCAATGAAAATCCTGGAGAAGGTGGAGATAATGAACGCCTAGAGTTTCTTGGCGATGCAATTCTCAACTTTATTAGTGGTGAATACCTGTATCAGGTTAATCCTGAGATGGGAGAAGATGAGATGACCCGACGGCGAGCAGCACTTGTAGACGAAAAACAGCTTGCTAGATTTGCTGTTGAAGTTGGCTTGGATTTCAGAATGCGCTTGGGACAAGGTGCAATTCGCGATGGTGGTTATCAGAATCCCAATCTTCTTAGCAGTACCTTTGAAGCGGTGATTGGTGCTTACTATTTAGATAATAGTCGAAACATTGAGGTGCTACGCCCTTTAGTAGAGCAACTATTTGACTCTGTGCCAAAAGAGGTAATGGCAGTTCGCTCAAACATTGACTCCAAAAACAAGTTCCAGGAACTAATGCAGGCAAATGGAGCAACAACTCCTCCGAAGTACGTCACAGAAAAATCAGGTGGGGCAGATCATGCTCCAGAGTTTATTTCTAGGGTTTATGTGGATGGCAAACTCTATGGCGAGGGTAAAGGTCGCAGTAAGAAAGATGCAGAAAAACAGGCTGCTGAAGATGCGCTGTCCAAGTTGAGGAAACGAGGACTGCTATAAATCTACAAATGCCATTAGCAGGGGGGCGAGGAATCCTGCCATAATGTAAGATATGCACCTGGAGGTGAGATGGTGGAACAACGAACTCTTGAAGGAACCTGGGAAGAGATTCTACTTTACGCACCTGAACTGATTGGGCGGCAGGTGAAACTGACTGTACTATCCTCTGACGATTCCAACTCTCAACAGCCAGTTACCCTAGACCAGATCTTGAGAGGGAGAGTAGGACGGATTCGGTTTCAACCATCCAACTTATCCGCACGTACCAAAGCAGCTTTTGCAGATATTCTGGCAGATAAGTACAATTTACCGAGATTGGGTCAGTGACACTCTGTGATGCTTCTGCCCTGATTGCCCTGATTGCCCTGATCAACGGTACCAAGGCAATTAGGGGGTGGGCATTGCTCACCCTGCTTTTTCTGCAAGGTATCATAAAAGTGGATTCTAGCAGGGGATGAACATGACTCTAGGAACTAATAAGCAGTCATCTATTATTCGGACAGAGCGAGGACTCACGATCGCAGGCACCCGCATCACTCTCTACGATGTCATGGATCATCTTGTAGCAGGCTGGACACCCAAGCTTATTCTGAACTGGCTCCCTTTGACAGAAGAACAACTTAACGCAGCACTCTCCTATATTGATTCCAACCGTACTGAGGTAGAGGCAGAATATCAAACTGTCTTACAAGCAACCCAAGAGATGCGAGAGTACTGGGAAGGCAGAAATCGGGAACGTTTGGCTCAAATTGCCAAAATACCTCCAAAACCAGGGCAGGAAGAGATTTATGCTAAGCTCCAAGCCTGGAAAGCGAAGCTTGGACTGACTGCATGATTGTTTTGGTTGATTACAATTTGACAGGTTATGTCGTTTTGTTTCAAGGAACGCTAGCCACTGAGAGTTGGCTTGACCTTCTCTCGATTCGTTTCGTGACGCTGAAAGAGGCTGGGCTGGCTGTTGATAGCAGTGATCGGACGATTTGGCGATTTGCACAATCCAATCAAATGCTTCTGTTAACCGCGAACCGAAACGCAAAAGGCGAGGATTCCCTGGAACAGACCATCCGTGAGGAAGGCACCTCTACATCTCTGCCTGTCATCACAATTGGAAATCTGGATCGACTCGTTGAACGAGATTATCGGGAGCAATGTAGCGCACGTCTAGCTGACATTGTGCTATCAATTGAAAACTACCTGGGAGTTAGCCGCTTGTTTATTCCATGAGATGTCGGTTCCATCTTATGAGTGTGGCGATCGCGATCGTATGGGTAAGAAATGCGGCATAACAACTTGACTCAGGCATTTGTTTCTCAGCTTACTTTCAATGGTCAAGTGTCCAGTCAAAATTCTGTGAATAACTTCAATAAGCAGCAGATTCAAGGCCAAGTTGAATGGCTTCAAAAGATTGGTGGTCAAGTCGGAGCAAACATCACAAAGGCAGCAACCAGGGAGCTGGCTGCTACAGCAGACCAAGGATTTCTACGATCAATGGACGTTGCGGGTAGCAGCCTCCATCAAGGCGTGTATAGTGTTGGGAAACTTATTGGTTTTAAGTTCAAGCCTTGGCAGGCCGTAGGGATTGCAAAAAATATTGGAAATGCTGCTTTATTTTTAGGCCCAGCTCTTGCAGTTGTATCTATAGGTTTGGATTTACATTCGATGCAAAAAGAGCGTGAGTATGAGAAGCAGATGTCTGATGTGCGTCGTGATATTACCAGTCAGTTCAAGATTATTGCTGTTGATCTAGAACAGCAAATTGAGTCACAACTTCAAGAGTTTGAATCACAGGTTTATGTTCGACTTGAAAACAATATTACCGAGGCACGTCAAAAAACTGAGTCAGAAATGGCTGTATCTAATACAGAGATCGGCCAGATTGTAGCAATTAGAAAAGAATTGGAAGAAATTGTCCTGGAGATACAACGTGCCGCTGCGTCTACTGTGCTTTAATAAAGAAATAAACCTACTGTCCTTTACATAGGTAGTAGAGCAAGATTTTGAGAGTGCTCAACTCTCACCCAGGAACTTTGATCTGGGAAAATATTTAGATTTGGTAGAATTGAGAGAGATCATACGGGGTTTTAACTATGTCTCTTGCAATCTCGGCAGAACCTGCACCCTTGGCAGTCAACCCTGATGGTGTAGTTCGTGTTGGTGGAACGCGGGTAACTTTAGACACTGTCATTACTGTATTCAAGCAAGGGGCAACTGCTGAGGAGATTGTCTATCGTTATCCATCTTTAAGATTGGGTGACGTTTATGCTTCAATTGCTTTCTATCTCAATCATCAGGAGGATGTAGAAGCGTATCTCAAGCAGCGACAGCAACAAGCGCAAGAAATTCGCCAAATGAATGAGGCTCGATTTGATCCGCAGGGCCTTCGCGATCGGCTACTGGCCCGAAGAGTCGAGCAGCCGGAATGATTAAATTGCTAGCGGATGAAAACCTAGACAACACGATTATTAGGGGATTGCTGCGTCGAAATCCAGATATTGATATAGTCCGAGTCCAAGATGTTGGTCTGTCCGGAGAAGACGATCCTGTTGTACTTGAATGGGCAGCTAATGAGAGGCGCGTTTTGCTAACGCATGATGTGGCAACGATTACCCGATTCGCCTACGAAAGGTTAGCGCAGGATCTCGCTATGCCAGGGGTAGTCGAGATACGCACAGATGCACCTGTAGGTAGGGTAATAGAGGACATCTTCATGATTCTAGAGTTTTGATTCAACCCGGCTCCCCTTTCTCCCAAAACTAGGAGAAGGGGCTGGGGGATGAGGGCCAGGGGACTTTGCAATCCACTGAGGATAAAGGCTAAGGCGACATAGAGCAGGTATTGGATGCCGTGGTTGCCGTGGTCGCCTGTCCTATAGCGACAAATCACCACCACGGGGTAGGTCACCGAGCCAGCGATACATCAGTAATCACGAATCTAGCCGCCGGCCCTAAGGAGTCTGATCAGGGCTGGATAACCCGACGTATTCCTGAATGGACTTTACCTCCAGGCGATGCTGTTGTAACGCCTGCAGGGCGGCAGCGGTGGCCTCCGCCCCAGCGATGGTGGTGATGATCGGGACCTTGTAGGAGAGGGCGGTGCGCCGGATCGAGCGATCGTCCTCGATCGCCGTGCTGCCGATCGGGGTGTTGATAATCAGCTGAATTTCGTGGTTTTTAATGGCGTCCTCAATGTTCGGGCGACCTTCGTGCACCTTTAAAACAGGCTCCACCGCCAACCCCTCCGCCATCAGGGCGGCCCGGGTGCCGGTGGTGGCCACCAGCTGGAACCCCAACCTGGCCAGGGCCTTGGCCACGGGGATCACCGCCGCCTTATCCCGATCGTTCATGGAGATGAAAATCGTCCCCGCCAGGGGCAGTCGCTGGCTGGCGGCCAGCTCGGCCTTGGCAAAGGCCTTGCCAAAGTCGGCATCAATCCCCATGACTTCCCCGGTGGATCGCATTTCTGGGCCCAGCAGGGCATCGGTGCCGGCGAACTTCTCAAAGGGAAGCACCGCCTCCTTGACAGCGATGTGGGGGGGAATCACCTCCTGGGTAAAGCCCAGCTCCGCCAGGGTTTTACCGGACATTACCCGGGCCGCCAATTTCGCCAGGGGACGCCCGATCGCCTTGGACACAAAGGGCACGGTGCGGGAGGCGCGGGGGTTAGCCTCAAGGATGTAGACCTGACCGGCCTTGACCGCAAATTGGATGTTCATCAGGCCAATCACCTGCAGGCGCTTAGCCAACTTTACCGTCCAGTCCCGGATGGTGGCCAGTACCTCGGGGGGCAGGGTGATGGTGGGCAGGGAGCAGGCGGAGTCGCCAGAGTGGATGCCCGCCTGTTCAATGTGCTCCATGATGCCGCCGATCACCACCTGGCCGGTGTGGTCGGCGATCGCATCCACATCCACCTCGATGGCATTCTCCAAAAACTTATCGATCAAGATGGGATGGTCCGGCTCCACCTGGACGGCGTAGGTCATGTAGTGTTCCAGATCAGCATCGGAGTAGACAATCTCCATGGCCCGCCCCCCCAGCACGTAGCTGGGCCGCACCACCACCGGGTAGTCAATCGCCTGGGCCACCTTGAGGGCCTCCTGGAAGCTGCGGGCGGTGCCGTTGGCGGGTTGGAGAATTTCCAACTCCCGCAAAATGGCTTCAAATCGCTCCCGGTTCTCGGCGGTGTCAATGGAGTCGGGGGAGGTGCCCCAGATGCGGGTGACGGGCTGGCCGGGGGCGGCGGCCGGTTGACTGGCCAGATATTCCTGCA
>CAYVMR010000094.1:0-8777 GCA_964452545.1 uncultured bacterium
GTGATATGGCACCAGATATTATCGGGGGGATTCAACCCCATGCAGGGCTTGAGGAAACCTGGGGCCGATTCCACCACATGGCGGGGAATCACCCCATCCTTTAGAATTTTCTGGTCGTTATAAACGTCATGGATAAAACAGTTGAGGGCATATATCCGCTGTTTTAACCCCTTCTCCAACCAGGCCCACTCCTGACCTGGCACGATCCGAGGAATAACGTCGAAGGGAAAGATCCGCTCCGTGCCCTGGGTGTCGCTATAGACGTTGAAGGTTACCCCCAGCTTAAACAGCGCATGTTGTACCGCTTGCTGGCGTTGCTGCAACTCCACGAGGGTCATGGCATTGACCCGCTGAATCAGCAGTTTTGCCTCGGGCCGAGGTTGGCCTTGGCTCACAAAAAGCTCATCATAGAAATCGCCAGGGTCGTAGTCATCAAATAACACCGGAGATGATCTCCCAAGAAATCAAGAGTTTATTACCTAGCTGATCATTACTGGGGCTACTGCCCATCAAGCTGTAGTTTATGCTACGGATCTTCCCTGGGAATGGGTTAATTAAGGCTGCTAGCTAGGTTTTCTTTAGGGCCAGGGTGAGGCCATCCGCCATTGGCAGCAGGCTAAGGGCGATGCGATCGTCTTGATACAGCCGTTGATTAAATTGTCGAATAGCCTTGGTACGGTTATCCTGTACCGCCGGATCCGCCACTCGGCCTGACCACAGCACATTGTCAATGATCACCAGTCCCCCAGGCCTCAGCAGTTGGAGTACCCGCTCATAATAATTAGCGTAATTGCTTTTGTCGGCGTCGATAAAGGCGAAATCAAACTGATTGGTTTCCCCAGCGGCGATCAGCTGGTCTAGGGTATCAAGGGCGGGGCCCAGCCGCAGATCGATGCGATCGGCAACGCCGGCGGCGGCCCAATAGCGCTGGGCGATCGCCGTGTACTCAGGGTTAATATCACAGGCCACTAAACGACCATCCTCTGGCATGGCCAACGCCACTCGCAGCGCACTATAACCGGTAAATACCCCCACTTCCAGAGCCTTTCTGGCCCCTAGCAGTTGCACCAAAAGCGACATAAACTGCCCCTGTTCCGGGGCGATTTGCATCTCAGACAGGGGCAGACTAGCCGTTTCCTGACGGAGGGCAACCAGGATCTCTGGCTCCTGTAGGGAGTGGTTTAACAAATATTGGTAGAGGCCTTCATTGAGAGGCAAGGTGCGGTTCGACATAAATTGTCCTAGGACAGCCCAGGATAGAAGGGCCAAGCATTGGCGGCTAGGGGTAACCCTGGAGCCACCCTCACCCTAATCCTAATCCTAGTCTAAAGCCTGGAACGGTCAAACCCTGGGGATGGGCCAGTTACGACTAGCCCATCCGGCAGCTACCGTTGATCACCAGTGGGACCCCCTTAGGTTATTTCGGTTTACCGAACCTACCGCTAAGCTATGAGGAGGTTAGTCGACTGCAGCCCTAAAAAAGAGTCAATCATTAATGATCTCTATCAATGCTTGACAACCGAACTTACATATGCAACTGCCAACATTTAACCTCCCCACTTGCCGCTATGCCTCGGATGGTGCTTGTCAACCCTCAGATTCCGCCGAATACGGGCAATATCGCCCGCACCTGTGCCGCTACCAAAACACCCCTACACCTGGTTCAACCCTTGGGCTTTGAGTTGAGCGATCGGGCCCTCAAGCGGGCTGGCTTAGATTACTGGCCCCAGGTTGATTTAACCCTCCATCCCGATTGGGCCGCATTCCAAGGCTATCAACAACGGCAAGGGGGCCGATTGTTGGGATTTACAACTTCTGGGCGATTGAGTTATCTAGATATCGCCTATGAACCAGATGATTGGTTGCTATTTGGTAGCGAAACGACTGGATTGCCAAGATCTATTCTGGAGACTTGCCATCAAACCCTCTATATACCTATGGATCGGACGGTGGTTAGAAGCTTAAATCTCTCGGCTAGTGCCGCGGTGGGACTGTTTGAAGCCCTCCGACAACTCCATCCCTAACCCCGAGGCCAAACTCAGGTTCTTAGTTGGGTCTCCAACCCAGTGCAGATGCTGCGACTAGTGGTCGCGATCGCTATATCTATTGGCAACGATGGAGTGGTCTTAAATAGAACCAATGCTTCAAGGGGGTCGGGTTGTCTCAGCAAAGTCTTCTCCACTGGCACGGCGTGGGTTTGAGAACGGCCAAAACAAAATCAACCGTTGAGAGTAGTGATTGATACAAAAGCGTCAGAAACCTGATAAGGAATTTATATCTCACCGATCTAACCTCTCTTGACTGCCCTCAATAGGCCCTGAGTGCCGTGGGGGCTAGGCCTGCTTTGAGCCTCTGGAAGGCCCTTCAGGAAAGATGTTGCGGCGATACAACTAAACTCATCTGCAACGGCGATCGGGGTCAGATCTACCCTTGCAATCGCCACTGATAAACCCTTACCCTGACTTGTCAAAGAGTTTTTAGCAGGTTAAAGATAATTGTGTTGTGTCTGCAAAGCTAAAGACTTTTTGCATCTAGCCCAGGCGTACTCGGTTAACAATGGTAAGGGTTATTTCCTTCGGTGTGTTCATGTAAACTTGCGTCAACCTAAGACTCAAGGTATTCTTACCTAGAGATATTTTCTCCCCTAGGGTGAAGTAACCAAGGTTTGACGTTTTAAGTTTATGTGTCGTCTGGCGGGTGATCTCTTATTCTTTCAATCAATCACTGGGCCTTGTAACTGTGTTGTTTTATGGAAGTATGGTTCAACCGTCGAATAATGGTTTAGCAGGAGGTCGTTCCTTGAGTTCCTTGAAGCAAATGTTTCACAAAGATTTTACGGTTAGTGATAGGTTGCCGGATTGCTCGGCAGGGCCTGATTTACAGCAATCTGGTCTGGTGGGAGCGGTGCGTCAGTCGATTCATGCTCCTATGACCGTCCTCGGTGTAGCTTTGTCTTTCGGGGCATCTGTTCCTCTCTTATCTGCGCCTGAGCCTGTTTTGGCGATCGAGGGTTTGACCGAATCGGTGACTGGGGCGAATCCAGCTCTTAGTGATGACGATGGATCACCACCTTCTGTCGCTTATCACACCGTTGAATCCGGCGATAGTCTGTGGCAGATCGCGGACAAGCATGATGCTGATGTTCAAACCTTAAAAATTCTTAACAGTATTTCCCAGGATGAGGTGCTGAGAGTCGGGCAGGTGTTGAGAGTGCCCCCCGCTGATTTCTCTGGCCCTAGCTTCGTGCCAAATGCCTCTGCGTCAGTTTTGGCCAGTGTTGGAGGGGAGTCAATGAGCCTGCCCTCAGTCGATCCTAATTTGACCTTACGATCTGTCCAGGAATTTAAAGAGGACTGGGCAAGTCTTGACTCAGCCGCTGCAGTCGTGTCTTCTGAGGCTTTGCAACACCCAGGTAATTCAGAGGTTTTGTCGTCTGAAGCTAAGTTGCCTAAAGCTGATACTCCGATATCTGTCACGTCCCCTCCGACCCTAGCTGGGACCCTTGTGAGCTTCTCCCCCACCGGTTCTCTAGTGCCAGTCAGTTACCCGACGGAAGCACTAGAGCGGCCACTTGGTTCTTGGGTGGATGCTTCTACCCAAGTCCCGCCGGTTAATCAATCAGGTAGTAATGAGATTGCCCTTTCCCAACCTGAGGTTGATAATTCCGAAAAGTTGCAGCTAGCTCAGTTACCTTCCAGCCCCGCAGTGGAGTCAGTTCCCCTAGCTTTTTCCAGTACTTCGGATATTGTTCGAGAGCAACGAATCCGTGACTCCCTAGCTCGCATTCGCGAGTCCAACACGGTTGTTGTTAATCGTGATGAGTTAAATGCCAGGTTGGCGCTAGCTCGCCAGTATTTAGAGCGTTCTCGCTCCCAACTATCAGAACCAAGCCCTATTAGTAGCTCTGCAGCTTCTTCTGCTTGGCGCTCTCCTTCCCGCAGGTCACCGTTGGTTAGCAACAGCCTTAGTGCCTCTGCTGTGAGCTCAGATGAGTGGGAAGTTGCTGATGTGGCTGATACCTCAGAGGCAACTACCACTCTGGCTAAACTGCCTGGCCCGACGGCGAATACTGTGAGTCTTGTTAATCCCTCAACTGTCGCCGATACCCAGCGTTTACTTGCTGCTGCCCCACTCAATCCTGACATCTACCGTCCCTTGCCCAATGTGTCTACGGGAGAGACTGTTGCTCCTGGTATGCCTATGTTGCCTGGTGCCGGAGAGTTTTTGCCAGAAGCTCCGGCTCAGTCTAATGGGTATGTTTGGCCAGCCCGGGGTACCTTTACCTCCGGTTATGGCTGGCGCTGGGGTCGGATGCACAGAGGGATCGACATTGCTGGCCCAGTAGGTACACCAATCGTGGCAGCGGCTAGCGGAGTGGTAGTCCGTTCCGGTTGGAACTCTGGGGGTTATGGTAATCTTGTTGATATTCGCCATCCTGATGGTAGTTTGACTCGCTACGCCCACAACAGTCGACTTTTGGTGCGAGAAGGTCAACAGGTCAGACAAGGGCAGTCTATTGCCCATATGGGTAGTACTGGTTATAGTACTGGTCCTCATCTCCATTTTGAGATTCATCGACCTGGTAGCGGTACTGTCAACCCCATTGCCTACTTGCCCGACCGTTAATTGGCAAATTAGAGGCTGGTTAGGCTTGGTTGTCTAGGTTCTAGCCAGCCTCTAGTCAATGACACTGAGTGTCCATCTCTGAGCTTAAGACTGTACCTATAAATAGCTCAGTTGACCGGTTTCCAAAGGTTAATGTTGTGGACCTCTTTATTTATCCCTAACGGACATTTTAGGTGAATTGAATAGACTAGTTTTGTGGTAGGTTTGATCAAGGTAAGTTTGACACTTGATCTTCAACATCTTTCAATTTCAACTTGGCTCAGTAGCTCAGTGGTAGAGCAGGGGACTCATAAGCCCTTGGTCGCGTGTTCAAATCACGCCTGAGCCATGATTGACCTATTAGATGTGCTATCGAAGCAGTCTAAAGCCCTGCTATAATCCGCCAATGTAGGCAGGAATAGTAATCATGACAGAGTGGCAGGTCATTCCAGGGGGAATAACAGCTCCTAGGGGTTTTCAGGCGGCAGGCATTGTAGCTGGACTAAAACCCTCAGGGGCGCCGGATTTGGCCCTAATCTACTCAGAATCTGATGCTATTGCAGCGGGCGTGTTTACAACTAGCCATGTGCGGGCCGCCTGTGTAGACTATTGTCGCCAGCGATTAGAGGCCAGACCTAACACTAGAGCGATTTTAATTAACGCAGGCCAAGCCAATGCCTGTACCGGCAATCAGGGTTGGGTTGATGCCGTAGACAGTGCCGAGACGTTAGCGGCCGCTCTGGCTCTCTCCTCAGTGGAGATTTTACTGGCCTCTACTGGCGTGATTGGGCAACGTCTCAAAATTGAGCAGCTCAGGGCGGCCATTCCCCGTCTAGTCGATAGCCTTTCCGATCAGGGTTCAGATGCTGCCGCCAGCGCCATTATTACTACTGACTTAGTCACCAAGACCGTGGCCATGGAAACCCTATTCCACGATCGCCCGGTACGGATTGGGGGCATAGCCAAAGGCTCTGGCATGATTCACCCGAACATGGCCACCATGCTGTCCTTTATCACCTGTGATGCCACGGTTTCCCCCACCCTCTGGCAGGATATGCTAAGGCGAGCCGCCGACCGGAGTTTTAACCAGATTACCGTTGACGGAGATACCAGTACCAACGATACCCTGATTGCCCTAGCCAATGGTCAATCTCGCACCCCAGCGATTACCGATGACGGCGGAGAGGCGGAGCAACTGGAGGCCATGCTGACGGCGGTCTGTCAGCACCTCGCCAAGGCGATCGCCCGGGATGGTGAAGGAGCTACCTGTCTAATCGATGTCACCGTCTCCGGAGCGATTAATAATGCGGCCGCCAATCAGGTCGCTCGCACCATTGCTGGGTCATCCCTGGTCAAGTCAGCCATCTTTGGCCACGACCCCAACTGGGGTCGCATCGCGGCGGCCGCTGGTCGAGCCGGGGTAAACTTCGACCAAGACGATCTCAGGGTACAACTAGGAGAGACCTTGCTCATGGAGCATGGCCAACCCTTGAACTTTGATCGGGCGGCGGCTAGTGCTTACCTGGCAACCGCTTGCCAGGGGCAGTATTTGCAAACCGATACCGTATTGATTAAGGTCAGCATTGGCAGTGGTGCCGGAGTCGGCCAAGCTTGGGGCTGTGACCTCAGCTATGATTACGTGAAAATCAACGCGGAGTACACGACCTGATTCCCTCGAACTATGATTATAGGGTAAGAGACCATAGACTTGTTACCGGTCTCAGCAGCCTGGCACCGTAATCATACGGAGGCACCCGCCTAGGCCCAAGGTGAAAGTGGATCAACTTAGGTAGTTCTCTGGAGGGCGAAATTGTCAATCCAGGAGAGAATGAGACTATACTGGAGGCCGTAAACAGGGTAGTCAGATCCACTTGGGGGCATTTGGGTGCTGACTACTTCCTAACAAAACGCGATCCTTCAGAAAATAACGGTACCTGGTTTCAGGGGGCTTTCTAGAAACCAGGTACTTTTATTTTACATGATTAATCGTCGTGGGCCAGGGGCCGACGGGCCACAGCGGGCCTAAAAATGGAATGTAAAGACTACAGCTATAGTCAGCCGTAGCCATGAACAATGGGGTCGAGAGGACTGAGAACCATTACTGAATGGGAGCTTTTATCGGTCTACCCCGGTCTAAGTGTTCTGGGCAAAGCCGTGCATTAGTTGCCAATCCTCAGCAACAGGGATTAATTATACGACCTTAGACGTATTTATTTCGATCTGGCCTTGGGTTAAGTTAGTTTGAGACGGTCAAATTAACCGTTGACGCAGCTTTTTTTAACAAAGCCGGAAACGTTCTGGCTGATTGGCTGACTTAGCTTCAACTATTCTTGCGTTTTTCCGCTCCTTGGTTGCCTTACATTAATTCTGGTCAATCGATACATGTGCATACAACCGTATCGATCTGCAGACTGGCTCCTTAATCCGTTCGGTTCCAAGCAGCATTGCGATCGTTCATGTTACGGCTAGACTAAGAATAGTTGCATTAAGTTGTGAGAACTATCCTCCTCTCTATGTTCGGAAATGATAGGAATCGTTGTTTTAAGGGCCAATGGTGAGATCCAGAGTATGTCAACTCTGGCAAAGGAGTTGCTCCATGCCTATTTTCCCTCTCGTATGGGAACTGTTGAGGAGTTGCCGGATCACTTGCGGCGCTGGGTTCATCGTAAAATTAGGACTATAGAACGAGCTCAGGCGACTGATTCCTCTGTCCTGTCCCACAGTTATCAAATTAACAATGGGGCCCAGCAGTTGATCATTCGACTCAGCCCCCATCCTGAGTTAGACCAGTTCTTGCTGCTCCTAGAGGAGATCAGGAACCGGGAGTTTTCTGTGGATACATTGCTGCTCCTGGGATTAACGAAGCGGGAGGCAGAGGTGTTGTTCCTGGTGAGTAAGGACAAAACTCCCGTGGAGATTGGGGAGATTTTGCTGATGAGCGATCGCACGGTGAAGAAGCACCTGGAACATATCTATCGAAAGTTTGGCGTCAAAACCCGCCTGTCTGCCATCATCTACGTCTTGGAAAAACTAGCCATTATCCCATCAAAGTAGACAGCGACATCCAGTTCTCCAGGGCGGTTTAGACTGACTGGGGGTGAATTTCACCCCGCCCCGAAACTACCCCTGACCGGGCCACCTGAGGTTCTGACCGACTGACTCGACGGCCTACCATCAGACCATACTCCAGACCTTCGGCCACGGCCTGGTAGGAAGCCTCAATAATGTTAGTGGAAACTCCTAAGGTAGTCCAGCGCTGCTGTCCATTGCTGGACTCCACTAGGACCCGGGTTTTAGCGGCGGTGCCAGCCCCGCTGTCAATAATTCGCACTTTGTAGTCCGATAGGTGAAAGTCAGCGATCGCCGGATAAACATGCACCAACGCCTTACGCAGAGCCGCGTCAAGGGCCGCAACCGGCCCATTACCCTCGGCAGCGGTAAGAATATCTGCCTCTGCCACCCTCACCTTAATTGTCGCCAGGGACTGACTGGTATGGTCAGGCCGGCCCTCTAGATGGTCACAGATCTGGCGTTGACAATTAATGTGAAACCCCTGCAGCACAAAGAACTGAGGACGTTCCCCCAGGGCTTCTCGCATCAATAGCTCAAAGCTGGCCTCAGCGGCTTCAAACTGGTACCCTTCCTGTTCCAGGGTTTTGAGACGTTGGAGCAGCTGTTGGGAGGCGGGGTCGTGGCGATGCAGGGTCAAGCCAAAGCTTTGGGCCTTAATCAACACATTGCTGAGACCGGCTTGATCCGAGACGACAATGCGGCGGCTATTGCCCACGGCCACTGGATCAATATGCTCGTAGGTGCGAGGCTCCCGCTGCACCGCGCTGACGTGGATCCCTCCCTTGTGGGCAAAGGCTGATCGCCCCACGTAGGGCGCATGATCATCGGGGGCCAGATTCACCACCTCACTGATGAAGCGACTGGTCTCCGCCAAGCTCTCTAGTCGGGCTGGGGCCAGGCAAGGATACCCCAATTTGAGCTGCAGATTAGGGATTAGGGTACAGAGATTGGCATTGCCACAACGCTCACCATAGCCGTTGATAGTGCCCTGCACCATGGTGGCGCCAGCGGCCACCGCCGCCATGGCATTGGCTACGGCGGTACCGCTGTCATTGTGGGTGTGAATTCCCAATTGAGGCCGGGGGGCGGGTTGGGCCTGG
>CAYVMR010000095.1:0-8776 GCA_964452545.1 uncultured bacterium
CTTGGTCATCATCAATAAAGATCTTAAAGCCCTTCAGCAGGCAGATTTTTAGGTGTCTATCTCAGTTCCATGGGGATAAGTTCAAATAACTGGGGGAGACTTTATCGTAGCCTTACAGAGGAATCGGCAAAATGGCCGGATCAGACCGGGTAGCACCGGAATAAGGGAGTATCCGATTTGGAATTCGCCTATGTTAATCCAACGTTTTTCCACCCCCTTTATGGTCAGTCTAACCCTGGGTTTGGCTGCTTTGCTGGTGCAACCGGGGTTAGCTTCCTCCGTTTCGATCCAGGATGGCATCCCATCCTCCCGATCCCAGATTAGCCCCCGGGACGGTGATGCCCCAGCCTATTGGATTGAACTGGGCCGACGCCGCTCAGGCAGTGGGCATCGGCCTCGCCTTGACTAGGCGATTACCGGGCGGGTTGACCGGTTTGCCTGAGTTGTCTGATCTGGTATTGGGCATCCTCAAAGCAGCCGGTCCGCCCCAGGTCAAGGCAGGTACTGGCCACCCGCTCCAAATCCGCTATGGCCAGGTCAGTGTCCCCCCTAGCCCCGTGTAAAATGCCGCGATCGTAGTAGGCAAAGGGGTGGTTGGGGTTGAGTTTAATGGTTTGGTTAAAGTCCGCCATCGCCCCTCCCAGGTCCCCCAGGCTCTGGCGAGTCAATCCGCGATTGTAGTAGGGTTCAGGATTACCCGGATTAATTTGAATGGCAATGGTGAAGTCTTGGATGGCCCCCTTCAGATCATCGAGGCGTCGTTTTGCCAAACCCCGGTTACCGTAGGCCATGGCATTGCCCGGTTGTAAATTGAGGGCCGCAGAACAGTCCTCCAGCGCTGCCGCCTGATTCCCTAAATTGGACTGGGAGAGGCAACGGTTCAGGTAGGCTAGGGCCTTAACGGAAGCGCTATCAGCGATCCTGAGTACGGTGGTGTAGTCTTCTACGGCCCCTGATTCATCACCCAGGTCGGCCCGGGCGTTACCCCGGTTAAGGTAGGCATCACTATAGTTAGGATTCAGGTCCAGGGCCTGGGTGTAGTCGGCGATCGCCCCCTCCAAATCCCCGAGATCGAAGCGCAGGTTACCCCGCTGAAAGACCAGGCGGGCTGAGCCTGGCTCGATATCAATGGCTTGGTTTAAGTCCTGTAGGGCTTTTTCTGGATTGCCCTTTTTAAGCCATAGGGCAGACCGCTGCACCAGCGCCTCGGTATGCCTTGGGCTGGTCTGTAGCAGTTGTCCCAGGTAGGTCATGGCGGACTCCAACTCGCCGGCCTGGGTAGCCTGTTCTGCCCGTTGGCTGAGCTGACTACTCCGCCAGCGTTGGGGCAGTTGCAGACCCAACCACAGCACTAGCATGCCCAGCCCCAGCCCCACCACCATCACCGCAGGCTTAGCCAGGGGCCGGCGCCCTATTCCAGCCGGCCCACGCCGTCGTTGCAGTTGCTCGCCAGCCGCCAAATTACTGGCTAGGGCCTGGTCGAGGTCGGGGTTAGTCAGATCCAGGGGAACCGATAGGGGGCCATCCGGCGGTTTACTAGGGGGTGAACTGGGGCGGGCCGGCTTGGCCTGATCCTGGGGCGATCGCTCCGGCAGCGCCAGCCGGGCTAGGATATCCTTTGCCCGTAGAAATGGAGCCCCAGCCCCTGGACAAATCATCCGCAGCAGGGTGGTTTTCAGCTCTTCTCCTAGACTGGAACACTCGTCTAATTGCAACTTAATCTGATCGCTAAAGTCCGTCTGGTGAGCGGCCGGTAGGGCTTCCCGCGCCAACCCTGTGGCTAACTGCAGGGCCATCAGACCCACGGCAAAATGATCCGGGTGAAAGGCGGAGGGGCCATCCCGCCCTGGCCAGGCGGTATAACTACCATTGAAACCAGTCTGATGGCCGGGGGGATCTGCCCCCCCACCATGCCCGCTTTGGCGGTGCTGATCGGCGTGCAACTCTTGCACCAAACCGAAATCTACCAGTACCAGATGCCCCTCAACTTGATGGCGAATTAAATTATTGGGGTGAAGGTTTTGGTGCACCACTCCCTGCTGTTGAATTTTATTTAGAGTGGTTAACACCTCAATTAAAAACTTCCGGACCTGGGGTTCAGGTTGGGCTTGATGGGTAGATAATTCTTGCTGGAAGCCATGACCTGGAATATAACCTCTAATCCAGTAGAGTTCATCACCTTCCCATACTAATGCTTTCCTTTGTTCCAGGTGAGAATCCTCAGGCAGCCCTTGCAGGGCTTGAATTCGCTTGTCTAAAAGGTCGTGAATGAATCTGAACGTGACCGGATCAGCCGTTGGCAATGACAGGCGCTTGACAATGCACCTCCCCTTGGCCGGATCACTTTGATCTAGCATCAGGTAGGTCTTGGTGTAATGTTTTGTGCTGACGGCTCGAATAAACTGAAAGCGTCCATCCAAAAGTCTTTTTACAACCATTTTCTGCCGCCGGTAGATAGGATTGTTGATGGGTCAATGATTTTTTTATACCTTTGACTAAGGTAAAGCATTTCCGCCCAAGGCCAGGATACTTACGTGATAATGGGGAAAGATGGTGACGAGGCGGTTTACTCCCTATGTACAGCGTCATTTACGATGGCCACTGTAATCTTTGTGTCAACTTGGTCCGTTCCTTGGAAGCCCTGGATCGGGGCCAGCGTTTTCAGTATATCCCGATGCAAGATTCGGCTGGCTTGGCGGCCTATGGGCTGACCCCCGCCGATGGTCAGGCGGGCATGATGGTGATCGATCAAGCTGACCCTAGTCAGCGGTGGCAGGGGAGCGCGGCGGCTGAAGTGATTGTTCGTCTCTTACCCCTGGCTGAGGGCCTGGTGCACGGCTATCAGCTATCCTGGTTGAAACCCTGGGGGGATCAGCTCTATGCCTACGTCCGCGATCGCCGCTACGCCCTCTTTGGTCAACGCCAAACCCTTTATCGCTCGGCCTATCCAGCCTGTCCATCAGGTCACTGCCGCCCTTAGGCCCTAGGCCTGGGACTGGCGGCAACCCCTGGCCCCTGAGTTCTGTCCTCTGACGACTAAGCCCCAGTCGTTTTACCTTCCCCCCTGCCATGGCTGTTGTTGATTCCCCGATCGCCCCCCCAGCCCCTCCTCCATCCTGCCAAACCCTGGTGCTCGACATCAGTGGCATGAAGTGTGCCGGTTGTGTGCAGGCGGTGGAAAAACAACTCACCCGAGTGGAGGGGGTCCTGTCCGCCACCGTTAATCTGGTTACGGAGGTGGCGGTGGTCAGTGCTGAAGCTGAGCGGGTGACCGCTGAAGGCCTGGTTGACCAGGTGAAGCGAGCTGGGTTTGGCGCGACCGCCAGGCAGGTGGAGGCCCCCCTAGTGGACCTGCAAGCCTGGGTCAACCGCCAGCAGGTTGAGCAGCAGCACCAGAAAGGGCGATTGGCCGTCGCCCTGCTCCTGTTACTGCTCTCTAGTCTGGGCCACCTCAAACACCTGGGTTGGCTGACCCTCCCCGTGCTTAGCGATCTCTGGTTCCATGCCCTACTGGCTACTTTAACCTTGGTGGGGCCAGCCCGATCGATCTTTCTAGAAGGCTGGCAGGGGCTGAGGCGGTTGACTCCCAATATGAACACCCTGGTGGCCCTGGGCAGTGGTAGCGCCTACCTGACCAGCTTGGTGGCCCTGGCCTGCCCCCAGCTGGGTTGGGAGTGTTTTTTTGATGAGCCGGTGATGCTACTCAGTTTTATTTTGTTGGGCCGTACCCTGGAGCAGCGGGCTCGCTTTCAGGCGGCTACGGCCCTGCGATCGCTGGTGCAACTCCAGCCCACCGTGGCCCGCCTGATTGCCGATCCTGGTCAGGTGCAAACCGCCCAGGCCGGCGTCCAGGTGCCGGCCAGTTATCTTCAGGTTGGGGACTGGCTACAGGTGTTACCCGGCGAGAAAATTCCCGCCGATGCCGAGGTGGTGCTGGGCCAGTCCAGCGTCGATGAGGCCATGCTGACGGGGGAGTCCACCCCGGTGACCAAGCATCCTGGCGATCGGGTGGCAGCCGGTACCCTCAACCAGACTGGCAGCCTGGTGCTGCAGGTAACCGGTACGGGCCAGCACACCCTACTCGCCCAAATGGTGCAGCTGGTGGAGACGGCCCAAGCCCGTAAGGCGCCGGTGCAGGGGTTGGCCGACCTGATCGCCGGCTACTTCACCTACGGTATTATCAGCCTGGCCTTGCTGACCTTGCTGTTTTGGTATGGGTTTGGCCTGGCCCACTGGCCGGGGGTGATGGCAACGGTGCTCGGTATGGCCCACCAGGGGCACACCATGACCATGGCCTCATCTCACCTGTTGGTGAGCCTGAAACTGGCGATCGCCGTCCTGGTGGTGGCCTGTCCCTGCGCCTTGGGTTTGGCTACCCCCACCGCCATCCTGGTGGGCTCAGGCCTCGGTGCAGAGCAGGGTTTGCTGATCCGGGGGGGGGATAGTTTAGAGGTTCTTCAACGGGTGGACTGGATTGTCTTTGATAAAACCGGCACCCTGACCCAGGGGCGACCTGAGGTGACCGAGGTGGTGGCTCTGCACCCTGACCTGCAGGCTCAGGATCTACTACAACTGGCGGCCACCGTCGAGAGCGGTGCTCGCCATCCCCTAGCCCTGGCCTTGGCCGCCGCCGCCGCTCAGCAGCAGATCGAACTGCTGCCGGCTAGGGATTGGGAAAGCGGCCTAGGATTGGGGGTAAAAGCCCAGGTCACCTGGCGGGGAGAACCCTGCTCCGTCGCCCTGGGCAATGACCGCTGGATGGCCCAGCAGGGGGTTGCCCTGCTGGCGGCGGAGCGACTGCCCGTTGAGCAATGGGCAGCTAGCGGTCAAACGGTGGTCTATCTCAGCTTGGCGGACCAGTTGGTGGGGTTAATCGCCGTGGCTGATCGCCTGCGCCCGGAAGCAATCCAAGTGGTGGCGGAAATCCAGCGACGGGGGCTGGGGGTGACCCTGCTAACCGGCGACCGGGCCGCTGTCGCCCAAGCGATCGCCGAGCAGGTCCACCTCTCCCCCGACCAGGTGCAGGCAGAAATGTCCCCCCAAGCCAAACTAGAGCAGGTGCAACAATTGCAGCAGCAGGGCCACATTGTGGCCGTGGTCGGTGATGGCATTAATGATGCTCCGGCCCTGACCCAGGCACATGTTGGCCTTAGCTTTCACTCCGGCACCGATATCGCCGTGGAAACCGCTGATGTGATTCTGATGGCCGATCATCTGTCCGGTCTGGTGGAGGTCCTGAATCTGAGCCAGGCTACCGTAGCTAAGATTCGTCAGAATTTGGTCTGGGCCTTTGCCTATAACCTGGTGATGATTCCCCTGGCCGCCGGGCTGTTGCTGCCGACCTTGGGCATTGGTCTCAGTCCGGTGCTAGCGGCCGGGCTGATGGCCTTTAGCTCCGTGGCGGTGGTGGTGAATTCCCTGTCCCTGCGATGGGGCTGGGGCGATCGCAGGGCGGACAGACCGGTTAGCGCCTGAGTTGGCCCAGATAGGTTTGCCATTCCTGAATCAGGGGTGCTGTCCAGAGCCATCGCTGGGCCAGGACGCTGGGGTCTAGAATGCTCGGGTCAGCGCTGGTGAGCAGCAGGAAATAGCTCGAGGCGGCCCGACGGTGACGGTCTTGATTGGCGTCAATGGTTTCCTCGGCTTGTCGATGGTTGACCAGGGTTAGACCCGCCATGGCATTGACGGTATAGGGGGAGGCTACCCGTTGTTGACCATCGGGATCAAGACGACGAAGCCGTTGTTGATCGAGTTCTAGAGCGGTTTGCCAGGCGGCCTGGGCGCCGTCATGGTCAGCCAGGACATAGTAGGCGAACCCCAAGGCCACCCAGGCTTCCAGGAAATCGGGCTGGGCTTGGGTAGCCTGTTGCCAGGCCCGCAGGGCATCGTTAGGGCTGGTCTCAGAGTCCCCTATGTGGCTCTGTTGCCAGGCTAGTCGGCCCCGGATAAAGGCCAGGTCAGGAGCCTCCAATTGATGGGGTTGGGCGGCGCCCAGCACGGCCTGTACCGATCGCAAATCCCCCTGATCAAGCTGTTGTTCTAGCAAGCGGCGGGTCCGATTCAGGTCCTGACTGTTGAGGGCTTTGAGGGCCTGCACGGTGGCCTCACCACTGGGTTGGAGGGGCTCACCGAAGGGCGCTGAGGACGGTAGGGATAGCTCTGACTGAGGGGGGGCTGATTGCCAACGGGGCCAGGCCAGGATCAGACCAATCAGGGCCATTAGACCAGCCAGTCCTAGTCCAGCCCACCGCCATCGGCGCCAGGTCATGGACAGGCCCGGGCTCGGTCGGTCTGGGGTGACCGGTGGTTGGCTGGACGGCGCCGGCAAGCCTGGGGGGGTGGTAGCCCAGTCCCCTGTCATGGCGCTGGAGGCCTCGGGTAAGAGGGCTGCCGCCGTCGGTGACAACAGTGGGGGACTTGAGGCCATCATCGGAGGACTGACCGCTGGCCCGTCTGACGGGCCAGCGCCTGATTCCGGGGAAGGATGTTCTCCCTCGTCAGTCAACGGGTGCAGAGCGGGGGAAACAGTCGCAGCAAACAAATCCTTGGCCAAGTCGGCAATTTCTGGATCGTCGCCGTAGTCGGGCAGTGGTAGCAAGCTATCTAAGGGCGCCAGGTCGCTAAACCAGTCCTCCGGGGGCTGGGCCTCAGCGGCATAAAGATACCCATCAAAGCCGGGGCGTAGGTATAGCCGGGGTAAAAGGCGATGGCTAGTGGTCAGCCCCTGGCGTACCCGACTGAGACAAAGGTCAATGGCATAGCCCTGCCGCAGGTTGCGGTAAAGCAGCTGGGTAAAGGTAATCGCCACATCATCGGGAATCCGTTCCGCCATGGCAAGCACCGCTGGCACTCCCCGGTTAACCAGAGCTTGGACCAGGTTTTGTTCGTGCCAGCCGGAGGAGGCCCCCTCATCGGTGTAGGCGCCGCGACAGGAATTAAAGATAGCTAGCCAGACGCCATTGTTGACCAGTAACCCGGCCAGGTCTTCTCCGCTGAGGGTTTCTGTCAGTCCGGTGTGACGATTGACCAAAAACAGGTCACCGCCGCTCTCGCTGATATCGCTGTGGCCAGCATAATGCAACACCCGGAAGTTGCCCTGTTCCAGGGCGGCAACCAACTCACTACGGTCTGGCTGCAGGAGCACAGTCAGCTGAATCGGGATCGGTTCTGTCCGGTTCAACCGCCCGCCGCCCTGGCTGGCGCTACCCGGGCTAGGGGCTTCTAGTTCCCGTTGTAGGTGCTCGATTTCATAACTTAGGGCCAACCGTTCCTGGTCGTTAGGGGCGGCAATCACCACCAATACCTCGAGGGGGTTAGGGGGGGCAGAGAGGGCGGGTAAGGCGGTTAGGTCAATGGCATTTTGCCCATAGTAGTACCGACAGAGGGTAATATCCATGCCCGTCGCCAGGGGCCGATCGTCTCCGTAAAGCAGTTCCCAAGGCAGGCTCTGCAGCCGACTGTCTTTAAACCCCAGGCGTAGCCGTAGGGGCTGTTGTCGGTGGTGGGCGACCCCCTGGGCGGCCAGCCAGCTGTCTCGCAGTCGCCCTTGAAAGAGCTGCTGGTAGAGTTCCTGACCCAGGGCCAGGCTGGGGTTGGTCTCGGTGGGGTGGGGCCAGCGATCGCCGGTCGTAGCGGTGAGTAATCGCTGCAAGGGGTCTTGGGAGAGTCTGGCGGTCTCCTCCAGCCAGGTTGCCACCGGCCAGGTTACCTGGGTTTCCGCCAGTGGCACCCCCTTGGCCACCGCCTCAGTGCGGATCAGGTAGCTGTCTGGGTCCCGGGCTCCCTGCACCGGGGTAATGGAAATCTGAAATTCTTGAATCACAGGCATGGCGATAGTGGCTTCCTTAACGTTAGCTCGCCCCCAGGCATTCGGCACAGGGGAGTTAGCCTTTTCTGAGAAGACGGGGGAAGGGATAATCGGGTGATACTCTGGGGTAAACAGCAGACTATAGCTATACTTTTCAAGCCCCTAGGGAGGTTGTCCGGGCATTAATGAAAGTTTTTCCACCGGTTTTTTCCTTCACCCTGGCGGCGCTGATCATGGCCGGCTCCAGCGGCGCTGAAATTATTCCCGTTGGCTATGGCGATCTCCCTCCTGGCCCCCTAGGGCCAGCGGAACAGGAACGCTTACAGCGGTTGTTAGGGGTGCGGCATCCCCAGGTTTTGAGCACCCTGAGTCCGGATCGATCCACCCTGGTAGTGGCCTCCACCAGCCCCATCGATCCCCACAACCGCCAGATCTATTTCTTAGACGTTAGGCAGGGCCGCCTCACCCCTGCCCCGGCCCTGGAGAACGAGCTGGTGGAGCCCGTTCTTCCCCTCCGCTGGCTTGATTCCCATACGCTGCAGGTAGTTCAGCAGGATGTGTTTGGTCCCTGGGAGATGCTCACTTTAAACCGCCGTAGTGGGTTAGTCTCCCGTACCCAGATCTACCCTCAGCAGGAGGAGAGCGGTGAAATTTTGGGGATTTCCCCTGACTTTTCCCAACTGGTGATCCGCCTCTACGAAGGGGAGACCGATGGGGTATATCGGGTGCTGCTGCCCTCCCTGGAGCGGTTAGAGGTGGCCCGGTTGCCCCGGGGGGTGGGGGTGCAGCCGCCGGCATGGTCGGCCCAAGGCCAGGGCATGGCCCTGGTGATCAGTGCGGCTGAGGAGGCCCAGCTCTACCATCGCAGCCCCAACAATCCCAGTTTAGCTAGTCCCCTGATGCAGGACGCCCTGTCTAAAGGCTGAGAGGACTCGTAAGGGCGAAGCTGCGCGTGCCCCTGAACTCGCC
>CAYVMR010000096.1:0-8717 GCA_964452545.1 uncultured bacterium
CACATCGACGGGGAGGTTTGGCACCTCGATGTCGGCTCATCGCAACCTGGGGCTGTAGTAGGTCCCAAGGGTTGGGCTGTTCGCCCATTAAAGCGGTACGTGAGCTGGGTTCAGAACGTCGTGAGACAGTTCGGTCCATATCCGGTGCAGGCGTAGGAACATTGAGAGGCGTCCTCCTTAGTACGAGAGGACCGGGAGGAACGCACCGCTGGTGTACCTGTTATCGTGCCAACGGTAAACGCAGGGTAGCCATGTGCGGAGTGGATAACCGCTGAAAGCATCTAAGTGGGAAGCCCACCTCAAGATGAGTGTTCCCATGGCATAAGCCAGTAAGGTCACGGGAAGACCACCCGTTAATAGGCGCTAAGTGGACATTCAGTAATGGATGAAGCTGAGGCGTACTAACAGACCGAGGGCTTGACCACCATCCTCGCTCTACGTCTTTTTCCTGGCATCACTAGCTACTTCTCTCACCTCTGTTATCTATTCCCTATCCTGGTGTTTACGGCGATATGGACCCACCCCGACCCATCCCGAACTCGGGCGTGAAACGTATCTGCGGCGAAGATAGTGAGGGGGTCGCCCCTTGTCAAAATAGCGCAATGCCAGGGTACCTATCTCAAACGCCCGGAGGTGATCAGTCAACTCCGGGCGTTTGCTTTTTTAAGCTGGAAAAACACCACCGAAGAGCTTGAGAATTATCAGTTTAGGGTATTATCCCTGCAGGGTAGGTCGGATCTATCGCGCCTACTGGGGTTAGTCAGGAGATAGTTATGTACGATGTTGCCTTCGCTCTCAATCAAGGCATTGTGGTGGGATTGCTGGCCGCGATGAATTCGGTTGTCAGTAATACCACTCAGCCGGAAAAACTCCGATTTAATATCACGGTCCCTCCGGAGGAGGTCGACTTTTTCGAGAGTAGGATCGCAACATTCTTCCCTGCCGCTAACTTTAACTGGCGGGTGTATCCTTTTATCCCTCCGGAATTTATGAAGGATTACATCCATGCCAAGTACGAGCCGATGACGCCGACCCGTCGGATGTCCAGGTATATGCAGTATGCCCGCATGTTTTTACAGGATATTTTTCCTGATGTGGCTAAGGTGCTCTATCTAGATGCTGATGTGGTGGTGCTTGGTGATGTGGCGAATCTGTTTGAGACGGTACAGTTTAGTCCCGATCGCTACTTCGCCGCGGTTCCCCACTTCTACCCCGCTGTTTTCCAGTTTGGCAACCCCCTCAAAGCCCTTAAGGAGATGCTCGCCTTCAACCAGTCCTTTAACAGTGGAGTACTCTTCACCGACTATACCTACTGGAATGAGCAGACCGATCGCACCTTTCACCACTACCTGGACTGGGATGCCTCCTGCCGCTACGGCATGTTAAACCGGGGCGATGAGACCCTGCTCAACGTCATGTTTAAGGACTACATTCCCCTTGACCCCAGCTGGAACCGCTGTGGCTACGGCAACATGCAACTAGTCGCCCGCCTGTTGAAAAAGCCCCTGGACCGGATTAACGTCATCCACTGGAGTGGGGGGCACCACAAACCCTGGAAAAATCCCACCATTGTCTATGGTGATATTTGGCAGCGCTATGGTGGAGCAGCCCTAACCCAAGGCTAGCCCTAGCGATTTAAGCAATAGCCCAGGGTATCCAGGGCGTAGGGAGTGTACTGGCCCAGCCACGCTTTCCAAGTATCCTGCCCCACCTCTGCCGCCAAAAACCGATTCACCGTCGCCACCCACTGGGGGTCATCCTCCGGTAGGGCCAGGCCATAGTATTCGCAGCTCAAGGGCACCTCCGGCACCAGGGTAAGGTTTTGGGTCGACAGCCCCTGCTGCAACACTTCGCTGATGGTGAGGATATCATCCCCCAGGAAGGCATCCAGCTCGCCCCGGTAGACCGCCTGCACCGCCAGGGACCGACCAGTGGGGCCGCTGAAGGCGGTGACCGCCGCCTCAGGGTAGCGCTCCTGTAGCAGGGTTTGATTGGTGGAGTTGGCCAGCACCCCCACCCGCACCCCCGCCAGGGAGAGGGCTGGATTGACCCCGCTAGCCCTCTCTGGGGTGGTGAGGAAGTGGGTGCCGGTGGCAAAGATCACATTGGAAAACTCAATCCCCGGCAGGTCCCGGCGGATGGTGTTAGGGCCACATTCTAAATACACCTGGCCATCCCGGACCAGATCAAAGCGGTTATCCAGGGTGGAGGGCATCTCCACCAGGTCGATCACCACCGGCGTCTGCAGGGTCTCCCTGAGGTGATCCCGCAGGGCCAGGGCCAGGTTGGGGCAGTAGCCTGACCAACCGGTGGTGTCATCGCCGTAGCCAAAGGGCGGGGCATCGCGGCGCATGGCAATGCGCAATTCACCACTCCGCTTAATCGTCTCCAGAATCGGTTCCTGCCGGGGGGGAACGGCAGCCACCGGGAGCGGCGGCACCAGGGCTACCGGTGGCCGACCGGGGTAGGCGGCATTCACCTGGTCCGCCGTCAGTTGGCGAATCAGGTCCACCACCATGGGTTGACCCTGGCTGAGATGCTGGGCATAGGCTGCCGTCAGGTAGGGCGAGAATTGGGACTCATCCCGCAGGTGGGCCCCTAGAAAGGCCGTCGCCAGGGTTTTGTAATGGCTCGAGCCGACATCCCGGTGTTGGCCCATAAACACCGAGGGCACATCCTCCGCCCCCTCCCCCGCCGGCTTGGAGGAAAAGTGGGTGCCCACCTGCAGTAGGGCCAGGTAGCGGGTGGGGCTGGTGAGCCAGAGGAAGGGGGCAATCTGCTGAGTCACCACCGGAGCCACGATGTCTGCGTTACCGGACACCATCATAATGGGAATGTTAATCCGCGATACCCCCTCAGGGCCGTAGAGGGGCCCCCCCAGATTGTGGGCGGCGATCACCGTCTTGATGCGGGGGTCGCTGAGGTCGTAGTTTTTCGGGGGCAGAAAGCGGGCCAGGCATTGCAGGTAGAGGCTGAAATCCAGGATCACGGTGTCGCGATCGCAGGCCGCCACCAGGCGATCGTAGTTAATCGTCGCCCCCGCCAGGGCCATCACCGTGGAACTGCCGAGGGAGTCGCCAATGGCGGCAATCCGACTCAGGTCCAGCCGCCCGGCCCAGTCGGGGGAGGTGGCCACCAGCTGTTCCAGTTGGTCGATCAGATAGGAAATTTCCCTAGGCCGGTTAATAAATTCAATCGGACTGAGCAGGGTGTTAAGCCGACCATTCAGGTACTGCTGGCGGTATTGCAGATTACTGCCCACGTGGTCCGGCACCACCACGGCATAGCCATGGGAGGCCAGGTGCTGACTGAGGAAAATAAAGTCCTCCTTCACCGCCCCAAAGCCATGGGAGATGATCACCACCGGCACCGGTGCGGAGACCCGTGCTGGCAGGTAGACATCGGCGCCAAAGTCATAATTGACCGTCAACCCCCTCGCCGTTTGTCGCAGGGCCGGGTTGGTGACCGTAATCGTGCGCTGGGAAAAGGCATAGGGCCCCGGTTGGGACAGATCGGGCAACCTGGCAACATCCACACTGGGGGGTGTGGAGGCCTCCGCCGTCGCCTGAGTGCGGATCGCCTGCACCGCCGCCTGGTTATAGCTCAGGTAAATCGATAATTCTCGCCGTAGGTCCAGCAACCCCTTCAGGTTAACCTCAATGGCGCTGGTGGGAAACGCCCGCATCACCTCAAGGACCGTCCAGCCCTCAGGACCCGACTCCGCCGCCGCCTTAATCACCGCCGCCCGTAGGGCATGGAAACCATTTTCCCCCCGGGTGGATTGAAACACCTTACCCAGGTTAGTGAGGGCATCGCGCCCCAGGGGGGAGTAGCTCAGGTGGCCGACGGTGGCCACCGGTATGGGAAAGCGCATCTGCAGGACCTTACGCAGGTTCGCCAGTAGCTCTTCGTCCAGGAACCGGGCGTACAACCTCAGGTTACCGGTGACTTCGCCGGTGTTGGCAAAGGTCTCCAGATCCTCAATGGAGAGGCTAAAAACCAAGGGCCCTGGGGCCGGAATCATAAACTCCGCCGCCGCCTGTACCGTCGGGGTCGGTAACCACTGGGGGATTTCCATCGCGCCCCACCCCAGACTGGCGGCCAGGGTCCCCAACAACAGGTGGGGCAGATGACTCAGACGACGGGGCATGGCGCTTACCTTAGGGGGATGGGAAATAACCCACGGTCCTGAGCGGAACCGGGGCGGGGCAGATTTTTTACCCATAAGAGGTTATACCCCGTAATGTTGCGATTTGTACCGCAGTGCTAAAAAAAATTGACTGAGAATTTGGGCTGCAGCTGTCCATCCTATGATCATCCTATAGGCCCTCTGTTTTCAGGAGGCATTATGGAAAACCCGAGATCAACTCAGGAAATCAGCAAAGTTTGCACCTGCCAGGCCCATCGACCCAGTTTCTCTCGACCAGGGGATTATTGCCCCTACTGCGGTAAACACCTCAGCTTTGGGCATTGTCCAGTCTGCAAGGGTACGGGGGAGGGCCAATGCTTAACCTGCCATGGACTGATTCACCAGGGCTGCGCCACCTGTCAAGGCACTGGCTTTATTCCCGTCCCGATGCACCACTGTTCCCCTGGGACCACCCCTAGGCCTAACTTTCCCCTCTGGGTCCCAGGGTCAGCTGATAAAATCCCTCCTGTCGCCCCCATAGCCAGGCTGGAAGACTCGGTAAGCCAAGTATGCTCCTGCTGTAATGGCACCGGTAAAGTCCCCGGCTCCTTACTGGGAACCGCTGAGGACTGTCTCCTATGCGGCGGCAAGGGCCAGATCGCGCCAGAACCTCCTCCCCAGGCCGGAGGGGGAGGGTGGCTTTGGCTGATGGCCAGCCTTGTGCTTTTAGGGTTAATGTTTGGCTGACCCTAGGCCATCCCTGGGCTAGGTCAGCAGGGGAGCCAGCAGTATGCTAAAAAAGGCGATCGCCCCAATGCTGGTCAGCATATAGGCCACGATCAGCGCTACAGAATGGCGGCTCCGGTAGAGCAGATCATGGCGCTGAATGCGGTACAACTGGCGGCGATGATCGAGGGCGGCAAAGAGCAGTGCTCCAGTACCCAGGGCCACGAAGGCCAGGCCCAAAATATTGGTCAGCCGTAGAGGATCCACCACATCCCCCAGGGCCTGATGGATGGCCACCACGATCTGATCAATCCCAAAGCCAAACCCAATCAGGGACAGGGAGGTGCGAATCCAGGCCATCAGGGTGCGCTCTGCCGCCGCTCGATTACGTTCTTTGGCCAGTTCAGTGGCGGGGTTGGATGGGGTCATGGGGCAAGGAACGATCCATAATAGGGAAGTTAATGATCAATTATCGAGTTGCGGCCCGAACAGTCTATTAATACCACCAACGAGTTAGCCAAGGAGCGCAACCGGGCCGCCGCTGAGCGCACCCTCAACGCCTGGCTAGGCAACTGCTTAGGCTTGATCGGCCTGGGCATCGCCGTCGACCAGATTTTTAGCCATCTGCGACAGCGTTTTCCAGCCATAGACCCGGCCATCACCAAGCAAACCGCCAGCCTGATTGGCCTGGGTTTTGTCGGTTTGGGGCTGCTGTTGTTGGGGTTTGCCCTGGTTCAACATCGGCTAGAAATTGACAGTATTGAACATCATGATTATCTGGGATTATCGGTGAATGCCCTGAATCGCGTGGTAGTCCCCGCTATCCTACTGTTGGGAATGGCGGGGTTGGTGGTGAGCCTGTTAGTGTTGTAAAACCGGTTAGCCCAAGTCACTGCCATAGTTTTACCCCTAGCCACACAAAGGTGACTCCGCCCATCCCCAGGATCACCAAGCCGGTGGTCCCTGCTAAGCTCCAGCGGGGGGTATAGCGGTAGACCGGAGCCTGCAACCGTTGAATTTCTCGTTGGTAATCTTGGTTGGCCAGGCCCAAGGTAACCACCCCCAGGGCAATCAGGGCCAGACTGAACCCATGCACCCAGGCATCAATGTCAAGGCGGGTTGGGGCAATGGCGCTGATCACCTGATCAACCCCCACTCCGAGGCTAACCAGGGTGAGGCTGCTGCGCAGGAAAGATAATAGGGTTCGATCGGCGGCCAAATGGTTACGCTCGCGGGCCAGTTCATCCTGGGGGTTGAGGTTAGCCATGGTCGTGTCTCATTACCCAAAGGGTTACTGGAGCGTTGCTGCAAACAGAGCTAGCACCTGTTGCCAGGCCTGCTTGGCGGCGTCGGGTTGGTAACTGTCTCTCTGATCACAGAAGAAACCATGACCTGCCCTAGGATAGCGAAAAATGCGGTGGGGAACCTGGTGCTGCACCAAGGTGGCTTCGATCCGATCTACCTCCGCTAGGGGTATCAGAGGATCCTGCTCACCAAAAAAGCCATAGAGGGTACCGCCAATCTCCCCCGTGCGACTCAGGGTGGGGGGACCGCCGCCGGGGGTGGTGGTGGTGATGCCCGCGCCGTAAAAGCTGGCGGTGGCCTTTACCGGCGGTAGGGTGGCGGCCAGATAGGCCACATGACCGCCAAAGCAAAATCCTAGGCAGCCCACCCCCCCCGGCCGGGCCCCAGCCTGGTGGTCGAGGTAGGCGATCCCCGCCTGAATATCCTGCAGCAGCTCCTCCGTCCGGGTGCCCATCTTATAGTGGCGGCCCAGCATCAGGTCTGCCTCAGCGTAGCCCACCGCAAAGTTGGCCACCTGGCGGTGGTAAAGATGGGGGGCGATGGCGATGTAGCCGGCCCTGGCCAGACGCTGGCAAACCGATTGGATGTGGGCATTGACCCCAAACACCTCCTGAATCACCACCACCCCAGGCCAGGCCCCCGGCTGGGGGGGCTGGGCTAGATAGGCGGGGATCGACAGGTCACCGCTGACCAGGGTGACCGTGGCACCGGCGGTCGAATCGGGGATCACGGGTCGGTCCTCAGCAATGGCATAGATTTCCACTACTACCTTAACCCGCTCCTCCGGAGAATTGTCAAAAATTATTGCATTGTCCCCGATCCCCTCTGTGGGGCGGCGGAATTGCCTACAATGCCTGCTAGCAACAATCACCTGGCGCAAACTGGAGGGAGAGTCGTGCAGTTTCATATTCAACCAGACAGCGACATTCCCGCCTCCACCCAGCTCTATAGTCAAATTTGGTTTGCCATTGCCTCCCGCCAGTACCCCCCCGGCTATCGTCTGCCCAGCACCCGTCAGCTAGCCACCTACACCGGCCTGCACCGCAACACCATCAGCAAGGTCTACCGCCAGTTGGAGGAGGCGGGGGTGGTGGAAGCCATTGCCGGGTCAGGCATCTACGTGCGGGAGCAGGGGGCGGGGGAGAGTGCTCGGCCCCAATCGGCCCTGTGGGAGGAGTTTCCTGAGGCCCGCGAGGTGGTGGAGAACGGGTTGGATGAACTGCTGCGCCAGGGCTGCTCGCTCAACCAGGCGCGGGAGTTATTCTTGGCGGAGATCGACTGGCGCCTGCGCTGTAGCGCCCGGGTGCTGGTTACGGTCCCCCGCCAGGACATTGGCGCTGGCCAGCTGATTGCCCAGGAGCTGGAGGCGGCCTTGGCTATTCCCCTGCAGCTGGTGCCCCTGGAGGAGTTGGCGGAGGTCCTTTCCCAGACCCGGTCGGGGACGGTGGTCACCAGCCGCTACTTTATTGCAGAGGCGGAGGCGATCGCCGCCCCCAAGTCAGTGCGGGTGATCGCCGTTGACATCTATGACTACAAAAAGGAACTGGCCCTGCTGAAGGACATGCCCAAGGGAGCCTGTCTGGGCTTGGTTAGCCTGAGCACCGGCATTTTACGGGCGGCGTCGGTGATCGTCTACAGCCTGCGGGGGGATGATATCCTGGCTCTCACCGCCCAAACCGAAGACGCCTACAAACTCAACTCGCTGGTGCGTAGTGCCCAAACCATCCTGCTGGATGCCCCCAGCGTACCCGCGGTCAAGCAGGCGATCGCCGCCGCTCGGGAGGATCTGATTCGCCCACCCCAACTGGTGGTTTGCAACAGCTATATCGGCGAACAGTCGACCCAGACCCTAAAGCGAGAACTGGGCCTGGAGTAGGTAGCCTCTGCCCCCTTGGCAATCAATCGGATTTAGGAGTGGTGGTGATCATGGCTGTGACCGTGATCATGGGAATGGTGGTGGTGGTGCCCCTGGCCCATCTGGGCCTGGAGGGTGGCCAGGGCAGGGTTCACCATCAGGGCCTCCGCCTCCAGGAGGTCGGCGATTAGGGGATCGGCCCAGCCAGCGGCCATGGCCAGGAAATCGGCATGGTCGTTAACGCAAGGCATCTGCACGTAGGTCACCTGGGGATGCTGACGGCGCAGGGCGGCAATGATATGCTCGACATCTAATAGGGTTTCGTGGTTTTCCGTGGCAAACCCAATCGGCATGAACACCAGGGCGGTGGCCCCCAAATCAATCAAATTACGACCTGCCAAAGCGGCATTGGGTTGGGTCCATTTGATTAAGGGAGTGTCGTGGTTGAGCCAGCCCACGGAAATCAGTGGATATTTGTGAATCAAGCGATCGCGGACGCGGTCGTAGAGTTTCTGACTCTCCTCAATGCCGGAGGTAAACCCCTTGGCCTCAAAGGGGCAACCATGGTTCATCAAAACAATGCCGGTCTGGGAGGGCAGATGGGCCACCGCCAGGCGATCGCGAATCTGGGTTTCCACCAGGTTCACCAGGAGATCAATGTATTCAGGGGCATCAAAAAAGGAGGGAATGTAGCGCATGCCC
>CAYVMR010000097.1:0-8644 GCA_964452545.1 uncultured bacterium
GCGCGGATGGCCAGTATTATATTCAGGCTGCCACTGGACAATGACCATAGCTGGCTATTCTAGAAGTAGACATTATTTACGATCATTTCAGTGCCATTGAATTGCGGAAGTTCGAGGGACATGTAGGAGGATTGCAAACGCTAATCACTACAGTTAATTCCATTAGGACCTTCCCTTCGCCATGGGCGCGTCGTTCGCGAAGCGTCCCCAGAGGGGATAGGGTATACCTTTACCTTTAACGGGCCTGACGGGATTCGAACCCGCAACTTCCGCCGTGACAGGGCGGTGCTCTAACCGGTTGAACTACAGGCCCTTGAGCAATCCAGACTACTATTGTGGCCCCTGGTGAGACTTTTGTCAAACGGTTGATCGGCTATCCAGTCCTTCACACCCTGGGTTTTGGATGGGTGTTTGACCCGATTATCTCTGCTGAGCGATCGAGGCCGGAGGGTCAAAATGATAAGTGTGGATATGGGTGGCCTCAAGTCTAGTGGAGGGCAGAAATCCTTCCTATGGCTGAAGCTGAAGCTTTCAAAGGTCTGATGGCCTGACTACAGGGCATTAACTTCGAGGAGAAGGGTCTTGAGTCTGAGCCAACCGATCCATGGATTAGAGCTGAGCGACGGCTACCTGGGTGTTCGCTGGATAGATCGGCCAACCGTACCGGTCTAGAAAGGCCGATGGTGGGGTGGGGTCCTCGGGGCCAGGTAGAGGGGCTTGCTTTTGAAACAGGGCTGTAAAGGCGCCGGCCCCCAGGCCTGATTGGGGCCAGAGGCGATAGCAGGGAAAGCTCCCCAGGGAGGATTGGTGCTCCTGCAGCAATGGGACGGCGATCGCCTGTAACTGAGGAAAGGTCTTTAACAGCCAGCCCCCCACCTGCTCGTTTTCCTCCGGTGAAAAGGTACAGGTCATGTAGGCCAGATAGCCCCCGGGGGCAAGGCTGGCCACTGCCGCCGCCAGGATTCGGCGTTGGCGGCCGGCGTTGCGATTAATCAGCTGGGGGTGAAAACAACCCAGGGCGACCTCCCCCTTGGCTAATAGAGACTGGCCACTACAGGGAGCATCCACCAGGATCACCGTGGCGGCCTGGGGGGCCTGTTTGGCCCAGACCTGGGGATCGAGGTTAAATACCAGTGCCTCCGTTGCCCCGCAGCGCTTCAGATTGGCGATCAGGATTTTCACCCGCTTACGCATCACCTCGTTACACCAGAGCTGATTGGGCTGGAGTAGGTGGCGGGCCAGCAAACTCTTACCTCCGGGTGCTGCACAGAGATCCAACACCGCTCCTCCGTGGGTGGGGATGGCGGTCAACACCGCTGCGGCAAATACCGAGGCCATGTCAAGGCAGTAGTAGGCCCCCTGGTGGTGTAGGGGGTGCTGCCCAGGGGCCTGACCCAGCTCCAACCGATCTACCCCCAAGGGTTGCCAGGGCAGGGCGGGCAACCGGCTCAAGGGCATGGGCTGGGGTCGGGGTTGGGTCCAGAGGATGGCCCCTGGGTAGGCCATGGGGGTGATCAGGGCGGCCATAAAGGCCTCCTGATCAGCGGGGTCAGTCCATAATCGCTGGCTGAGTTTGAGTAGGAGTTTGGAGGCGGGGACCATGGTGTGGGAGATCGGTTTAGCCGCGATGGGCTCTGGGCTAGAAGACTGGCGGACCTACCCATCCCGTTGGCTACCATCGGGCATGCGGGTTTGGGCAAATTTGGCGCCGGTTAAGTCGGCCCCCTGCAGGTTGGCCCCCTGGAGGTTGGCGTAGCGCAGATTGGCCCAATAGAGCTGAGCATGGCTCAGGTCTGCCCCCTGGAGATTGGCTCCCTCCAGGTTGGCATGGCTGAGATCTGCCTGGGTTAGCACACTATCCCGCAGATCGGCATTGACCAGGGTGGTGCGATGGCAACGAGTTTTGCGGAGGTCAGCCTGGACCAGCACCGCCTCCGCCAAGGAGGCCTCCCGCAGGTCAGCCTGGGTCAGGATGATCTGGTAGCCGTTAATGTGGGTGAGATCCGCTTGGCTGAGATGGGCTTTGCTCAGGTTAGCGCGGCGCAGGTCGGCCGCCGCCAGGTGGATCTGCTGCAAATTCAACCCCTGCAGATCTAAGCCGTGAAAATCCCGCGCTCCTGACTCATAGTAGCGCCGCATCAGTTCTTTTAAGGTGGCAGATGGCATGTCTCCTCCGACGGGCGGCGGTACTGGGGGCGCGGGGGAAAGGACTGAGGGGATGGACCCTAGAGCAGGGCAAAGACTTCTTGGGCCGCCGCTATGGTGCGATCAACATCGGCCTCAGTATGGGCCAGGGAGGTGAACCCCGCCTCAAATTGGGAGGGAGCCAGATATATCCCCCGCTCTAGCATGGCCCGGTGGAAGCGACTAAACTTTGTCAGGTCCGATTGTTTGGCTTCTTCGTAGCTGGTCACCGGCCCAGGCTGGAAAAACAGCCCAAACATACCGCTGATGTGACCACCACAAACGGCATGGCCAGCCTGATCCGCTGCCCCAAGCAAGCCAGTGATTAGTCGCTGGGTGATCTGATCTAGGCGATCGTAGGTACCAGGGCGTTGTAGAAGTTCTAGGGTTTTAATGCCAGCGGTCATGGCCAGGGGATTGCCGGAGAGGGTACCCGCCTGATACACGGGGCCGGCTGGGGCAACCATAGCCATGATCTCACGGCGACCACCGTAGGCCCCCACTGGTAGGCCCCCACCAATCACCTTACCGAGGGTGGTCAGATCGGGGGTGACTTTAAACCTGGCCTGGGCGCCACCGTAGGCAATGCGAAACCCGGTCATGACTTCATCGAACACCAGCAGGGCCTGGTGGTCCTGAGTGATTTCCCGTAGCCCCTCCAGGAACCCTGGCAGCGGTGGAATGAAACCGGAGTTGCCCACCACTGGCTCCAGGATAACCCCGGCAATTTCCCCAGGATTTTCGATAAATAATTGCTTAACCGCCTCCAGGTCATTGTAGGGTGCCGTTAGGGTAGCACTGGTGGCGGCCTTGGGCACCCCTGGCGAATCCGGTAGACCCAGGGTGGCCACCCCAGAGCCCGCCTGGACTAGAAACATGTCAGCATGGCCGTGGTAGCAACCGGAAAACTTGATCACCTTATCGCGCTGGGTGTAGGCCCGCATCAGGCGCAGCACGGCCATACAGGCTTCCGTACCAGAGTTGACGAAACGGACCATTTCAATGCTGGGTACAGCATCAATGACCATTTCTGCCAGCACATTTTCTAGATAGCAGGGGGCCCCAAAGCTGGTGCCCTTTTCGAGAGCGGCGGAGAGGGCGGCCAGCACCTCAGGGTGGGCATGACCACAGATGGCTGGTCCCCAGGTGCCCACATAGTCAATGTATTGATTGTCATCCACATCCCAAATGTAGGCCCCCTTCACCCGGTCAAAGACAATGGGTTGACCACCAACTGACTTGAAGGCTCGCACCGGTGAGCTCACCCCGCCCGGCATCAGGGTTTGGGCAGCGGCGAAAATTTCTTGGGACTTAGATGTTTTTAAGGGGGTGGTACTGACCAAAGCCGGTTCCTCTCACATACCTGGATTAACGGTCTACTATCCTACCGTGCCTGGGAAGAGAGCTGAGCCCTAAGTAATATTATGTTAAGTGATGTCAGTGAACCGGCGGATCTATAGGAAATCAAGTTAGCGACGTAAATGGTGGATGCGTCCCTGTTTAATTTGCACAACTGGATGGTTAGACACCCTCACCAGGTGTTCATCGTGGGTGGTGACAATCACGGTAATGCCAATGGAATTTAGCTTTTTGAGGATTTTAATCACCTGCAGGGAGTTATCCCCGTCTAGATTGCCAGTGGGTTCATCGGCCAGGAGTAGCGGTGGGGTGTTGACTACGGCGCGGGCGATACTGACCCGCTGTTGCTCGCCGCCAGATAGCTCATCCGGGAAACAATGGGCCTTGGCCTGAAGCCCGACCATTTTTAAGGTGGGCCAGAGGCGGCGATGGATTTCCTTGCGGGTGAAGCCCTGGGCCCAGAGGACAAAAGCCACATTCTCAGCGACGGTACGACGGGGAATCAACTTGTAGTCCTGGAAAACAATGCCAATGCGGCGACGCATCATAGCCAGGCGGTTTCCCCGTAGTTGATCAATGGCTTGGTTGTCGATCAAAACACTCCCCGCGGTGGGGCGTTCATGGCCGTAGAGTAACTTGAGTAGGGTGGACTTGCCCGAGCCGGATGGTCCGGTCACAAACAAAAAGTCCCCCTGGTTGACGGTCAAGTTGGCACCCACTAGGGCGGTGCTGCCATTGGGATAGATTTTTTCTACCTGGGCAAGGGAGACAATGGCTCGACCGGTCTGGCTAGAGGGGGGAGCGACGGATTGCTGAGTTGTGGAAATAGGGCCGGAGGTAGACAGCCCCCTTGGGGTGGCCACCATCTGGAAGCGATCGTGCAACTGGGTGCGCACCGCTTCCGGCAGGTTACCTAGGCGTGGGTCATCAGTGGGGCGAGGTAAAACTGATGTCATAGAAAATATCCTGACTGAACGGTGGGCTTAACCAAGCTCGATAAGGGTAACACTAGATGACAGTGGCTGCTAGTGCGGCCTTACCCCTAGGTTCTGAGCATTATGGCTGGACATTGTAACGGAATGGAGGAGAATGGCTGCGGTGCCATTGGTTTTTTCAATAAACTTTATACTTTCTGATAAGCATAGCTTTGCCCATTGCCTGGGTCCGTGGGGCCATACTTCAACTTGCTGAGCATGGGGATGGGGCTATGCCCAGATCCGCAAAAAAGCCCCCAGGCATGGTCGGCGATCGTTATCGCTCGTGCCTGGGGGTTGTCAGTAGTCCCGTTAGATTAATTTGCCCAGACTGAAAAAATTAGCTGGACCTGGATTAGGAGATTCAGCCCTATGGCTGAATCTCTTGGCTGAACAAGCGGCGATCCGCCCACCATTGAACTGGTTCAACGTTTAACTGTTGCTGTCTCCCGACTCCACCGTAGCGCCAGGCTCAGGGCTGGCGGCGGCCGCCTGCTCACGTTCTTCCCGTTTCTTCCGCTCTGCCGCCAGCATGTCCTTCATCACCTCTTGGGCCTGGGCAAACTTCTCCAGGTTACTGCGATAAAGTTCTAAATCCTTAGTCAACTTTTCAGTGGAGAGGTTCAGCCCCTCGCCCAGGATCTTAATCAGATCCGCCAGACTATCCTTGTTGTTCAGTGTCTCCTCTCCCGCTACCGTCTCCAGCAGGGTGTAGAGGCCAATGCCAAAGGCTCGACTATACTTAAATCGCTCCTGGTTAGCCACCTGACTGAGGGTACCCTTCAACCCACCATTGCGGGGAGCGTCAATCAACTGATCAAACTGGGCCTTAAACTCTTCTAGGGTCATACTGGCGATCGCCGCTTTCATGGCCGTTGCATCGCCCCGGTACTGATCGGGGGAGGACTGGACCGACCGACAGAGCGCAGTAAAAATAGACTCCCTATCGGGTTCGGGATGGTAGCCGACCATGAACCGATCAAAGCTGGTCACAATGCCCAGGGCGTAGATTGGATCGTAGACAAAGTCACTGTTGACCGATAACAGATGCATTTCGACTAACAATTCATCTACGACCCGCCGGTAGATGGAGGTGATGGGACGAGTGTGGTATCGATAAAAGTCCCGCTTAGCATCAGAAACCGTTCGTACAGGTGGGTTGTTCACAGCCGAGAGTTGGAAAGGACAATATTCTATTGTTGCGTGTGACCGTGCCTTTGCCAAGTCAAGGGGCTAGGGGGCAAACCTCCCCTGCAGCTGCTTCACCTGGGCAGCAATGCCAGCATCATAAAGCCTCAGGTAATTCCAATAACCACCAAAGACCGAGCGGATATAACCCTTGGTTTCAGGGAAGGGGATTTTTTCGGCAAAGTCATCCGCATCGCTGTACCCGCCCCGCTGAATCCATTTAGCCACGTTGCCGGGGCCAGCATTGTAGCTGGCGACGGCAAAGAGGGAATGGTTGTTGTACTCGGCGTGGGTGTGGTCTAAATACCAGGTGCCTAGTTGGATACTATCCTCAGGATCGGTGAGATCATAGCCGTCAAGGCCAGTGGATTGCTTAATCCAGCGAGCCGTATCGGGCATAACTTGCATCAGGCCGGTTGCCCCCACCGCTGAGCGAATTTTAGGACTAAAGCGAGACTCCTGGCGAATCAGGGCCACCACTAACAGGGGGTTGATCTGGCGCTGGGCGGCCCAGGTTTGAATGAGATGGGCGTAGGGAAAGGGATACACCCCATGCCAGAAATCTGGCCGCTGCCCTAGCTCTGCAAAGGCTTGCTGTTCCTCCGGGGTACTGCCGTCCGCCAGGCTGGCTACCTGGTAGATGCCGTCCAGATAGTCCCCCTGACTCTGGCGCATTAACCCGTCCACAAACTGTTCCTGGGGGGATGGGTCTTGGCGATTGACAAACTCGGTTTGCCAGCGTTCCCAAGCGGCCTGGTCTTGCCCTAGCAGATAAAGTTCCTGCAGGGGGTCAGAGCCAACGGGTAAGGGGAGGCGACGGGTCGGCGGGGCGATCACTGGAATCTTAGATCGCACGGTTTTGAAGTCCCCCACATCCCAGCCCAGGGCCACCGCCGCCCGCCAGGCATAGTAGGATTCGGGGTGGGTGGCGATCACCTGCTCGAGGGCGGTTTGGGCGATCGCGCCCTGGCCAATCTGGCGGCCCCACTGACCCACCCAAAAACCCGCCTCCGCCACCGACTCACTGGCGGGGCTATACTTCAACACCTCCCGTCCCCAACTGACGGCCTGGGCCAAGTCCCCCTGGTCTGCCGCCTGGCGGGCATTCCGCAGCCGAATTTGGGCCGCCGCCTCGGAGTCGGGATATTGTTCAAGGAGGGTTGCCCGGGTGGCTTCGGCGGAGGCGGCACTGTCCAACCTATCCAGTCGTTCGGCCCGCTCTAGCATGGCCTCAGCGGCCCGGTCGGGAAATCGCTGGATCACCTGGTCTAACACCCCCAGGGCCGCCTGGTCTGGCAAACTGAGGGTAAGGCGGAGCAGGCCAGTGGCGGTTTCGGGGGCCTCGGGAAACTGTTGATCGAGCTGGGTAAACAGGGCGATCGCCCGATCCTGTTGTTGTCCAATTTGGGAGCCCCGGGCCGCCCGATAGAGGTTGCGGGGGGAGGGGGGTGCCTGGGCATAGGCCGGCCCCGCCAGGGCGTACTGGTCTCGACGCCAAAAGCCAAAACCAAGGGTTTGCCAGTCCTCCGGCCGCAGCTGGTCGGCAAATTCCGTCTTCAGACGCCCTAGGGCGGCGCCGGCCTGGGGATGGTGGAGACCAGCCCGGGCCAGGGTCATCAATAGGGGCAGGGCATCGGCCCGGTGGGGGTCGGCGGTGAGCCGCTGATGGGCCACCTCCACCGCCTTGGGGTGATCGGGAAAGCGTTGCAGCAGGGTGTCCCAGTGGCGGGGATCATCCTGTCCTAGTGGGTAGAGCAGGGAGGCCAGGGCGGGGTCATCACCATAGTCCTTGAGCAGCTGTTGTTCAGTTACCTGGGCGGCCCCCCCATCACCACTGGCCCGCTGGGCTTGGGCCCGGGCCAACAGAATATAGGCCGCCAGGGGGGGATATTCGGTTTCCAGGTTGGCCAGTAGAGGTAGGGCCTGACCCCCCTGATTGGCCTGGATTAGATCGACGGCCAGCAGGTACCGAGCCCGTTGTTGACTGATGGAGGGACGGCCCTGGGCCCATTGACTGAGGGCGGCGCGCCGTTGATCGGGGGGCTGGAGGGCTAACTCCAGCACCGGATCTTGACTATGGTGACGGTCCCCTAGGTGCAGGGCCGACCACAGGGACGGTTCGCTTACCTCCGCCCCAGGGGGGCTGGGTTTAAAGCTACTCACCAGGGCCGCCACCATGCCTAGGGTGAGGGCACTAAAGCCGGCGATCGCCAGCATGGGGAGGCGTTTGTTTAGGGGGTGCACCATGGGCTCAAGGGCGATCGCGCCGCTAAAAGGGTAAAGGGTAACAGTATCTCTATACTGCCCACCAGTGTAGCAACCTTGACAGTAAAATACGCCCCATCGGAACCCTGGTGGATCATTGGCCAAGGCTATGGCCATATGGAACTTACCCGCCTGTTCGAGCTGTTTTAACGTCCCCTTACGCAGTGAGCCCTAGGGCTACTAGGGTATGGTGTATTGCCTAGTCGACCTCCACTCCCATTACTCCCATGGACAATTGAGCTCAAATCAGCTCAGGGACTGGATCACCTCACGCCCCTGCATCGAGAAGGTCTGGATACCTCGGCCATTGAGGTTCATCTTGGTCAGGTCCACCATACGAATCTGGCTATTGTCGTAGGTGCGAAAATAAAACCGCTTAGCCTTCAGATCATTGGCACTTGTCCAAAGGGTATAGTCTGCCACCACATTGCCATGCTCATCCTTTTCGGCCTCCCGGGCAGCACCTCTGGGAATATCAAAGTTGTTGAGCAGATGGAATGCCTGCAAAACAGCCTCTTCCCCGGTCTTTGATGGCAGCACCGACTGACTGAAGGCGACCGCACGGACAAATCGAGATGGGGGTGTAAAATCACCCGGCATCCCTAGCATGCCCGTTCCCAGTCCAAAGGGAAGTAACTTGATCGGTCCCACCTGTACCGGAGGAAGATTTGTAA
>CAYVMR010000098.1:0-8440 GCA_964452545.1 uncultured bacterium
TGACACTGGCATTGTCGATGGGGAACTGCACGTACCGGTCGGTCAGGATGTGCAGTTGTTGATTGAGGCCCAGGATGTCATCCATTCCTTCTGGGTACCCCAGTTTCGCCTTAAACAGGATGCCCTGCCGGGGCAGCCTGCCGAGTTACGGTTTGTGGCCACCCGGGAAGGCACCTATCCGGTGGTCTGCGCCGAGCTCTGTGGCGCCTACCATGGCGCCATGCGTACCCAGGTCATTGTCCATTCCCTTGAGGACTACGGAGCTTGGGTGAATAGTCGAGTGGCCCAGGCTCCAGGGGTCACCCTGGCCAGTGGGTCCGGCAAGGACAAGGAGAGTTATCTGGATCGGCTGGCTACCCATCTCGATCTATCGCCTCCTCCGATCGCGGAGTTAAGGCCAGTCTGAGCCCCTCGATAGGAAACCCTGGGCCTTAAGACCAGGACCTGGCTAGGCAGCCAACCCCCAGTAAAAAAATGTTTTTTCCTTTTTTAATACCATCCTATGGCGCAAGCAGACCTGCAACTCAACGGCCCCGCGGCCACTCCTGGCCATGGTCATCCCGATCAGTGGAAGTGGTACGATTACTTCACCTTTAATGTGGACCATAAGGTGATTGGTATCCAGTACCTGGTCACCTCCTTCATTTTCTACTTGGTGGGGGGCTTTATGGCGGTGCTGATGCGTACCGAACTGGCCACCCCCGATTCTGATTTCCTCAATCCCAATCTCTACAACGCCTTCTTGACCAACCATGGCACCATCATGATTTTCCTTTGGATCGTGCCGGCCGCCATTGGTGGGTTTGGGAATTACCTGATTCCCCTGATGATTGGAGCGAGGGATATGGCCTTTCCCAAGCTCAATGCCCTAGCCTTCTGGCTTAACCCCCCAGCCGGTGCCCTATTGTTGGCTAGCTTTTTCTTTGGTGGGGCGCAGGCGGGCTGGACCTCCTACCCTCCCCTTAGTGAAATTACCGCCAACGCGGCCCAAACTCTCTGGATTCTTGCCATTGTTTTGGTGGGGACCTCTTCGATTTTAGGATCGGTGAATTTCCTGGTGACGATTTGGAAAATGCGGGTTCCTAGCATGAAATGGGACCAGATTCCTCTGTTTTGCTGGGCCATGGTGGCCACCTCGATCCTGGCCCTGTTTTCTACCCCTGTGTTGGCGGCGGGGCTAATTCTGCTGATGTTCGACATCAACTTTGGCACCTCCTTCTTTAAGCCCGACGCAGGCGGCAATGTGGTGGTCTATCAACACCTGTTCTGGTTCTACTCCCACCCGGCGGTGTATCTGATGATTTTGCCAATCTTCGGCATCATGTCAGAAGTGATCCCGGTCCATGCCCGCAAACCTATCTTTGGCTATAAGGCGATCGCCTATTCCTCCCTGACCATTTGCCTGGTGGGGCTGTTTGTGTGGGTGCATCACATGTTTACCAGCGGCACAGCCCCCTGGATGCGGATTTTCTTCACCATTTCCACCCTGATCGTGGCGGTGCCCACCGGCATCAAAATCTTTAGCTGGGTGGCTACCCTGTGGGGAGGTAAGATTCGTTTTACCACCGCGATGCTGTTTGCGGTAGGGCTGTTGTCGATGTTTGTGTTCGGTGGTCTCAGCGGTGTGACCTTGGGAACCGCCCCTTTCGACATCCATGTCCACGATACCTATTATGTTGTGGGCCATTTCCACTACGTTCTGTTTGGCGGCTCGGTGTTTGGCATTTATTCGGCGGTATACCACTGGTTTCCTAAAATTACCGGCCGCCTGCTGAATGAGCGCCTGGGTCAGGTGCATTTCGTCCTTACCTTTATTGGTACCATCCTCACCTTCACCCCCATGCATCAGTTGGGTATGCAGGGCATGCCCCGCCGGGTGGCGATGTACGATCCCCAATTTATCAGTCTTAACCAGTTGGTTACCTTCGGGGCCTACATTTTGGCCGTATCCGTGATTCCGTTTTACATCAATGTGATCTGGAGTTGGATCAAGGGCCCCGTCGCTGGTCCTAACCCCTGGAACGCCCTCACCCTGGAATGGACGACGGCCTCACCCCCGATCATCGAGAACTGGGAAATCCTTCCCGTCGTCAGCCATGGCCCCTACGAATACGGCAAGGATCAACTAGAGCCCGTAGGGGAGAGGGCCTAGAAGGGCCCACCGCTCCCCTATCCTCGCCTGCCTATCTGCCATTCCCTAATTTTCCCAGAGCCCTATGCAAACCACCCTTGACGCCTCCACCCCTTCCCCCGCCGCCCATGGCGAAGCCCATCAGGATTTGCGGGTCTTGGGGTTGCTGACTTTTCTGGCTTCAGAATTCCTCATGTTCTGTGGCTTCTTTGCCGTGTTTCTAGTCTTCCGCAGCACCATCGCTCAATGGCCACCGGAGGATACGGAGGTGGAGTTGTTGTTGCCCGCCGTGAATACCATCATTCTGGTGGCCAGTAGTTGGGTAATTAACCTGGGTACTAAGGCCATTAAGAAGAATGATTTGGCTGGATTACGGCGTTGGTTTGGGGTGACCGCGGCTATGGGAGCGGTGTTTTTGGTGGGTCAGGTCTACGAATACATGACCCTGGGCTACGGGTTAAAAACTAACCTGTTTAGCAACTGCTTCTACTTAATGACCGGATTCCATGGAGTCCACGTGTTTATTGGCCTACTGTTGATTTTAGGGGTTCTGTGGCGATCGCGGCGAGCTAACCATTACAGCGACATTACTCACACGGGGCCAGAAATGGCGGAAATTTACTGGCACTTTGTCGATGTGGTGTGGATTATCCTATTTACCTTGATCTATCTCCTCACCTTGATTTGATCGCCAAGTAATGACCCGCCAAGGCTATCCTAAGCGCCATCGTCCCTGAACAGCCCCAGCTAGGGAGTTGACTACTACCATCAACAGGGTTTTGAAAACCTTTGCCCTAGGTGCCTGATTTTTTCCCCCAACCCTGTAACGTAAAGAAGAGGGCGGTCCAGCCCTGACCCTAGGCTGGCACCTCTAGAGTTCTTGCCGTTGTCGCCGGAAACCAATGGGGGTTTTTCTTTATTTTCTACGTCATGGCCAGACGGCCTATAGTCTGACTGGCGGGTATTGTGGCACCCCTGAAAATGATCCAGGCCTGACCGAGGCCGGGCTAGCCATGGCCCAGCAATTTGCCGAAAGCTATGCCGCCCTACCCTGGACGGCGGCCTATGTCAGCCCCCTGCGGCGGGCGGTGGAAACGGCCCAGCCCCTCTGCGATCGCTGCCAGCTGCAGATGCAGCTACGGTCGGGCCTTCGGGAGGTGATGTACGGCCACTGGGAGGGCATGCACCCAAGCGCCGTAGATCAGGCCTACCATGACGAATACGTGGCCTGGCTCACCGATCCGGCCTGGTATGCCCCCGTCGGTGGGGAGCGGGCCGTGGATATTGCCCGTCGATCCGCCCAGGTGTTGGATGAGATCGAACACACCCATCGCTCGGGTCACATTTTGGTGGTCTCCCACAAGGCCACGATTCGGATTATGCTCTCTACCTTGCTGGGCATTGATGTCGGTCGTTATCGAGATCGGCTGGATATGCCCGTAGCCGCCGTCAGTGTGGTAGAACTGGCGAAGCGGGGGCCATTGTTCCATACGATGGCCGATCGTTCCCACCTGAGCGAAGCGCTGCGATCGCTGCCCTGCACCTGAGGATTTTTCCCTATGCCCCTGAGGCTTTACCTCCTCCGCAATGCGGAAACTGAGTACTGCCGCACTGGTCGCTACTGCAGTCGGGACGGGGTTCCCCTCACCGACCACGGCCAACAAATGGCGGACTTCTTTGCTAAGGCTTACTACCAACTAGATTGGCAAGCCTTGTTTTGTAGTCCCCTCAACCACGCTCAGGCCACCCTCCAGCCCCTGGCGCAGGCCACCTGTCTACCCTTCCAGTGTCGTGATGAATTGCGAGAGCTGAGCTTTGGTGAATGGGAGGGGCTGGCCCCAGAGGATGTCAACACCCGCTTTCATGATGATTACATCCGCTGGCTAGCCGATCCTGCCTGGAATAGCCCGACCCGGGGGGAAAAGGCGATGCAGGTGGCCCGTCGTAGCTCTAACGTGCTAGCGGACATTGAAAACACCTACACCGAGGGTAATGTGCTGATTGTGGCCCATAAGGCTACCCTGCGAATTATGTTATGCACCCTGTTGGGGATTGATGTAGGACGCTACCGCGATCGCCTGGCCATGCCCGTTACCGCCCTTTCCCTAGTGGAACTGCTGGAGTATGGCCCTTTTGTGCGGCGTTTCAACGACTGTAATCACCTGCCCCTTTACCTGCGCCGCCCCTGGGCCGGCAATGGGTCAGATAGCTAGCCCCCGCTAGTGAATCCATCCTTAGCCAGAACACACCAGACCCCAGCTATAGATGACTAGATTAATCAAGCCTTCATAGCCGTCAATGACGGCTTTACAGTTTTACTTTTAAAATAGTTAACAGGGTATCGACATGAATAAATATGATGAATAACTATGATTGACGCAATATCAACCAGCATTGCTCCCGCCCTTAACAATGTTTATAGTGGCTGGATCGCCTGGAACCTATTTTTAGCCTTTATTCCTTTGATCCTAAGTTTTCGCCTATTTCGTCCCCAGGCCCTGCCCCAGGCGGGGTTTCGCCTAGCTTGCGTCTTGGTGGGAGCAATCGGCGTAGTCGGCTTCTGGCCGAAGTTGCCAGAGGCAATCAATGCCTGGACTAGCATCGTAGCCGATAGCCTGAGCGGTGATGTTAAAGCCCTGTTAAGGCTGGGATGGTTCCTGCTGGCCGCCGGTTTTGCGTTGTTGTTGGGTCGTTGGGGTGTTCATCTACGCAAAACCCAACGGGCTTGGTTATGGGGTTTGGGAGTGGTGGTTTTTATCGCCTTTTTGCCAAATGCGCCCTATTTGCTCACCGATATCATTCACCTGATCCGAGGGATCAGTTCCGGACGACTGTCCACCTGGGTGGTTGTCCTGGTGTTTGTGCCAGTTCATTTGACCGCCATCCTAGTGGGGTTTGAGGCCTATGTGATTTCCCTACTCAACCTCAATTACTACCTGAAACACCATGGGGCCAAGACTTTAGTTTTACCGGTGGAGTTGCTGATCCATGGCCTTTGTGCGCTTGGGGTTTTTCTAGGTCGATTCATTCGGCTGAATAGTTGGGATCTGGTTACCGATCCCCTCGATGTCGTGATGATTACCGTGAATATGCTCACCTCCAGATGGCCCATGGCCATGATTATGCTGACCTTTCTCATCGTCACAACGCTGTACTGGGTGATGAAACAGATTACCCTGGGCCTGAAGCTCAGACTAGACTACAGCCGTCGTGGCCTGGATCCCCTAGACTAATAACCCTAGCCAGAGACCTTCGGCAGGGGTTCTGATAATCGCTGCAGCCGTGTAAATTCATACTGTAGCGATTGGCGCAGCGAACGGTTGTAGGGATCAACTCGCCAGGCCTTCTTGAGGCAGGCTTCAGCCTTAAGCCGATGCCCTAGATTGAGGGAGGCCTGCCCCCAGCGGTAATAAGCGATCGCCTGCCACTGCCGTACCTCTGGATCCTGGGGAAAGCGGTGGGCCAACCCCTCTACCAGGGCCACCGCCCTGGGATAGCGTCGACTGCGCAGTAAACCCTGCAATTGCACAAAGCTGGACTGCTTCAGATCCTGATCAGCCCTAGAGCCCCCTGGTGGTTGGTGTACCTGTAGGGGTGGGGATGGAGCAGGGGCGGGGGGACTGACTGGCTCGGCTTGACTCCCCATGGCTTGACCTGGGGGCTTCCTAGGGGCTGGCATGGCCTGGGGCAGGGCATTGACCAAGGCCTGATAAGCCTGGGTGATTTGGATAAACCTTTCCTTGGCGACGGCATCACCAGGGTTGACATCCGGATGGTAGGACCGGACTAGCCGTCGATAAGCTAGCTTAACATCGGTAAAGCTGGCTCCAGGGCGGAGGCCAAGCATACGGTAGTGGGACGCCAAAACCATAGTCAGTCAACCGGGTAGTAATAAAGAACAGCCGTTCCTATTTTGGCAACACTCACTAAAAATGGCACAGGTAATTTCTCGCCAGTGACCATGGGGGGTCTCACCCAGCCAGGTAATCGGCACCTTGATCAGTATGATGACAGCCATAGGAGAAATCCTCGATGGTTTTCTGGTCTCTACCCGGTACATTCCTATGGTTACCCTTTGCTCTCCCCCCGCCGCCTTGCCTTTGCCCACCCGCTCTTCCCCCCTGGAGGCATTGACAAACAGTCCGCCGACCCTGCTGAATGCCGTCCTAGAGGGCTTTCATGAGGGCGTCCTAATCATTTCCCAGGCGGGTCAGTTACTCCATGCCAACCAGCTTGGCCATACCCTTGCCCACCGTCTTAGCCAGTGGGACGGGGCCACCCTGGAGGCCATTCCCCCTAGCCTTTGGACTATTTGCCGCTACTTACTAGAGGGTCGTGAGCTGTTTCCCGATCACCCCCTGATCCTCACCGAGAACTTCCGGGGTCCCCAGGGCTACCGACTCAGGGCCCGGGTGCAGTGGCTGGATGGGATTGATGGCGAAGCTGGTCAGGTTCTGGTGATGCTGGAAGAGCCTAACTCTGCTGCCCTTAGCCAGGCCCAACTTAAGGCCCTGGAGGTCAGACTCACCCATCGGGAGCAGCAGGTGTGGCGGTTACGGCAGCGGCAATGCAGTCCCCAGGCCATTGCCGAGGAGCTCTATGTTTCCCTGGCCACGGTTAAGCGTCACCTGCGCCAGATCTACAACAAGCGACGACAAATCGGGGACAGTCCTCAGCGGCAGGATAGTTAGGCAGTAAGCACTGTCCCCAGCAGTCGAGTTAAGCGGTCGTAGCTACGGCGGAGGCTAGTTCCTGGCTACGGTCTTCGATTACCCGGTCAATGAGGCCATAGGCTACGGCTTCTTCGGCGGACATAAAGTAATCGCGATCAGTGTCTTTCTCGATTTGTTCGATCGGCTTGCCAGTATGCCGGGCCATCATTTCATTCAGTTCCTGGCGTACCCGCAGAATTTCCTTAGCCTCGATCGCAATGTCACTGGCCTGTAGGCGTTGGCGACCAGTGCCCCCCATGGGTTGGTGAATCATGATGCGGGAGTGGGGCAGGGCGAGGCGCTTGCCGGGGGTGCCAGCGGCTAGTAAAAAAGCTCCCATGGAGGCCGCCAGACCCAAACAGATGGTCACCACATCGGACTTGATGTACTGCATGGTGTCGTAGATGGCCATACCCGCCGTCACCGATCCGCCTGGGGAGTTGATGTAGAGGTAAATGGGCTTGGTGTTGTCGTCGGAGTCGAGGTAGAGCATGGCCGCCACGATGGAGTTGGCCAGGCTGTCGGTCACCTCCTGTCCCAGGAAGATAATCCGTTCCTGGTTAAGGCGGGTATAGATATCGATCCACTGGCTGTACTGACTGCCGGGGAGACGATAGGGGACTTTTGGGGTACCGATGGGCATAGTGATGTTACAACTTTAACGTAGGGTGGGCAGGGCGGGCATGTCAGGGGGGTTAGCCGGCGGCGATGGCGGGCACCTTGGGCAGCTCCTTGCGGCTTTCCAAGACGCGGTCAATAATGCCGTACTCCTTGGCCTCCTGAGGATTCATGTAAAACATTCGGTCTGTATCGTGCATCACCTGTTCTAGGGGTTTGCCGGTGTGTTTAGCCAGAATCTCCATCATCGATCGCTTATTGTCGATCACTTCCTTGGCTCGAATTTCGATGTCGGTGGCCTGGCCTTGGGCGCCACTGCGGGGTTGGTTAAGCACGATCCGGGCATGGGGTAGGCTAGCTCGAAAGCCCTTGGTGCCCGAGGCCAGGATGACTGCCGCTGAGCCCATGGCCTGGCCAATGCAAATGGTGTGGACGGGGGGCTTGATGTAGTTGATCGTATCGCAGATGGCAAAGGCCTCGGTGTCGTAGCCAATCATGTTGCCGTCGTACCAGGAGGTGCCGGTGGAGTTGATGTAGAAGTAGATGGGTTTGTCGGGGTCGTCAAACTGCAGGTAAAGTAACTGGGCGATGATCAACTCCGTTACGTCAATGCCGACCTGCTGCTTGATGTCATCCCCAGAAAATAGAGGCAGTCCCAGATAGACAATGCGCTCCTTGAGCAGCAAGGAGGGCAAATCTGGGGGCGGGGTACGATACATGGCGTCGCCATAGTAGGGGGCTTGTACCGCTTTAATTTCCAAACTCATAGACCGAACCTGCCCAAATATCGCTGCTTACCAGTGTAACGTGGGAAGGAGTCGGCTTCCACGCTGCAGCGAGACGGATATCCCCACCTGGAGTATGATGAGGCCTGGTTTTACCGTGGAGTGTTGGAGGAGCCCGAACGCAGAATTGAGCATTCAGGAGCAAAAATCCAATAGCTTCATGTCTGACCACTGATCACTGACATCTAAGCCTA
>CAYVMR010000099.1:0-8427 GCA_964452545.1 uncultured bacterium
AATAGTTTTTTAACTATTGTCTATTTACTAAGCTATTACGGATCTATGCGCAAACGGGCGGCTAGGGCCCTGGCGGAGGAAATCATTGACAGCGCCTACGGCTACCAGTATGGGGCGGTTCTATTTAAGCCCACCCTGACCATGAGTCCCCAAACCTTTCGCACCACCCGGGAGGGAGCTCTAGCCTACTTTGTTGGCGGTGATCCCACCTTTCCTGTCGATAGGGGCTTTGCCTTAGAGGTTGTTTGAAAAGGGTTGTCCCAGGTATAGTTCGCCGCCAGGGGGCCACCAAAATACTGAATTTTGCGGTGATTATCCTACTCCATAGGTATAGTTTGAGACTCTCTTTGGCTTTTCAAACAATCTCTTAAATGGTTGGCGCAAGGTGGAAATCAAGAATGCGGGGATTTTTATCGCGGGTGATACCGCCACCACCATGGGCAATGTCCTGTTGACGAATAAGGATGGTAAGGTCACTACTGTCGATAAGACCTGGCAGTTTCTGAAGGACGATAACGGTAACCTGCGAATTATTCTGCACCACTCCTCCCTGCCTTATACCCCTTAAGGGTTTAACCAAGGAAAAATGTAGCTCTGGCCAGAACGCATAAGCCCTGATTGATGGGTCAAAGCGAATAGGGGTAGGTGTTCTGGCTGGACTCCGCCGATTAGAGATGGCTAAGACTAGGATAGTCTACAATTGACCGCAGTCGGCAATCACCACCGCCTTAGCAGGGCGGCCGCTGGGGCTACCTACCTGCTCCATCAGGGTCACTACCTCCATACCCTCCACCACGCGACCAAAAACTACGTGCTTACCGTCCAGCCAGGGGGTGGGAACGGTGGTGAGAAAAAATTGGGAGCCGTTGGTGTTCGGTCCGGCGTTGGCCATGCTCAACAGCCCCGGGCCGGTATGCTTGAGGGTAAAGTTTTCATCAGCAAATTTAGTACCGTAGATCGACTCGCCGCCAGTGCCGTTGCCCTGGGTGAAGTCTCCACCCTGGCACATGAAGTCTAGAATAATGCGGTGGAAACTGGAGCCCTTGAAGTGTAAAGGCTTGCCAGAACCACCCAGACCAGCCTCACCGGTGCAAAGCGCTCTAAAGTTTTCTGCTGTTTTAGGGGTAACATCGGCCCGCAGTTCCATCACAATCCGGCCAGCGGGGGCATCACCAATGGTGATATCAAAAAAAACCTTGGGATTCATTTAACTTGTAGCCTCAGGGGGTAGGTAAAACGGTCGGTTGACCAGTGACTTTCCCCAGGGTATCGCAAATGGGTCATTCTAGAAATCAAAGTAGATATAGGGTAAGGTTTCCGCTGGGGCTAATAACCAGGCTAAAAAACCAAACACGGGAATCAATAGTAGTTTTACTGGCCAGCTGATCTCTAGTTGTAAGCTGCGTTGAAACAGATGGGCGATCGCCATTAAACCCAGCACTGCTAGTAATAGGGCTACTAACTCACCGTAGGTAAAGCCCAGACTCTCCAGATAAACCTTCTCAATAAATTGGGGATCAGCGGTTGTACCCACTAGCCGTCCCAGGGCCAGGGTAAATTGTTTCGGGTCGGGCAGGCGAAAGAATAACCAGCTGAAAAATACCAACCCCTGGGTTAGCATCCAGGCCAACAGCAGACCTGGGATACTGGCCCAAAACGACTGAATCTGGGGAACCGCCTTAGTCGCTGCCTGGGTTAAGCGATGAAGAACTAATCCGGCCCCGTGTAAAGCCCCCCAGATTAAAAAGGCCCAGTTTTTAGCATGCCATTTCCCCGCTATCAGCATAATGATCATCAGGTTTAAACAGGTGCGGCCTAACCCCTGGCGAGATCCCCCCAGGGGAAAGTAGAGATAGTTGCGTAGCCAATCCCCCAAGGTGATATGCCAGCGTCGCCAGAAATCTGTCAGGTTGGTGGTGAAATAGGGGGCATTAAAATTTTGGGGCAGGGTAATACCCAGTAGCATGGCACTACCCCGGGCAATATCAACGTAGGCACTGAAGTCTAAGTAAAGTTGCAACCCGTAGGCAAAAGTAGCTAACCAGATATCGGCACTACCGGCCCGAACAAGATTGTTAAAACTAAGGTTGACCAGAATCGCAATGTAGTCCGCCACCAGCAGTTTTTTGACCGCCCCATAGGCAATCAACCAACACCCCTCAACAATACCATTCAGGCCAGGAGCCTTTTGTTGCTCAACTTGATCGATAAATAAATGGAAGCGAGTAATCGGTCCAGAAATTAGCTTTGGGAAGAAGAGTTTATAGGCACTAAAATCAACAAAGTTTAAAGCAGATGGAGAGCCGCGGTAAACGTCCACCAGGTATGCAATACATTCAAAACAAAAGAAACTCAAACCCAGGGGCATCACCAGGTTGTTCCAGACGCTGGGGTCTGGAGTTGACTGTTCGACCCAGCCCAGTAACCGAAAAACGCCTTCGAGATACTTAAACCCCAAGAGCAAAACCACATTGAGGCTAATTCCAATCCACAGTAGCCGACGCCGTCGCCGGTTCCAGCCCTGCTCAGCCAGTTGCCAGCGAGAAGTGACCCCACGCCAATCCAGGGGGGTGGCTATGGCGTTAGCGAGGAAAAAGGTGACCAACATCAAGGTCACTATCAGAAGTAAGTACTGAATTTGTAGAGAGGCGTAGAACACCAGACTGGCAATGGTCAGCAACCAGAGGCGTGCTTGTAGGGACGTTAAGGTCCAAAAGAGACCAATGACACTCAGTAAAAACAGTAAATAGACAATGGACGGCAAAATCATGGTGAGGAGGGGGGTGATACCCGAGGCCAGTCAATTAGGGGGTCCTGAGCTAGGCGCTGAGAGACTTGGTAAGCTCCGTAGCGATTTAGATGACTGGGATCTGAGAAGTAATCGTAACGTTGTGGCCAGATCTGACCCAGGTCTCGAAATAGAAACCCGGGTTCGCTGGTTGATAAGGTCGCCATATATTGACGGAAATCCGCCTCTGCCTGCTGCCGATGTTCGTCCAGATATTCATCGGTTAAGGGGGTATTGATAAAAATAACCGGAATGTTTTGACCCTGGGTAAAACGGATTAATTCAGCAAAAGCAGCTGACTGTTCGCCTTGCAATTGGAAGCTATCATAGTCGCCATCGTAGTTACCCGGTACCCTGGCGTAGGTTTGGTAATAGGTAGCCGGGTTAAACCGCACCGATAAAGGCAGAAAACCATCGAAATCAATGGCGCTACCCGCCGGCATAGGCGCATCAAGTTGTTCTTTGGTAGCGGCCGGCCGAGCCAGGATAGCTAAGCGGCTTTGCAGCCAACTCTTCAGTTCACTACGATGGTCGTAGGTCGCCGATAGGCGACCTAGACTATCACTTATACCTTGATCTAGGACCGTGTAACTATTCCTGAGGGAAGCTGGGTTTGCCGATGAGGGGCTGGTGTCATCAGTATCCCCAGGCTGTCCATCCTCAGCCATGCTGGCAGTCAGGTCCCGATAACCAGGAGAGGCCACAATGGCATTGTAAGTGATATCTACTCGACCGCTGTTGAAGGCGCGCGCGCCATCGGCCCAGAGGATTAATTTAGGTAGTTCTTCCGGTTCTAAAACCTGGCGAATTACCAGGTCAACGACCTGGGCGGTAGCGCCGTTGATGCCAAAGTTGAAAATGTTCAGATTGGGATGGCCTAGGGCCTCTAGTTGTTTGCGTAGGGCAACTGGGTCAACCCCTCGCAGAGCTCGGGAACTTCCCAAAATCATCACATCAGGGGTACCAGTGGTCCTGAGTCGCTGGCGATAGAGGGCCACCTTCTCATTGAGTTGTTGGCTATTGAAGGTGGGCAGGGGCGAGTCAGCGACTAACTTGTCAATATCAACGATTGGCTGATCAGCCGTAGTCACCAGGGGTAGGTCGGTATCCCCTGACCCAGATTTGGCTTTGTCAACAAAGGTCTCTGGATTACTACCAGGGGGTTGATCCACCGTTGTCATTTGAGGCCAGTCTAATTGCGCTAAGGTGTCTTGCCAGGAATCAGTGCTCCGAGCTTCGGCGCTAGGTTGATCAATTACCATGGTCTCAGCCTTAGCGACATTAGGCGTGGGCATTAATATCTGCCCCAGCACCCAATCTAATTGCAAGGCCATGAGCATCCCTACTGCGGACCAAACCATGGCGATCTTGAACCCTTCCCCTTGATCGATGCCGTTGAGGTTGGTTAGGGGATGGCTAGTAGAGCGATCGCTGAACAGTTGGGATTGGACTAACCATTTCCGCCCCTGGTTGAATAAGCTCTGCAGACCCAATTGCTGGAGCACTGAGGGTCCATCCCCGGTTTTTGCCACCTCCTCAACCGGGGTAATCGTCTGTTGGGGCTTGACCAGCAAATCATTGACGTAGGCATGGGAGGCGGTAAATTCTGGGGTAGACTCCGGGACCAATCGATGCCGCGGTCGAAAATCGCGGCCGTAGCTCCAGGCGGGTTGGGCTTGACCAGACCGACGGCCATAAATCCGGACTCCCTCCAGGCCAGATGGGCTCAGATCCTCCAGGTACTGGCGCAGAGCAGGGGCGATCAGTCGCCGCTGAGGAAGTAGGGGGCTATCAACCATGACATGTAACAGCCAATCTCGCACCAGTAACTGTACCCGCATGCCACCGGTAGCCAGTCGGTCATCCAGGTTAGGATTAAGTCGTCGGGTTAACAAAAAGGCTAAAGCTGGCAAGTCCCCTAACTGTCCCAGGTATTCAGGGGTATCCGCCAAGTCACTGTGCTCAGCTGCGGGCAAACTCAGGTATTGCACCCAATCCGGGGGCTGATCACCGAGCGTCGGTCCATAGACTACGGCTCGGCCAATCCCCTGGGGAGCTAGTTCGTCTAGCACTGGGGTGAGGGCACCCAAAACCACATCTTGCCCCAGAGCTAACTCAGGATGGCGGGTGTCGTCAGGGTATGGCCGTACCTGGCAAACCACATGGAGGGTGCCATCCGTGATGCTAGTGGCGGCGGTCAGACCATAGGGCTTCAAGCTCATACTGAGCAAGCGGGCCAGGGCATCAACGTCACCCCAGCGGCCCCACTCCCGCAGCATTTCCTCAGCAGGGGTGAGATCGATGCGCAAGCTCCAATCGGGTTTAGTTTCCCCACGGACCTGCAATAAAAGCACAGCGTCCTTAAATTGGGTTAGATGGAGCGATCTCAGACGTTCTGCTGTGGGTCGAGCGATCAGGGCGGGATCAGGACTATAGGTGGCTTCACACAAAATCCATAGGCGGGGTATTAATCCATCGGTCGCCTCGGTCTCCTTGGGATAACGATGGGTAACTTGATCCGCCAAGTCTCCTGGGCGATGCAGGTGGGCCAGGCCAGGAATAGCCTTAATGCTCACCCAAACCCCTACATCTAGACCACTGAGAACTTCACTTAAATACCAGGCAATCGCTTCCGGATCCCCCTTACGGGCCAAAGTGAGGTTAGAGAGGACCATGGCTCGGCCGCCGACGTCTCCGCTAGCGGCCAGGTCTGGATGGTCCCGGGAGTAATCCTCTAGTAATGACTGGGCGGCCTGCAGGTCCGCCCCATCTTGGTGATCTAGAACTAGCTGAGCTAGATGACGTTCAAGGCGGTTTAGATAAATCGGTGCCGTCCAGTCTGGTTTCATTTCTCCCAGACGACGACTATAGAGGTAGAGTTGATAAACCTGGGGATAAAGCTGCCGTAGGGAAGAGTGGTCTGACTTTTCCAGAAGATGACGTACCAGCCCCAATAGGGCTGAGGTTTGTTCTAACGGACCTGGCGTTTCGCAGAGCACATGTAAAATATTGCCTCGCAACTTACTGTGGAGAACCGCATCAGGCTCCCCTAAGGCCGCTTTTAACCAGTTAAGCAAACCTGATGGGGACGAACTGGCCATGGAATCGGATGACGATAAAGGGACAGGCATGGTAACAATGCACGCTAGTGCAATGGCGGCGACTGAACGTGGCTCAATCACAGGACGGCAACAGGCGTTATAGCAGTGAAGCATACCGCAATCTGCCCATTCAGTTTCAAAACTTAGGGCATTCGGCCTAGGGTGTTAACCGGTTTTACCTACAGGCTGCTATCGCCTTATTTATCTTATATAATAAGAAAAATCTCAGAGTTAGTCTAAGATTTATAGGTTTGTCTATGGCAGTCCTAATGTTTACTCACGGTCGATTCAACAAGCCTGCTCTGATACCTCTAGTGGGATCGAGTGGTACTGAGGTTTTGGTGAGAATGTTAACACCAGTGGTTTTATTAGCTGTTTTAGCAGCTAACGCTTCTACTGACTTCTACGGGCAATTAGGCTATCTCAGTGAACAACTTCTGCAGTCAAGGCGCTTGCCCAATTTGAATATTTGACCTTCAGAGGTGATCTGAGGTGGTGATGGGTGGGTGACCCAGTTCCTCTGCTCCAGGTAAAATCCCTCACTGATCCGCGGATATCCGATGATCGGTCTTCATTATCCAGGCTTCTGAGGGGATTTCTCAATTTTCCTGTCCCCTAGCCTTCAGGACAAGACAATTAGGCCACCTGTATCTGAGGGATTTGATCTGAGGGAACAGTTTTAATCGTTGGGCTCGAGTAAACTGCACTTGCTATAGGGGGTAATCCTATAACATCATTGCAATGTTGCCGTTCTCTCTTTGCCAAGTCCATGAGTTCAACCCTACACCCCTCCGGAGATCTTCTGCCTAAAGCCTATTCCGATGGGTTGGAGGTGCCGGATCCCCTGGCGGCCTCCTCTACCCAAGATCTGCTCCTGCGTCACCGCTTACGGGTGGTAGAAGATGTCTGGGAAAGTGTGTTGGACCACGCCTGTGGCCCCGATCTACTGCGACTGCTGAGGTTGCTGCGACAGATGTGTTCTCCTGAGGGGCAGGCCCCGACCACCGATGAAGTCAGGGTCAAGGCTGTCGTGGACGTGGTCGAAGCCTTGGACCTGGAGGATGCTATTCGGGCCTCACGGGCCTTTGCCCTCTATTTCCAGTTGATCAACATTGTTGAACAACACTACGAACAGCGGGGTCAGCAACAACAGTATCGAGCGGCCTATCAAACTTCCGAGCTGGCCCAGCGCGCCCGTATCACCGGTGGTGGTTCTTTGCCAATGGCCTTGGGTCAATCCGAAAGTACCTCTGGACAGAGCTTCCAAGCTAACCTCTTGCATCGCAGCGTGGGGGATTTTGCCAGCCCTCGCCAGGAGGCAGGTACGTTTCACTGGCTTTTTCCCACCCTTAAGCGACTCAATGTCCCTCCCCAGATCATTCAAAATTTGATTGATCAGCTTGATGTCCGCTTAGTCTTTACGGCTCATCCAACGGAAATTGTGCGCCACACTATTCGGGACAAGCAGCGCCGGATTGCTAATATTCTTCGCCAGATGGATCACGCTGAGGAGAGTGCTCGGACCCTGGGGCTAGTGACCTCCTGGGAAATTGAGGATCTTAGGGCTCAGTTAATGGAGGAGATTCGGTTATGGTGGCGGACCGATGAGCTACATCAGTTTAAGCCTTCCGTCTTGGATGAGGTAGACTACACGCTGCACTATTTCCAGGTGGTGCTCTTTGATACATTACCCCAACTCTATCAACGATTTGAGCGGGCGATCGCCACCACCTTCCCCGAACTGGACCCACCCCGCCATCGGTTTTGTCGGTTTGGTTCCTGGGTGGGTGCCGATCGCGACGGCAACCCCTCGGTGACCCCGGAGGTGACCTGGAAAACCGCCTGCTATCAACGCAACCTGGTCCTAGGCAAGTACATCAACTCCATTGATCGCCTCACTGAGTTACTCAGTCTTTCCCTACACTGGAGTGAAGTCTTGCCCGAACTGCTGGAGTCCCTCGAGCAAGATCAAGTGAAAATGCCAGAAATCTACGATCAGCTGGCCATCCGCTATCGACAAGAGCCCTATCGCTTGAAATTGGCCTATATTAAGCAACGCCTACAGCACACCCGTGATCGCAGTCTCAGTCTTTACCAGGGGGACGCCTTCACAGAAAGCTTTAAGGATACCCCCTCAGCCTCAACTTACCGCTATGGCGAAGAGTTCCTGGCGGAGTTGCAGCTAATTCAGCGTAACCTGGAGGCCACGGGGTTACACTGTCAGGAGCTGGATACCCTAATTTGCCAGGTGCAAATCTTTGGCTTTAATCTGGCCCAGCTGGACCTGCGTCAGGAAAGTTCACGCCACTCCGATGCCCTGGAGGAGATCACCGAGTATCTACAGGTGCTGCCCCGCCCCTACAACCAGCTATCAGAGGCGGAGAAAACCGCCTGGCTAGTCTCTGAACTGAAAACCCGGCGTCCGCTGATTCCGGCGGATCTGCCCTTTTCGGAGACAACCCAGGAAACCGTGGCCACCCTGCGCATGGTGCGACAGCTCCACCAGGAATTTGGCCCTGACATTTGCTTCAGCTACGT
>CAYVMR010000100.1:0-8335 GCA_964452545.1 uncultured bacterium
CCATTCACCGGGTCACACACCGCCATGGCGGCAAAGGTATCCCCATGGTAGCCCCGCCGCAGGGTCAGGAAATGCTGGCGCTGCGGCTGACCCCGGTTATACCAGTACTGAATGGCTAATTTCATGGCCACCTCCACCGCCACCGATCCAGAATCGCAAAAGAACACCTGTTGCAGGGGCTCTGGTGTCCATTCCACCAACCGGTGAGCCAGTTGTACGGCGGGCTGGTGGGTGAGGCCGCCAAACATGACATGGCTCATCTGATTAATTTGGGCATGGGCGGCCTGATTCAACCGAGGGTGGTTGTAACCGTGGATACAAGCCCACCAGGAGGCCATGCCGTCCACCAATCGCTCCCCGGTTTCCAGCTCTAGATAGACCCCCCGCGCCGACCGCACCGCAAAGATGGGGCCCTGACCGGGCATAGCGGCGTAGGGATGCCAGACATGGCGGCGATCGAGGGCCAGCAATTGATCCAGAGATAGGGGGTGCACGGCGTCCAAAACACTCGGGAAGGGAAACTCTGGTCAGCGTCTCAAGATTAAGTGTACGTAAGGAATAGGGGACTTGGCTGGTAAGCGTTCCAATCGAAAGCGAAAGGGTAACAGTAGGTTTAAGCGAGGTCCGCGCCCGGTGAGGGGGGTTAACTGCACCACCAAATCAAGGGTATAAACACTAAGGTTGGGGGGCAGGGCGAGCAACTGCCCCACATCCACCAGGGGAGCGACCACCTGCAAAACCTGGGTATTGGGGTCGCGGCCAAAGGTTTCTTCGCTGGTTACCGGCGTACTGAGAAACTGGCTAGGGTTGATCGTACTAATCACCTGGGGTAGGGCCAGGTCAAGGCGCATACCAGGAATCGGGCGAATCACCCGACGCACCTGGTTAGTCATCAGGGTAAAAGAACTGCGGTCCCAATCTACACCAACCTGAAAGCTGCGGGTCTGGTTAACCACCTGGACGGTGAGGGTCTTGAGGGGCTGAATGGGCAAGGCTCCCTGGGGCAATACCTGAACGATGACCTGGCCATCCGGCTCGGGTTGATCCGCCGTGGGGGAGGACCGACTTCTGGGTATGGCCAGCCGCAGAGACGGGGCAGGGCGGAGGGGGGGGGGACCCGCCTCCACCACCGTCGCCATCTCCCCAGGCAATCCCTGGCGAGTCAGCTGATCTTGGATGGCGGCTAGCCAAACCTCGGACTCGGGAACAATTTTTGCCCTATCTTCCAACTGCGCCTCTAAGGATAGGGCCATCTGATAAACCACATAGCTGATGCAGATCAAATAAATCGTCAATAGTAGGATATCGATTTCCATGCCGGAGGTTGACGCAAGAGGGAGGGGAAGAATTGAGAATTCAGAACTCAGAAGTCTGCTCCTGACCCCTAATTTAAGTTAATACCCCACAATAGCGTTTCCTGGCTGACCTTGATTTCCCGCCGGGCTTAAGTCCACAATGCTAGGTAGGCCCCATCGGATTCCAGAGTATTGGCTATGACCATCGGCACCTCCCCACCCCCCCTCAGCGATGCCCCACCCCAGGCGACGTTCTGGACCCCCCTAACTGGGGATGTGGTCATTGTCGGCGGTGGCATTGTCGGGCTCACCCTAGCCCTGGCCTTAGCCCATGCCGCCCTACGGGTGGTCGTCGTGGAAGCCCAATCCTTCAGTGGGGTGGGGGCACGGCCACGGGCCTACGCCCTTTCCCTCACCTCCGTGGATATCTTTAAGGGGTTGGGGCTATGGCCTCAGATCGCGCCCCAGATTGCGGCCTTTCAACGGGTGTGCTTGATTGACGACGATCACGCCCAGGCCGTTGACTTTTGGCCCTCGGACCTAGGTACGGAGGCGGTTTACTATGGGGCTGAGCATGGGGTACTGATCACGGCTCTCCAACAGGCGGTGACGGCTACTCCTAACCTGCGCTACCTGACCTCTGCTCGCCTGATCCACTGGGAACGGCAACCTGGGCAGAGTGTGGCCCAGGTCACCAGTCCCCAGGGAAACTACCGGATTCGATCGCCCCTGATCGTGGCGGCCGATGGCAAGCAATCTGCTCTCCGACAATTCGCGGATCTGAGCAGTTTTGGCTGGCAGTACTGGCAGTCCTGCATTACCACCGTGGTTAAGTCTGAACGGCCCCATCAAGCCACGGCCTACGAGCGCTTCTGGCCCAGTGGGCCCTTCGCGATTTTGCCCTTGCCAGGCCAACGTTGCCAGATCGTCTGGACGGCCCCCCAGGCGGAGGCGGAGGCGATCATGGCGCTGTCGGAGGCCGACTTTATGACTCAGCTAGAACAGCGTTTTGGCTCTCAGATGGGGCGGTTACAGCGCTTGTCTGGACCGGCGCTGTTCCCGGTGCAGCTGATGCAATGCGATCGCTACATTCAGCCCCGTTTAGCCCTGGTGGGGGATGCGGCCCACAGTTGTCATCCGGTGGGAGGGCAAGGATTGAACATGGGCATTCGGGATGCGGCGGCCCTGGCGGAGGTGTTAATAGCGGCCCACCAGCGCCAGGAAGACTTAGGCGGCACGGCGGTTTTGCGCCGCTATGAAGGCTGGCGCCGACCAGAAAACTGGATTATTTTAACCTTTACCGATTTGTTAACCCGGACCTTTTCCAATCAAATCTGGCCCCTGGTAAGGCTACGGCGTCTGGGGCTAGTTCTACTCAACCGGGTGCCCCCCCTCAAACGACTCGCTTTAAAGCTGATGGTTGGTCGCCTCGGTCGTCTGCCTCAATTAGCCCGGATTGAGCAAAACCAGACAGCAAGAAAAAACCCAGTTAGGTCAAACTGGGTCTAAGGTAAAAAATGACTGAAGTTTTTGATTTATCGCCTGATTCAAAGGGTTGATTTATAGGCTCGTAGCTGTGTCCTGTTGATGGTAGCAAGAGAATTTGCTGGCGGGGTCATTTTTAAAAGCTTGGTTCGTAAATCTTGATATCAGGTCAGTCAGCAGCCTTGGGTCTTTCCCAGAGGTCCTAACCGTCGCCAGCCCGATGAGGACTAGGCGGCGATGTCATTGGCGATGGGCTGAGACTACCGCTTTACTCAGGGTTCTGAGCTAAATAGCGACAGCTATCAATGACGGTCACGACCGCTAGCTTGAGTTGGCGCTAGTGCCTGAGCCTGCCTACTGTAGAGCCGTCCTGGGCTGAGCCGGTAAAATCAGCAGACAGATAGGCAAGCTGGGTATTAGTATAGAATCAGGGTTTCCTCCCCGGAGCAGAATGCCCCAATGTTCTCCTTTCGTTGCTATTGATCTGACGTTCATGACATCCTACGCCACTGCCACGACTCGCGCCGATATGGGTGAACTTCGCCGGCTAAGGAGTCTCTTGCCTCCCGAATTACAGAGCTGGGTAACGGTGGAGTCAGCCATCGATGTCAGCCCACCGTTGATTACCTGTGAGGAGCTCGGCAAGGATCAAGTAGAAATCCAGGTAGACCTGATCAAGTGGGAGCAGCTAGCCCTCGATCAACGTAACCTACTTTTCTGGCATGAGGTCGGCCGGATTCAAAATGACACCATTCCTCGCGATGGTTGGGAAATGGCCGCCCTGGCGATTGGCTTGGGGGGTGCTGTGGGTGAATTATGGGTTCAAGATGGTCTGCTGCTTTTACTAGCCTTGGGGCTCTGTAGTTTCTCAGGCTGGCGGCTGTACAAGCGCAATAACAACCAGAAGACCTTGCAGGAAAGCATTAACGCCGATGATCGGGCCATTGCCATCGCTACTCGCTTTGGTTACACCCTCCCCAATGCCTACAAAAGCCTGGGTAGTGCCCTGAAGACCTTGATTGAGCAAACCCCCAAGAAACGGCAACGCGATCGCTACATCAAACGTCTCGAGGCCCTTAAAAAAAGTGCCGCTAAGGCCAAGGAACGGGCCCGCAATGAGCGCGGCGATTTACGCTCCGCCTATTAACCCGAGCCCGATCTGGCCGTTGAGGCCAGATCGCTATGGATCAGCGATTTTTCCCATGTATTGAATGGATTCTGTCCTGGCTATGGCCTCCACTGAACGCAGATCGATCCTGTTACCCTTTGAAAAGCCCCTGGCGGAACTAGAGGATCGCATTACCCAAATTCGAGAACTAGCGGAAGAAAATCAAGTTGATGTTTCCGATCAACTGCGACAGTTAGAGACCCGGGCGGCCAACTTGCGCCAGGAAATCTTTGCCAATCTCACCCCTGCCCAACGTTTGCAGGTGGCCCGCCATCCTCGTCGTCCCAGCACTTTGGACTATATCCAGGCGATCACCGATGAGTGGCTGGAGTTGCATGGCGATCGCAGCTCCGGCAAAGATGACCCCGCCCTGGTGGGCGGCGTTGCCCGCATCGAAGGCCGACCGGTGGTGATTCTCGGCCATCAAAAGGGTCGAGACACCAAGGATAATGTGGCCCGTAATTTTGGCATGGCCTCCCCGGGGGGCTACCGCAAGGCCATGCGACTGATGCGCCATGCTGATCGTTTTGCCATGCCCATCCTCACCTTCATTGATACCCCTGGGGCCTATCCGGGCTATGAGGCGGAAGAGATGGGCCAGGGAGAGGCGATCGCTTACAACCTCAGGGAAATGTTTGGATTGCGGGTGCCCATTCTATCAACCATCATCGGTGAAGGGGGGTCGGGGGGAGCCCTGGGCATCGGGGTCAGCGATCGACTGCTCATGTTTGAACATTCGGTTTACACCGTCGCCAGCCCGGAGGCTTGCGCCGCCATCCTATGGAAGGATGCAGGTCGAGCGGCGGAAGCTGCTGAGGCCTTAAAAATCACCTCCTGGGATCTGCAACACCTGGGGATTCTCGACCAACTCCTGCCAGAACCCCTGGGGGGTGCCCATGTTGACCCCCTGGGGGCGGCTGGAACCCTCAAGCAAGCTCTAGTGAGCCATCTTGAGGAGCTATTGGCCCTCCCTCCCGAAAACCTGCAACAGTTGCGCTATCAGAAATATCGCCAAATTGGGGTGTTTACTGAGGAGGCCGCCTAAGGTCGGCAATCTCACCTAAATCACCTCGACCATGACCGAAAACGGTACAATGAAAGAGTTTGCTTAACCCTCGCTACAGTCAGCCTGAAGCTTTTTTGATCGTTGATTGTGTTGGCCAACCCAAGGCTTGGCCTCGATTTCCTTGACCATTTGGAGTGTCTTTTAATTGCTATGACTATTGCCCCTTCTAGTGAGACTAACCCAACCGTCAATGGCCTAGCGGCTAAGGCCGTTGTTCTACCCGATCGCGCCCTCAGCCACGGTGCGGCAGCCCACCCCCATCCTATTCCAGAAACCAGCCTGGAGGACATGCAGGCGGCCGTGCAGACCATGCTGTTGTCGGTCGGGGAAGACCCGGAGCGCGAGGGATTACTAAAAACCCCGAAGCGGGTAGCCGAGGCAATGCGGTTCCTCACCAGTGGCTACCAACAGTCCCTCGATGAGCTGGTAAATGGCGCTATTTTTGACGAGGGCCATAATGAAATGGTGCTGGTGCGGGATATTAACCTGTTTAGTCTCTGCGAACACCATATGCTGCCCTTTATGGGTCGGGCCCACGTAGCCTACATCCCCAATCAACGGGTGGTGGGGCTGAGTAAGTTAGCCCGACTTGTGGAAATGTACTCCCGTCGGCTACAGGTGCAGGAACGACTTACCCGACAGGTGGCAGAAGCCATTCAAACCATCCTTGAGCCGCAGGGAGTGGCCGTTGTCGTGGAAGCCAGTCACATGTGCATGGTCATGCGTGGCGTGCAAAAACCTGGCTCCTGGACCGTGACCAGCGCCATGCTAGGGGTCTTTAAAGACGATTCTAAGACTCGGGAAGAATTCCTAAGCCTAATTCGTCACCAGGCCGCGTTCTTTTGATTTTATTTGAAACCTTTGTAAGGGCCCTCTTCTAAAGGAGACCTGTTTCCATGGAAGCGTTGACCATGACTACCTCGGCTTGAAATGTTTGTCGAGGTCAACCCAACCATTTCAAGCCAAGACGTGATGACGACCAGCCTCAGGTCATCGTCACCGCTCAGACCAAGGCCCAAAATTGCACCCGTTATCAGTGACGATGGGTGCGAAAAAACTAGTTGTATCCATAGTTTGCCCCGTCTCCAGGGAAAGTTATGTAACGAAGATGACAGTTACCACACCTTTGTTAAACCAGCAGCGCTAGAGTAAGGGGTGGTCGTGACCCTAGAATCTAATTAAGCCCCGTGGAACGTGCTCCCATCTCAGCGGCTCCCACGCCAACGCCTACTGATGTCCAACGGATTTTCAACCGCATCGCCCCAGCCTACGACAGCTTGAATCAACACTTGAGTCTAGGCCTACATCAAGTTTGGAAGACCATGGCGGTGGGTTGGAGTGGTGCCAGATCTGGCCATAGTTGTTTAGACCTGTGCTGTGGTAGTGGGGATTTAGCCCTGATCCTAGCGCGGCGCGTCGGAAGGACCGGGCAGGTCTATGGGGTAGATTTCGCGGCCGACCAATTGGCTGTGGCCCAGCTGCGATCGCAGTCCACCCACCTTCCCACCCCTATTCATTGGACCCTGGCTGATGCCCTCACCCTTCCCTTTGCCGATGCCAGCTTTGATGCCGCCACCATGGGCTATGGCCTACGCAATTTGACCCATATCCAGCAAGGCTTGCAGGAACTGCGCCGGGTACTGAAGCCAGGGGCCCGCGCCGCCATCCTAGACTTTCACCGTCCTCCACCGGGCTGGCGACAACAGCTCCAGCAATGGTACCTAGATCGGGTTGTGGTGCCCACGGCTGACCGCTGCGGTTTAAGGGAGGAGTATGCCTATATTGCCCCTAGCCTGGATCGCTTTCCCCAGGGGCCCGCTCAGGTTGAGCTAGCGGTTCAGGCCGGTTTTTCCCACGCCACTCACTACCCCATAGTGGGGGGCATGATGGGGGTTCTAGTGGTGGGTTATGGCGATTCCCTGGGCTGATCTGTGGGTTTTGGTGGCCCCACCGGTGTTTGGCGGGGTGATTGGCTATTTCACCAATGACATAGCCATTAAAATGCTATTTCGGCCTTACCGCCCAATTTTTGTAGGGGGCCGTCCCTTGCCCTTTACCCCCGGGTTGATTCCATCGAATCAGGAGCGTCTAGCGCAACGGATCTCCGATACCATCATGGGCTCCCTGCTCACCCCCGAGGAACTGCAAAACCTGGCCCGTCGACTGCTCCAAACGGAACGCACCCAGGCCGCCATTAAGTGGCTATTGCAGCTGGCCCTTGACCAGGTGCGAAACCGTGCCCAGGTCCGTACGGCCCAGATCGCTGGACGGATTCTCGAGGACCTGTTTGGTCAGTCTCTGCCTCGCCTGATTCGAGTGTGGGCCCGTCGCGAGGATTTCCTAGAACCTCAGATTAACCAGCTTTTTGATCAGGTTTTTATTGACTTTCGCTTTAGTGCTCACCAGGCGGAACAGATTGCCCATTGGCTGTTAACCGGGGTGTTACCGCCGGATCGCCTGCGGGAATTGATGATTGACTTTTTGAGCGATCGTAATATCCAGGTAATTGATACCATTTTCCGCGAACGGACCAGCGGCACCTATTGGGTCGTGGCCAATCTCTTTGGTGTCCGTAATGCCCTGGCTCGGCTGCGGGCTTTCTGTTTAGATGAACGGGAACTAAGCAATAGTCGCATTGCCGAATTAGTCACGGCTCTCCAGGGCAAACAACGCTTGCAGGCTTGGTTACAGCACCTGTCCCTACAAAACCTCCCCCTGGCCACGGTCAGGCAGATGCGCCAAAACCTACGGGAGTCCGTACAGGACTATATCCAGACCCTGGGGCCGCAGTTTATTCAAGGATTAAGTAGTTCAGTTAATTGGGAAACCCTGGCTAGTCAACTGATTAATCGGTTACAGCATTCCGAGGTGATTAACCAATCCCTAGACCCGGTCAGTGAGGAACTGGCTCTGATTTTAGAGCGTTATTTAGAACGGGATCTGGAGTCACTGATTGCCCAAATCATTCCTATTTTGAACATTGACCAGGTGATTATGGATCGGGTTAAGGGCACCTCCCCCCGCGATTTAGAGTTAGCGATTCAGGGCATTGTCCGGAGCGAGCTCCAGGCGATCGTTAACCTGGGGGGGATTCTGGGTTTTTTGATTGGCGGTTTTCAAGCGGTGGTGTTTTACTTACAGCGGATTAACTAGTCCTCCTTGATATCAAGTTCTAGGAACACCCCCCTTTGATCAGGAGTACCTGGAGAAACTCTGATTGACGGGGGTTATTAGCCAACCCCAGGTGCCGTCGAATCAAGTCGCAGGTGGCGGTAGAAAAGCCGGCGATGTTTGAGTCTGGGGGCGTTAGGGGATCTGGGG
>CAYVMR010000101.1:0-2731 GCA_964452545.1 uncultured bacterium
GATTAACTCTACCAGTTCACTGTCAAGAATGATATCGTCCAGGTCATCGCGGATGGCTTCCACCTGGACGTTCTGGTGAATCAGTTGGATGGTTTTTGCGCCGAGGGAGTGCCAGATCAGCCGACCCATACCGCTTGTCGGTTGAACGGAAATATAAACCTGGGAGAGCCAGCGGTAGTCGGTCTCAAAGGGGTTGAGGAGGGCATCGGGGGAGAGGGCTTCCCAGAGTTTGGAAAGGTAGCTGTAATCGGCGGCGAAGCCGTCCCGCACTTGGTTGTTAGGTAAGCATTCCTGAGCTTGCATCAGTCCTTCGTAGCCGGTGAGGCTGCGATCGCACGCCTGAAAATAGGCCAGACATTTCTGCAGGGCACCGGGTAGCTGCTTGGCCAGCTCGTTGATGCCAGAGACCACCTTGCCGAAGTCCTCTTCATCAAATTCGAGGGCCTTGGCTACGTCATCGAAGACGCCAAGGTAGTCAACGATCAGGCCATTAGTCTTTTGGTCGCCGTAGGTGCGGTTGGTACGGCAGATAGCCTGGAGCAGGGTGTGGTCCCGCAGGGGTTTGTCCAGGTACATAACCTGAAGGATGGGGGCATCGAAGCCGGTGAGGAGTTTGGCGGTGACGATCAGGATCTTTAGCGGGTGGTTGGGGTTGCGGAAGCGGTCTAGCAGTTTTTCTTCCTGGTCGCGGGTGCGCTTGTAGGGCCTGTAGCGCTCGTCTTTGCCGGTGGCGGAGATGACGATGTCACTGGCTTCGGGGTCGAGGTATTGGTCGATTACCGCTTTATAGAGTAGGCAGGCTTCCTGGTCAAAGGTGACCACCATCGCCTTAAAGCCATTGGGCTCCACTTTCTCCTGATAGTGGCTGACGATGTCACCGCAGATGCGCTGGATGCGATCGGGCACCTTCACCAGCACGGCGGTGCGGGCGGCGGCTTTGGCCAGGTTATCTTTGTCGAGGTCGGAGAGGCTCCCGGTTAACTCAGCGTAGGCTTCGTCGATCGCCGCTTTATCGATGTGCAGCTCCACCAGCCGCGCTTCAAAGTGAATGGGCAGGGTGGCTCCGTCGCGGATGGAGTCTTTGAAGTCGTAGCGGCTCATGTAGCCGTTTTTGTCTTCGTCGGCTCCAAAGGTAAAGAAGGTGTTGCGATCGCGCCTGTTAATCGGCGTTCCGGTGAGGCCAAAGAAAAAGGCATTGGGTAGGGCATGGCGCATTTTGCGCCCCAGGTCACCCTCCTGGGTGCGGTGGGCTTCGTCCACCATGACGATGATATTGTCGCGGCAATTGAGTTCGCCGTCGGCCTCAGCAAATTTGTGAATGGTGGTGATGATGATTTTACGGGTGTCCTGGCGCAGCAGGGTTTCCAGCTCTTCCCGGGTGTTGGCTTTCTCCAGGTTGGGGATGTCGGAGGCGTGGAAGGTGCTGCTGATCTGGGCGTCGAGGTCGATGCGGTCGACGACAACCAACACGGTGGGGTTTCGCAGTTGGGGCGCCATCCGCAGCTTCTGGGCAGTGAACACCATCAGCAGGGATTTACCGGAGCCCTGGAAATGCCAGATCAGCCCCTTTTTGGGATAGCCCGCCATCACCCGCTGCAAAATCCTGTTGCCGGCATCGTACTGCTGGTAGCGACAGATTACCTTGAGACGGCGCTTTTTTTGATCGGTGGCGAAGAGGGTGTAGTTAGCCAGGATATCCAAAACCGTGGCGGGTTGGAGGAGAGTAGAAACCCCCTGCTTTAGGGCGGCCAGGTTAGCCGGGGGGGCCGCATCCTCTCGACGCCAGGGTCCCCATAGCTCGATGGGCATGCGAATGGAGCCGTAGCGCAGCTCTTTACCTTCGCTGGCGACGCTGAACACGTTGCAGGCAAACAGTTCGGGGATGTTTTTCTCGTAGTCGTCATGGATTTGGATGGCCCCATCCACCCAGCTCACCGCCTGCCGCACGGGGGTTTTGGCTTCGATGATCACCAGGGGCAAGCCGTTGACCAGCAGTACCAGGTCGGGCCGCTTCTCGGTGGCCCCGGCCCGGTAGGTGTATTGGCAGGTGACGATGTACTGGTTGTTGTCGAGGTTGTCGAAGTCAATCAGGCGGACGGGCACATGGGCGTAGTTGTCGCCAAAGGGCATGGTCTTGTTGCCCCGCAGCCATTCGGTGAACTGCTCGTTGGCGCTGATGATGCCGTCACTCCGCACGGCCAGCACCATGGCCCGCAGTTTGTAGATCACTTCTTCGGCCCGGTCGGGGTTGGCAGCAATGGCTGGATTGAGGCGAATCAGGGCCTCGCGAAGGAAGGTTTCGATAAAGACGTCCTTGGGTTGGCGGGGCAGGCCAGTGGCAGGAACGTAGTGCCAGCCCGCCCCGGATCGATTACGGCCCAGCACGGTGTAGGCGCCACCCACGTCACCGGATCGGCCTGGGGTGGCGGTGGGGGCGGTGCCGCTGAGCAGGTGACACAGGTAGTCTTCGACGGTGTTGGCTTCGTTGAACATGGGGAACTCCCATTACGGTAAGCGTGTGAAAGCGGAGCAGTGCAGTGGTTGATAGGGGTTAGCTGCGATCGCTAACTGGACTTCTTTAGCAGACTTTTGGTGGCTTCAGGTGGGTATTGGTTCTGTGCCATAAGTAACTGGCGTTCTTGCAAACGATCAGGATCATTTATACCTAGAATTCGTAGGGTGACTTCTCCGATTCCGGTTAAGGGATAGATCATGGCTTGGTTTAGCTGAA
>CAYVMR010000101.1:2831-8331 GCA_964452545.1 uncultured bacterium
GTACCAAGGTCGGGTGATCCGGCATAGAAGCCAACAATAGGGTCGTCGTCTACGCTGAGAATTTCTTTTTCCTGAAGCTGGAAGTATTGCAGTACGGCTTCATCCAGCAGGGCTTCCAGGGGTTTTTGCTGCTGGTTGGCGAGGGTATGGGGGTTGGGTTTCCAGTTGAGGGTGATGTCTAGCATAGGTCTTGAGAGGGTTTCAACCTTTATGGGGGTGCTCAGTTGGGGCCGTCTAAGACCGCATCGGTGCCATCGGCCTCAAACTCGACTTTGTGGTAGAGGTCGCGGAGGAGCATGGTAAAGTCCAGATGGGATAGGGTGAGGGTGGTGCCTAAACCGTCGTATTCCTGCAGGAGCCATTGTTTAGGTGCGGTTTTGACATGGTGCTCAAGGTGGGGACTGTACTGATCTACCAGAAGGTATTCCAACAAGCTGGGGATACGGCGATAGGCGGCAAATTTGCCCCCCCGGTCATAGTTACTGGTGGAATTAGACAACACTTCAACAATTAGGGTTGGGTTGGTGATGGTGTCGCGGCGTCCGCTTTGATAGGCTAGGGTACCCTGCACCACCATGATATCGGGGTAGGTGTAAAGGTTTGCCTGGGGAATCCAGAGGCGCTGATCGGCGGCAAAGACGCGGTAGGGCTGTTGGGCAAGGCTCACGTTGAGTGCCCCCGCCAGGTTAAGTAAAATCTGATTGTGGTCGGGGGTGCCACCGGTCATGGGCACGATCTCTCCGTTGATGTATTCATGACGCCAGTCAGATGCAATTTCCTGGGCGAGGTATTCTTCGGCGGTGTAGCGGCGTGACACCTGGGGTTGGGCAATCATGGCAAAGTCCTCTGGGGAGTGAGGGCTAGGGGAACGAGGAAATGACCCCCAGCACCGAGGCGCGAACGACTGCGGGCAAAGCCGGGTGGGGCAGCGGTTTGCTGAATGCCACCGGAGAGTTGGTCGCGGAGGCAGGCTTCGATGGTGTTGGCTTCGTTAAAGTTACTCATGTAAAGCCTCCAAGCGCAGTATTTAGGAACTTTGTTTTCATTCTCTGGAGCATTAGTTGGCGCTCCTGTAGATTTCTCTCAGCCTTCTTCAAGCCATCTAATTTGCTGACAACTTCTTTCTGTCGTTCTTGAATTGGGTAAGGTACTTCTTGCTCTAATAACTGAGAGCCACTAATATTTTTTTGTACTCCTCCCCTTGCAAGTGAAGCTGTCAACTGCCTTCCCAGTGGCGACGAGAAAAATTCATGTAGATACTCAGAATAAGTTTTCTCGTTTGGGCGAAGACGTATTAAAAAAGCTCCAGGTATGACGGGAATCTTCTGCGAATTAAATATTGCTGTTATGCCGCAAGTACCACTACGACTAATAACAATGTCACCATCCTTGAGAAGATGCTCTTTATAATCTTCAGCAATAAGATCGGCTTTAGGAACGGTCAAATAATTAATGTTTCCACTCTCATCCATGTCTGTAGTCCTGATTTGGCCTACAGAACCTTTCTCGTTATAAAGAGAACTACTAAAGCGAGGCCCATAACGCGAGTCTTCAATCACCCTTGACAGCTTAATAGGACTTGAATCCCAATCTTTAGAAAATAGTGAGATGGAAAGCGACTTGATATTCGTTTGAGAAGCTATTACTGCATTTGAATAAGAATCGATTCCTGCTTCTAGAGAGAAAAGCTGACTGTAGAGGTTCTCCTGTTCTTCTATTGGAGGCAGTACAAGATTGAAGTCCTTAAGACTCTTCCAATTAGTTCTAGGTGACAGGGAGCCCATTGAAGTTCCGATAGCATAGTCGAAGAACTGATCAGTCTGACAAATAAACGGGAGTAACTCCGGTAATAAGTGCTTTGGATCTGCACTCTCAAAGACGTAGATATCTCCAGAGCAAACCCCTTCAAAATCAGCGACAGCCACTTTCCGCTGATAGGCTCGCCGCTTCCCAAACAGCACTTGCCCTGGCTTAAACCGACTGGTGAAGGTGGTGCCCTCCGCCACCAAACCCCAACGCCGAATCCGCAGGTCTTCCGGTTCCAGGTGTTCTAGCCCCACATACCGCTCGATGCCCTCTGCCTCCGGATCAGAGGAGCGGTCTTTGCAGAGGCGCACCACCTCGCCAAATTTCACTTTTGTCCAGCCTGGTTTCAGAGTGGCTTCAGTCATGGCTCACCTCCTCTGTTGCCAGCCCGTCCAGCATGTCTACCACCGCATCCATCTCCCGCCAAAACTCCCGTCCGCTCTCCTCCCAGTCTTCCCAGATCTCTTTCAGGCTCTTCGCCTCGCCCGGCTTATCCGTGGTCAGCGTGCGGCGCACATAGAGCGGAATCGACAAGCTGTACTCCTGCTCAGCCACCTGCGCCAGGGTCGCCACCCTGGCAAACCCCGGTGCATCGACAAAATCCTGATAGGCCTTGAGAACCCGGGCCTGGTGCTCTGGCTTCAAAAAGCTCTGGGCCTGCACCCGGGCCACCTCCTTCACCCCATCAATAAACAGCACCTTACCCTGGCGCTCGGGGGGCTTGGCGGTGCGGCAGATCACCACACAGGCCTCCATCGGTGAGTTGTAAAACAGGTTAGGCCCCAGCCCCAGCACACAATCCATCAGGTCGGCCTGCACCAGCTTTTGCCGCATCTCCGCCTCCTCCCGCCGAAACAGCACCCCGTGGGGAAACAGAATGGCGCAGCGCCCGGTTTGCGGGTGCAGGCTTTTGAGAATGTGCTGGAAAAAGGCATAGTCGGCCCGGCCCTGGGGCGGGGTGCCCAGGAAATTGCGCCCCCACGGGTCACTCTGAAACCCTTCCCGGTTCCACTGCTTGATGGAATAGGGCGGATTAGCCAGCACCACATCAAAGGTGCGGAGCGTGTCATGCTCCACAAAACCAGGGTTGTCCAGGGTATCCCCCCGGACCACGGCGTAATCCTCCAGGCCGTGCAGCACCAGGTTCATGCGGGCAATGGCGGCGGTCATGTGGTTGCGTTCCTGCCCATAGAGCTTCAGGGTGCGGTACTCACCCCCGTTCCGCTTCACCTCCGCCAGGGCCGAAATCAACATGCCGCCGGTGCCACAGGTGGGGTCATAGATGCTTTCCTCCGCCTTGGGGGCCAGCATCTGGGCCATCAGGTGCACCAGGGTGCGGTTGGTATAAAACTCCTGGGCGGTGTGGCCGCTGTCGTCGGCAAACTTCTTGATCAAAAACTCGTAGGCATTGCCCAGCTCATCCTCCGGCACATTGTCTAGGGATAGGGTAATCCTTGAGAAATGCTCCAGCAGGTCCTTCAGGGTGGGGTCGGGCAGGCGATCTTGATTGGGCCAGGGGGCATCGCCAAAAATCCCCTCCAACCGGCCAGGGTTGGCCCCTTCGATCGCCTGCATAGCCTTTTGTATCGCCTGTCCCACATGCTTCACGGTCAACCGCACATCCTTCCAGTGGGCTCCATCGGGGATGACGAACCGCTCATTGGCCATATCGCGGGCATAGTCTGCATCTTCACTGTCCGCCAGGGCCTGGTTAAAGTCCCCATCCCACACATCGGAGAGGCGTTTGAAAAACAGCAGCGGAAACACAAACTGCTTGTAGTCCCCCGCATCCACCAGGCCGCGTAGGATGGTGGCCGCCCCCCAGAGGTAGCTTTCCAGTTGCGCCTGGGAAATGGTCTCACTCATGGTTCCACCCCATCGAGCCAGCCCCCTGCGCGCATCACCTGTTGCAACTGGGCTTCCGCTTCCCGGCAACGCTGCAGCGCCGCTTTAAAGTCGGCGATCGCCTCCGGCAGGGGCGGAATATCCTGCCCGATGGGGGGCAACACATAGCGCGAGATGTTCAGCGTGCCGCCTTCCTGGTCAATCTCCGACCGGGTCACCACCCTGGCCTGGTCTTCCACATCGGCAAAGTCCTGATACCACTGGCAGATGGTGGCGGCGTGCTCCGGCTCCAGGTAATTTTGGGCACGGCCCTTGCGGAACAGGCTAGCGGCATCGATGATCAGCACCTGCCCAGCCAGATCGGCTGGCTTGCGCTGGCGCAGCACCAGAATGCAGGCCGCCAAGCCCGTCCCATAGAACAGGTTCGGTGCCAGGCCAATCACCGCCTCAATCACATCCAGCTCTAGCAAATGCTGCCGAATCTGGCCTTCTACCCCACCCCGGAACAGCGCCCCCTGGGGCAGCACCACCGCCATGCGCCCGTGGGGCTGGGCCATTGACATCACCATGTGCTGCACCCAGGCAAAGTCACCGCTAGTTTCTGACGGTAACCCGGCAAAGGCTCGCCCCCAGGGGTCAGATTCCCAAATTTCCCGACCCCACTTCTCCAGGGAAAACGGGGGATTGGCGATCACCACATCAAAGGTGGTCAGCCCCCCACTGGGACTGGTAAATTTGGGCGATCGCAGGGTATCACCTTGCTCAATCGTGAAATCCTCCACCCCGTGCATCAGCAGGTTCATCCGTGCCGCCGATGCCGTGGTCAGGTTTTTCTCTTGGCCGTACAGCTTACCAAAGAAGGTGCGCGGGTCACCGCCCCGTTTGCGAACCCGCTCCACCGCTGCCAGCAGCATGCCGCCGGTGCCACAGGCTGGGTCATAGACCGTCTCGCCCTCCTCCGGAGCCAGAATATCGACCATCAGGTTGACGATGCTGCGCGGCGTGTAGAACTCTCCTGCTTTATTTTTCGTGGCGTCAGCAAACTTTTTAATCAGATATTCGTAGGCGTCCCCCATGACATCGCTGTCAACCCGCTCGTTCCCCAGGTTGAAGGACGAAAAATGCTCGATCAGATCCTTTAGCAGGGCATCGGGCAAGCGTTCCTTGTTGGTCCACTGGGCATCACCAAACACTCCATACAGATGGTCCTGATTAGCGATAGAAATGTTCTGCATGGCACTCTGAATCGCCGTGCCCACATGGCTGGCGGTTGTTCGCACATCATTCCAGTGACTCCCCTCGGGAATCTGAAAGCGGTGCTCATCGTCAAAGCCTTCGCCGTATTCAGCAACCATGCGGTCTCGCTCCTCATCCCACACATCGCATAGGCGCTTAAAAAACAGCAAGGGCAAAATGTAGCTTTTCCAGTCCGTGCGATCAACGGGGCTACCCCTGAGGATGTTAGCTGCCTGCCACAGGTTGGACTCCAGCTCTGGCAGGGTAATGGTCGCCTCGAACAGTTTTGCCTGAACCATAGTTTGGAATAGGTCGCTTAACTATAGTATGCGCTCCAGATGGGATAGAGGGTTGCTTACCTACCCATTCTTCAAAACATACCCCTCTTTAAACCAGAATGAAGGCTAAAGGGCTACTGTAGGTAGCTATTGCTTTGTATATGGATGTTCACATTCCTCAAGCTATTACTGATCAGTTGCGTCGTCGGGGTGTAGATATTTCGAGGGCCAGGAGAGACTGTTCTGACCACTACCGCAGTAAACAGGTACCCGGAAACCGTAAACAGGTACCCGGAAACGATAAACAGGTACCCGGAAACGATAAACAGGTACCT
>CAYVMR010000102.1:0-3097 GCA_964452545.1 uncultured bacterium
TATCACCCAATGGTTATGCAAGGGTCGCCGTCCCTCATGCCAGGGTCGCTCAGGATCCAACCTTCAGCGCTTTAGTTCCAGGGTTGGGGGTTGACCCAAACCCGGCGATCGCTGACCAATGAGGGAACTGGGGCAGGCTTGGCGGGTGGGGAGATCGGGCCAATCGTGCAGGAACAAAACCAGCATGGTCTTTACCCCAGGTACAGCGATCGGCCCCTGCGGCAAAAGTGGTAGAAGCGGCCTGGGCTTGGTAAAAGTCCTCATCTACCCCATCCTCGTCGATATTAAAGGCCCTAGGAAAGGTTGTCAGAGCTGCCACAAAGCCAGATTTAGAACATCCGCCCTATTTTTTCCCGCAGTTCGGCGGCGGCGGCCTGGAGATGCTCAGGGGTATGGCCTGTGGTTTCAACCACCATCGCCATATGGCATTGGTCATTCTCATGGAGATGGAGCCACAGGGCTTTACGGCCATCTGGAAGATCCCGTGGTGCGCCCTTAACCCCATTTTTCGGAGCGCTGAAGGCCTGGGCATCAAAGCGCACTAAATCAACCCAGGGTAGATCTTGAAGGATCTTTTCGATCTTCTTCCAGGTTTTGGGTCGATGGTGGCCTTGTTTTTGAGCTTGCACTTGAATCACCTGATTGCGGGAACGACCTGATTCAGGCAGAGGACCCATAAAGGTTTTAGGCGCAGGTTGGCCGCTGGGGTTGATGTAGGGTAGGTAGACAAGGGTTTTATAGGCTTCATGGATGTAGCAAACCGATACCCCCAGGGCATTGCCCACTAACCCCATGACCATGGTTTGGGCTTTGAAGCCGCCGGTGGCAGCTAGGGTCACCGAGCCACTCTCCTGGGCGTACTGGATATGCTGCCCCAGTAGGGTGGCCATTTGCTCTAGGGGGGAGCCGTAGGTGTCGAGGTCGTAGTTGATGTCTGGTAGGGGGACTAGATCAACGTATTGTTGGCCTAAATGGCGTTGGAAGTAGGCTTGCAGGGTTTCGGCGCATTCCTGGCCAGAGTCGGTGGCGGAATGTAGGAGTAGGATGCGATCGTTGGGCTCTGGGTCAAGCCGCCACAGGGTATTGGTTTCGGCACTGATCAGCTCCATGGCGGCGGTGGCCATCCAGGCCAGGGGCTCTTCTAGACTGGTAAAGATCCGACAGTCTTTAAATCGATTTTCATGGTTGACCCAAGGCCGTTTTTGCCCCTGGGCCAGCTCCCGGTCAGGATTGGTGCGCAGGGATGTGCCTACGGTCATGATGATGGTTTGCATGGTTTAGTGGCTCATAGCTGTGGGATGAATATCAAAATGGTCATGCAATCCAATGGCTGTAATCCTTTCAATAAAACTACTCACTGGGAATCTCCTGTGTTATGCCTATTGCTAAGGGTGGTAAAACCCATCCCTAATCGGGTTTTAGTGCCAGTGCCACAAAATTGGGCGTATTGAACCAGCAGGTTAGCTACATTGGCCACCAGTGGGTCAAGGCGGGAAAGTACCTTTAAAGAAACCTCACCGGTAAAGCCGGAAAGAAAGCCTTTTCCGTTCGCCTGTATGCCATTTAGCACTCTCAGCCTCTCACGTCTTCCCAGAAGTCGTCATTGACCCCTTCTTGATCGATATTGAAATCCTGGCGAAAGGCTTCTAACGCCTCCCAGAAACTTGGTTTAGAGGCGGTCAACCGTTCATAATCTTGACTGGGTAATAAGACGGCGATGCGCTGCCCAGATCTGACAAGCTCAATGGTTTGCCCTTGTTCCACCTCAGATATGATTTTAGCCAATTGGGTTTGAGCCTGTTCAATCGAATATTGGTGAGCCATGGCTACATCCTTTAGCGTGGGTTAGGTATTCAGGGTTAATAGACAATGCAGAATTATCTGAAACTACTGAATTCATAACTCGACCTGAATTCAAGTGGTATTGTGAACCTCCCAAAAACAGACATCTACTTGAATTTCTGCCAAATAACAGGGCTTTTTAGTGGGTAGGGTTCCAGGGTAAGCCCTGATCATCATAAAGGTTAGGCAAGGATACTTTTCTCCCATGGTTACTCTCATTATTTACAAACCATTTAAAGGCTTCTCCCGCTGGGTTCGGTTGAGGTTGATTCCTTGGATAATGAGTTGGTAAGCCATCGTCAAAACCCTTGGCGTATTGCAGGAAAGCCTTAATGAAGGAAACTTTTTCGAATTGTCCTCCATAAGCTGAAGTAACTGCTGTTTTGAAGGTCTCAATAGAGTCCTTTGCTGATGTTGGCTCTGGACTATCTGACATCAGAGAAGTGTAATGCTCAGCCCATTGCTGCCCCTGGCGCAAATCTGTTGCATGCCAATTGATTTCAACTCGAACACTACCAAAGCCTAGGGGTTTTCCTCCCCCTAGCCGGTGATAGTGATTTTCGGGAAGAGTTAAGAGCCAGAGTAACCCGCCTAATTCTGTCTTAGATAAATTGGTGATATCGACTGTAAATTCAAACAAACTGCCTGGTTTAACCCATGCCTGAATAGACCGATTCTGGTTGTCACGATCAGCTTCATTATAAAGAGGACGACGATACTCCTGATAATGCCCGTTAACGGCCCGCTGTGTACGATCCTCGGTAGGATTCTCCCAATATCCGCTGGGTAGTTGGTGATGATGTGGATAAATCTTGCGCCCTCGCAGCCCCTTATCAGCTTTAAAGCCATTATCTTTAGCCGTAGCTGACGGCATAGATTCTCCATTGGGAGTTGCTGCTGCATAAAATCGGAACTGCTGTGGCTTGGGTTGGCCCAGAATAGCTAGGGGAACCCCCTGGTTGTCAAAGGCTGCAATGGGGTTATCTGTCATACATTTAGCTGGACTGACTCTCAAATTGCCCTTATAGGAGCCTTTCCCAGTTTGGCTAACCCAGCCAAAAACACGATCCGCTGGTGATAGTGCTTCAATGCTTGTTGCAGGATGAAGGTGGGGCGCTAGCAAATTAGCCGGTGAAACGCTAAAAAGCCCCCGAGTAATCATAACCGGGTAGAGGTTTAGTACTTCATACTGGCCATTTTGCTTCCTGACATGGGCATAGCATAGCGTGCCATCGGTGAGATGTCGTTCTGACTG
>CAYVMR010000102.1:3197-8284 GCA_964452545.1 uncultured bacterium
TCTAACCCACCAGTAGGCAAAGGGGCCTTTTTTATATTTTTCTAACCAGACTTTGACACGTTCACCATGTGCCGGCAACCTCCCATCAGCATAGCGAGCCGCATTGGGGTCCTCTCGAATGCTATGTCGTTGATACCGAGGTAGCCAGGCTGCATACATGACAGATGGGGACCCTTGGGGCTTACCGTCCTGACCAATTGTGGAAGTGCCAGGGTACAAATAAATCTGGTCGTTTTCGATACGAGCAGGAACCATCTGTAGACCAATGTTCGCGGGCATACGGTAAGCTAGCCGGTCACCGTGCTTTTCAAAGACCGATAGCCGCGAGTTAGTTACTGCCTCATAGGCAGATCTCAACATACCTTTAATAGAGGTCGGCGGTAGGTAAGGGTTGCCAGCTGCGTCGACTCGTAGGGGATAGGTTTTATGGTCGGTACCCTCGTCGTGAATCGCATTGGCTGCATCGGGAATCAGCAGCGGGGTAATAGTGGTTAATTTAACGGCTATGCGTCCACTCCAGCGATCAGTATGGTAAGTACCATGGCCTACTGGATGATGATCCCCCAGGTCAGGATGGTCGGTGGGTCGCGGAGGGGCTGGGATGAAGTTATAGGGATTGTGAAAGTCCCCTGGTTTGGTGTCTGCCGGCGGAGTAGCCATTTCCCATTTCTCTCCTGATTTGCGAATTTTTTTAGGTTGTCCTTGTACTTCATCGAATTCAACCTCTAGCCCATCCAGTTCATTGAGCTTGGTTTCCTTTAGCTCGATCAGGGATGCGGAGAGATCGGTTGCCTGCATCGATACTGATTTGCCATTTTTATTGGTAAATGTGATTTGTACGGCTTTCCTTTTGCCTACCAGGGATAGTTTGCCAATCGTCATGACCTCACCTCCAGTCCAATTAAGCGTTCTTCAACAACTGCAACATTGCCGTATTGATCCGTGACCTTGAGATATTCGCAGACCCGCAAATAAGCCCGCTGACCTGCCAAAATCCCCCCTATCGGTACAGGTAGGTTGCCAATACGGGCGGTAGCCAGCAGGCTCCACCCATCCGTGGTGGAGTGATCGGTACCTTTACCCCAGAGCAGATATTCCTGCGGGTGGGTAATTAAGGGTTGCAGGGGGTCTATATCCGTTTCTAGGTAATCTGCAATGGAGTTTTCTGAGAGCAATACCGCTGACCCTTCACCATGGCTATTATTCAACCAGCGCAGTTCGCAGTCTGAGTTAAAAACCCTGGCTTCAAAGACGGCTGTCAAATTAACGAGGGTTCCCTCACTATTCACCAGACAACCATCGGTCTGTAGTTTGGCGAACTGGCAGGCGGTGGGGCCGTACAGTAGGGCGATCGCCCCCGCCAGGGCACGGCTGCATTCCTGCAATGCCTCTATCAGGGGGATCGATGGGCTGGTGCGTCCATAGAGTGTCATGGGGTTTCTCCTCCTTGTAGGTGTTGGTGAACCCAGTTTTTCCAGGCCTCATTTAAGGTCTCTAAACAGGTTCCAGGTAGGGCGCTGAGCTGTCCGGCAGCCAGGGACTGCTGTGCCAGCGGCTCTAGGCTGTTGTTTAAACTCTCTAACCCCTGTCCCTGTATCTGAATATGGTTAATCTGAATAGCACCCATACCGCGATTTACCCCATAGCCCAGGGGAATCCGGCCAGCGGCTAAATCTCGCAGGAGTAGTAGCACCAGGGCTATGCCAGCGATCGCGGTGGTATCTGAGGCTGTCTGGTTGAGCCAATTGAGATCAAGCGTTAGCGCGATAGGTTCCCATGTCACCCCCATGGGCTCCAGGGTGCTATAGAGAAATCCATCGGCGGCGCCCCCAGTCCAGCGGTCAACGGCGACATGGAAGGCCTGCTGGGTGTGAGGGAGCTGGGCCGCATTGAGTCGTTGCCGCAACTCTCTCTCATTGGCGGCGGCTTCAATCTGACTCCACTGTTCTGGCTGGATAGCTAACTTGGCATAACAGTCGTCCACGGCTAGGGCCCCTAGTCGGCCATGTTGCTCTTTTTTCTGAGGATTAGAACCTGGTTTAAGTCGCGCGGCGGATCCGAAGACCTCCTGAATCAGCGGCACCGCTTGCAGTTGATCGTTAAATTTTCGATCGGGTTCCAGGGAAACTGCTTGCAGAGTACGAATGATGCGCTCGGCTTGACTGCGCAGTGCGCCCTTAATGGCACTGCCGGGTAACACAAAGGTAAGGCGATCGCCGACGGCACTGACCAGGGGCAGGGTATCTACGGCAATACCATCGGCCTCTGCCTTAACCATAAGGGGGCCGACGGGTTCCCAGTCGATGGCAACGGTCAGTTTGGGCCGTGCAGGTGGAACAGAGACCTTCTCAGCCAAAGCACCCAAACTCAGACTGGTACCCTGGTTGCGAAGGGCGGCTAACATGCCTTCGGCGGAGCAAAGGTCCTGTTCTAGGATGGTAGGATTTTTGAGTTGGACTCGCCCCAGGCCCCGAGTTTTAGCCGCACCCAGGCGAATTTCCTGTCCTTCCAATGCCTTAAGTAGAGCAACGACAGCGCCTTTACGGGTTTCCCAGTCTATGGGTGACTGGTCTGCATGTTCGACGGTCATCACCAGGGGAATTTCAGTCCCCTTGGGTAAAATGGCCCGATCAAATTTCATCGGCTCTGCAGCGGTGCCATAGTAACGGTCTATGCCAACACCATCTCGAACCTCAGTCTTCACCCCCTTAATGGGGGCATCCTCTATGAGAATGTAGCTGGCATGGCCTAATTTCTCCTTGCCAGACTTTTCCTGGTTGCCCCACAGGTCCTCTACCAGATTGGTTAAGGCGCCGTCGCTTGCCATCCAAGCCCGCAGTGCCCCGGCCAAGCTGGTACCAGGAATGTAGTAGGCACCCTGGCCGTTTACCGCCAGGGCCAGGTCAACCAGGGCGCTGCCATCGTTGCCGCCGATGTGCAGAGGGCTATTAGCCACTAAAGAGCCTTTAATTTTCAGTTGTGTCCTAATTTTTCTGGCCATGTTTATTGCCCCTCCTGACTGGCATTTTCTGAGCCTCGTTTGTGAGTACGAATGCAGGCATCCACCAGAGTTTGTACGGCTTCTGCCCAGAGACGACGTTTCAAAGCTGAATCACCGTGCTCAATCAGCGTCAGCCTGGTGGGATCGATATCCATGCCAGGGTCTCTCAAAAGCTGCCAAATGGTTTCTGGGTTGCAAACAAGGTCTTCAATTTGCTGCAAACTCCTGGGTGGCCATTTATCCTTGCGATTGGGTGTTTGTTTAAGATGCTGGAGCCACCCCATAACGCCGGTGGTTTGGTCTGAGCGCTCGGGTGCTTGCAATCGATTGATGATCGATCTCAGGGCTCCCAGTTGACTCATGGTTGGTTTGTCTTTGTTCAGTTCTAGGACTTGCTTGCGGTGATCGGGGTTAGCGGCAATCCTTAAGGCGGTCTGGCGAATTACCTGTCGGGCAGCCGCTTCTTCGATCACTCGGGCATACTTCAGGAGATTTTCAGTCGTCTCGCGGTTCAAGAGACCTTTAGCTGGAGACGATTGGGGTGCTTTTGAGTCCTTAACCCTGGCCGTTAACCGGGAGATTGGGGTGGTCAACAACCGGTCATTAAAGCAAACCTGACCGTAGCCTTCCGCTCGACGTTCACCAATGCCGGTAACTTCTAGCTGCGCCAATTTAGCTGCATCCAAGTTACCGTTCACCTCAAAGACAAAGCAGCTACCGGCGGCCAGCCCCGCCAGGGAAGGACGGGGTAAACCCCAGCGGACTTGCCAGGATTCCAAGCGGGTTTGTCGAGTCATCAGCGAGAGCAGGCAGCTCCCATCCTTGACTGCCTGGTGACGTAGTCGTAACGTAACGCCCAATTGGGCTTGCAACTGCTGAATCAGCGCCTCTAGATCGGCGGTGGGTCTTAACCGCTGATCTCGCAGGAGCAGGTCTGATAGTAGCCAAAGGGTTAATTCCCCATTTTCGAGGATAGGCGGATTAGAGACAGGGCCAGGGCCGAGTACTTCAATGTGCACCCGTCCATAATCATCTTTTTTAGACTGTCCCAGGCGATCTTCCCCGCCCAATCTGTTTTGCCACTGGGGATCCTTAGCTGCTAATTGGTCAACTAATAACCTTGGCAACCGTAACTCTGCCTGGAAGACGGTGCCGGGCACAATCACCTCGTAGCTGTAAACACCGCCAACGTCGCGGGTGGGGCACTGGACATTGTCTTGAATAATGTTGTGGGTTTCAATGCCGGTTTTGACCGTGGCAAAGGCCGGCAGACTATCCTTTTGGCTTACCCCAATGTAGCCCTGTCGTTCAGCTTTAAGCTGATCATCGGGTTCTGGCTCCGCAAAGCGATTGTAAACGGCTTGGCCCTTGCCCAGACCGCCCCCTAATTTTTTCCCAAATAGGGCGTAGGGTACGGGTCGCCCCCGTTGACCTTCAACCCTGAGGGTGGCATTGGTGATAATTAGATCGCCGTGGGCAATGGCACCACTGAGGTCAACACCGAGGGGTTTTAGCTTGCGCAGGATCAGCCGCAGCAGGTGGGTACCGGGGATATAGTCCAGGGTCTCGACAACGTTGCCGACAGTTCGACTGGTAATGATCAGGGGCGACTGAGTGGTTACGGCTAAGGGCACGGTTACCCAGGCGCCATTTTGATCGACTGCATACTGGTGCCAGTTGATAGACGTTTCTGAATTTGAAGCTGAAGGGGATACCGAGGGCGGGGCGACTGGTTGGAGGTGTTGTCCTAACCAGTCCAGGCGCTGGTTGGTGTCGATACCTAGCAATGTCACCTTACAGTACCCAGCCCCACGACGGCGTTTGCCGCCGATTCGTTCGATGAAGCGACTGCCCGCAACCAACAGAGCAAGGGCAGCCTTTTGCTGATCCTCATTTAGCAGGCCTCCTGGGCCCTCCAGATGAAGCTGGCAGTCGGCGGTAAGAACGGTGCCGGCTCGCACCATTTCCTCGAACCTGAGGAAGTCTTCCTTGGCACAGCCTGTGTTGGGATCGATGCTAATACCGGGTTTGACAAAGGTAATGGCTTCCTTTAGTCGGGTTTGGTCGGCGAGAGATTTAGTGGCGA
>CAYVMR010000103.1:0-357 GCA_964452545.1 uncultured bacterium
CCCATTCACCGCCAGACCCTGTAATCGCTCCCCCAGGGGGGCGAAGCTAATCCGCCCCCGGGCTGCCTTTAAGCCCACCAATCCGCAGCAAAAGGCCGGCCCCCGCAGGGACCCTCCCCCATCGGAACCCTGGGCAATGGCACAGAGCCCTGCCGCCAGGGCTGCCGCGCCCCCCCCACTGGACCCTCCCGGGCTATAGTCTAGATGCCAGGGATTGCGGGCGGGGGGAAACCCCGGGGGCTCCGTATAGGGTAGGCTGCCGACTTGGGAGGTGGCGGTTTTGCCCAGAATAATTAACCCTGCCTGTCGCAGCTTAGTCACGATGTAGTCGTCCGCCGGGGCGATGCGATTGCAGGC
>CAYVMR010000103.1:367-8265 GCA_964452545.1 uncultured bacterium
GGGGCCCCCGCCACCGGGTTAAGATCCTTAACCGACACCGTCACCCCAAACAGGGGGGGCAAATCCCCTGGGTCTGTGGTCATCAGGACCTCGGTTTTCCGTTGGGCATCCCTGCGAGCCGCCTCCGCCATCACGGTCACGTAGGCCCCTAGGGTTGGGTTGAGCCGCTCAATCCGCTCCAGGTAAAAGTCCACCAATTCCACCGGAGAAACCTGTCGATGGCGAATCAGTTGAGCCTGTTCTAGGGCTGGTAAAAACGCCAGATCAACCGCATCCATAGGCTGTAATCGGAAGGCATACTTAAGGATCTTAGGCACCCAAAGGCTAGCAAATTTTGGGGCCGATCTGGTTTGACCCATTCCCAGGCTAGGCTGACTGCAGTAGAATTGATAGAAATCTACATAAACCTGGTCATTAGCTAGAGTATTCCAGCTAGTCGCGATTACGGTTGTAGAGGCCGAGACCACCCTATCCGGGCTAAAATCATGACCCCCGATGGCTTATCCCAAACCTTACAAAAAGGCTTCCACCTCACCCTTGGAGCTGGTGCGGCACTCCTAGAGGCGATTCAGTCTCCGCAACAGGCTAGCCAACGGTTTGCCGAGCTCGGCCATGATGTCACTCGAATTACGGCAGAACTGGAAACTAAGGGGGTGACAACGGAGCGAGAAGCTCGCCAAGTGGTGGATACCCTAATCAGTCAACTCCCCTTTCCCTTCCCCCAGTCCCCCTCAGGGGCGAGGTCTGCTACCGTAGACACGGTGGTTAGACCGGTTACCGATGTGGCCATCCAAGATGATCTGGCCACGCTAAGGGAAGCCCTTACTGAGATTCGCCAGGAACTAGATGCCCTCAGCGATCGCTCTAGCCAGGCTTAGAGGTTGTTTGAACGGGGTTGTCCCAAGTATCGTTCGCCGCCAAGCAGCCGCCAAAATCTTGAATCCTGACAAGATGATTGTCCTAGCTATCGTTTGAGATTCTCTTTTCTGGGCGACTGGGTTAGAAGAGGGTTGAGAATGTCGAGAAGTGCATGGCCATTTGACCGCAACCCTCCTCAGGTTTCTAACCTAAGCGCCATAGCCTTGGCGATCTAGAGGTTTTCCCTAGGGCAAGGTCATAGGACTGCCTAAAACCCTTGTTCAGCAGCTATTTCACTGTATTTTCTCGATCGGGAATCATTCTATGGAAAGTTTGTGAGTTAACGTGGTTTCTACTAGACAAATCCCCAGGTAATGTAAGAGAGTTGAATGTGGCTATCATAGTTCAACGACAATGGGTAATTAGAAATATTTAGTTTTAGGGCATACTTCGGTGAGTTTCCTTATCTTAATCACTTACCCAAACTGTTGTGTGACAGGGGTTAGTAGTTGTTTATTTCATTGAGTGTTTCAAAATAAAATCCTATGAGTCAGTCCAAGCGTGCTTTGATTACCGGTATTACCGGGCAAGATGGTTCCTATTTGGCGGAGCTATTACTGGATAAGGGCTACGAAGTTCATGGCATTATTCGTCGCACCTCAACCTTTAACACCGATCGCATTGACCACGTCTACGTTGATCCCCACAGCGAAGAAGCTAAGCTGTTTTTACACTACGGCGACCTCACCGACGGCACCATGCTCCGCCGAATCTTAGAGCAGGTACAGCCCCAGGAGGTTTACAATCTGGGGGCTCAGTCCCATGTGCGGGTCAGTTTTGATTCCCCCGAGTACACCGTCGATGCCGTGGGCATGGGCACCCTCCGTATTCTGGAGGCCGTGCGAGACTACCAGCAGCGGACTGGCCAGGAGGTCAGGTTTTACCAAGCCGGTTCCTCAGAAATGTTTGGTAAGGTGCAGGAGATTCCTCAAAAGGAAACCACCCCCTTTTACCCCCGCAGCCCCTACGCCTGCGCTAAGGTCTATGCCCATTGGCAAACCATTAACTATCGCGAGTCCTACAATCTGTTTGCCTGCAATGGCATTTTATTTAACCACGAGTCACCACGTCGGGGTGAAACCTTTGTAACTCGAAAAATCACCCGCGCTGTTGCCCGGATTGTAGCCGGTCAACAGAAGAAACTCTACCTGGGCAACCTGGACTCTAAGCGGGACTGGGGTTACGCTAAGGACTATGTGCAAGCTATGTGGTTGATGCTACAGCAGGATCAGCCAGATGATTATGTGGTGGCTACTAACGAAACCCACTCAATTCGAGAGTTTTTGGACATTGCCTTCAGCCATGTAGACCTTGACTGGCACGATTATGTCGAGTTTGATGCTCGCTACCTGCGCCCTGCTGAGGTGGATTTGTTAATTGGTGATGCCACCAAGGCCCGAGAGGCCCTAGGTTGGCAGCCCAGTGTCACCTTTGAAGAACTGGTCCATCTGATGGTGGAGGCTGACTTAGAGGCGATCGGCATTAGTGACTACAGCAAGGGCCAGCATCGCGATATGGCCACCCTGCGGCGAGATTTGCTCAGCCTTATACCCCAGGGTTAGGCATACCCGCAGGGTTCACCCAAGTATCTGGATCACAAGACGGAAACGGCTCTTTTTAGGTTTCGGTTATCCTGTGCCAGAGGCTTTACCGTACTATGGATAGGGAGCGGGGAGGGAACGGCTAGCCATTTCCTCCCCGCTCCTTACCCTAACCTAAACACTCTGCATCCTATGGCTGACGAAAAAACCACCCCTCCGGCCTCTGCAGCCCCCTCTAACCCTCAACCCTCCTCTAAAGCCCCTGCTTCTCCGCCTGGAACCAAGGCCGAGGGGGTAGTGAAGCCAGCGGCGAAGGTAAAACCCCCCGCGCTCGAAGATAAGCCCTTCGTTGAGTTTATTCAACAAGACTTTTTGCCTGCCCTGGCCAAGACTCTTAAGGAGCAAGGGCTTGAGGACCTGAACTTGAGCTTTACCCAGCAACCCCTGGGGGTGTTTGGGGTGAGCAGCGATGAATCCTACTGGCAAGTGCAGGGACTATGGCAACAGCAAACTCGACAGTTTGTCATCGCTTTTACTAAGGATAGTATTAACAGTCCTAAGCTATTTTACTGTTGTGACCAGGGTGCTCAACCCAGTACCATTGAGCAATTCATGGGGGATGAACGTAAGGCCACCCTGGATTTAATGGTGTTGTTTGCCCTCAAGCGGCTCAATGGTCAGAAATGGCTGGCTCGCAATTAACCTCTGGCCATTCCTTGAGATTACCCAGGCGACTACCTAGTGCCTTACCCCCTACTTGATAGGTAAGCAGGGGTTTGTGGTGGATCAGTTACTGCTATGGCTATAGGTTGTAATCGTCACAACGTTGCTTAGCATCCTGCTTAAACCTGTGCTGAACCAGGGAGACCCTTCTATCCCATAATTGGGAAGTATTCGTTTATAGAGGGGCTTTTGAGGCAGGCTATGGAGTTTAGTAAATATCACGGTTTGGGTAATGACTTTATCCTGGTGGATAATCGCCACCAGGCCAACCCTTGCCTCAGCCCTGAGCAAGCTACGGTGTGGTGCGATCGCCATTTTGGTATCGGAGCTGATGGGGTGATTTTCGCCCTGCCGGGCCAGGGGGATAACGACTACACCATGCGCATCTATAACTCCGATGGTTCGGAACCGGAGATGTGTGGCAATGGTATTCGCTGTTTGGCAAAGTTTTTAGAACGCCTGGAAACGGCCGCCGGCCACCCCCCCACCCTGCCCTACACCTACCGCATCCATACCCTGGCCGGTTCGATCTCCCCCACCCTCCAGGCTAATGGTTTGGTGACGGTGGATATGGGTCCCCCCTACCTCTTAGCGGCGGACATTCCCACTACCCTGACCAGCGCCGATAGCCAGGTGCTTGACGTTCCCCTAAGGGTGGCGGATCAAGGCTGGCGGGTGACGGCGGTGAGCATGGGGAATCCCCACTGCATCACCTTCGTTGAGGATTTAGACCGGCTATCCTTGACCCACTTGGGCCCCCACTTTGAACACCACCCCGCCTTTCCCCAACGGGTGAACGCAGAGTTTATCCAGGTGGTCAGGCCAGATTACCTGAGGATGCGGGTGTGGGAACGGGGGGCGGGCATTACCTTGGCCTGTGGCACCGGGGCCTGTGCTGCCCTGGTGGCGGGGGTGTTGACCGATCGCTGCGATCGTACCGCCACCATTGAGCTGCCCGGCGGCAACCTGGAGATTACCTGGTCCGCCCTTGACAACCGAGTCTATATGACTGGGCCGGCCCAGTGGGTCTTTGACGGCGTGGTCAAGCTTGAGCCATGAACCTGACGGGGCTAGGGTTTTACAAATTGTTCCTTGCCTGACTGGCGGATTATCGATGCCCTAGGCCTGCCCCCGACTGATCAAAACCACAGCGGAGCGGGCCGTGACGTCATAGGTTTGGTCTTCTATGGTAGGGGAGTTATGAGGATAGTAAAAATCCTCTGGAGCCTCCCGGGCCGTATCCACAACCCGGTGCCAACGTTCGTGACTATCCAGACTGGGAATGTCGAAGCTCAGAGGCTGGGTGTAGGCATTAAAGATGACATGGAGTTGTTCCCCCGCGTCTGGGTAGCGCAGGGTAAAGGCCAGGCTGTGGGAATGGTCTGACCAATCGGGTTGTCCCAGGCGGCAGCCGTGCCAGACGATGTGGGGTTCATGGTGCCAGCTGGGGGTGACCCGCAGCAGATGTTCAATGCGAAAGATCTTGAGGCTCTGGATCAGGTGGATTAATCCTTGGGTAAACCGCAGTAAATCTTTTTCACGCTCCAGCGCCGTCCAGTCAAACCAGCTGATTTCATTATTCTGGCAGTAGGCGTTGTTATTGCCCCGTTGGCTACGACGCACCTCATCCCCCATCAGAAGCATGGGGGTGCCCTGGGACATGAACAGTAGGGTGAGAAAATTCCTGATCTGCTGGCGCCGCCGATGTTCAATGGTGGGGTCCTGGTTGGGACCTTCCATGCCGCAGTTCCAGCTATAGTTGGCATCGCTGCCATCCCGGTTAAACTCCTGGTTTAACAGATTGTATTTGTGGTTGTAGGTCACCAGATCGTTGAGGGTGAAGCCGTCGTGGCAGGTGATAAAGTGAATGCTGCGGTTGGGCTCGCGGTTGGGCTGGGGATAAATGTCCGGGCTGCCCAGCAGGCGGGCGGCTAAGTTGGGTACCATGGCTGGCTCACCCTTGAGGAACTGGCGCACCTGGTCCCGGTAGGGGCCGTTCCACTCGGCAAAGCGATCGCCAATAAAACTACCCACCTGGTATAACCCCGCTGCATCCCAGGCCTCAGCAATCAGCTTGGTGCCCGCCAAAATTGGATCGGACTCAATGCTCCAGAGGATGGGGGGATCCTCTAGGGGTTGACCAGTCAGGTCCCGGGCAAGGACGGAGGCCAGATCAAAGCGAAAACCATCCACATGCATCTGGGAAACCCAGTAACGCAAGCTATCTAGAATCAGGCGACCGACAACGGCGTGGCTGGCCTTGAGGGTGTTGCCACAACCACTGTAGTTAGAGTAATAAAGGGGGTTTTCTTCAAGTAGGTAGTAGGTGGCATTGTCAATTCCCTTGAAACTCAAGGTGGGGCCCTCATGGTTACCCTCCGCCGAGTGGTTGAAGACCACATCTAAAATCACCTCGATGCCAGCTCGATGGAGCATTTTTACCATATCTCGGAATTCGTTAATCGGCCCGAGGGGGTCCTTACGGGAGCTGTAGGCTCGGTGAGGGGTAAAGAAATTTAGGGTGCTATAGCCCCAGTAGTTTTCCAGGCCTGGCTGGACATCCTGGGGGTCAAACTGGTGCACGGGCATTAACTCCACCGCCGTTACCCCCAACTCTTTGAGGTAGGGGATCTTATCAATCACCCCAGCAAAGGTACCGCGTTTATCGGGGGGCAGGCCGGAGGAGGGGTGGCGGGTAAACCCGCCTACGTGCATTTCATAGATGACGCTGGCGGCGTAGGGGATATGAAGGGGCAGGTCCCCTTCCCAATCGTAGCTGCGGTTGTCTACCACAACCGCCTTGAGGGCGGTGGCACAATTATCGCCAGGACCAAGGGCGGCACGACGATCATAGTACTCCTCCCCAACAATGGCCCGGGCGTAGGGGTCCAGGACAACCTTGGCGGCATCAAAACGATGACCTTCGGAGGGATGCCAGGGACCATGGATGCGAAAACCGTAGACTTGCCCAGCCCGTAGGTCAGGAACAAAGGCGTGCCAGTAGTGGGAGGTGCGGTTCCAGCGGCGATCGAAGCTAATTACTCGGCTGGCCTCACGAATGTTTTCTGATTGAAACAGTAATAGGTCGACCCCCGTGGCATGTTGGGAATAAAGGCAGAAGTTGACTCCAAGAGCATAGGCTGTAGCCCCCAGGGGATAACTTTGACCAGGCAGTACTTTAGCATTCATAACAAATTACGGGGGAAAGTAGTGATGATCCTAGGGCTTCAGATCGTCACCCAGCCAAGGTTAGTCTATGTTGAAGGTCATCGAAACCACGGCGGTGATGTCCTTCTCAATGGAGGTCGTATCGTAGATACCATAGTCACTCACATCGGTGGAGTGGCGGGCAGTAATTTGAAACACTCCGGCCTGGGCACTGCGCACCGCCCCTACCCGATCGCCAGTGCTGTTGGCAATGGCGGTGGCTCTAGCCTTGGCGTCTGCGGTGGCGGCCGCCATCATCTCAATGCGTACCTGGCTGAGTTGGGTGTAGAGGTACTGGGGCGGTTCGGTGACCAGATTAATACCTTCTTCGATTAGCTCCCCCGCCCGTTGGGAAAGTTGGGTATAGCGGTCCACCTCCTCCGATCGCACTTCAAACCCCTGGGTGAGGCGGTAGGCCAGGGTTTCCCCCGTTTCCCGTCCATTGGCATCTACGGCGGGAATGGCATAGGTGGTAATCGCCCCCAAAGTCATCGCCTGATCGGGGACTTGCTGAGCCTTCAGGTAAGCTTTTATCCGCTGGCTTTGCCCCTGCAGGTCTTGGTAGGCGGCTTGGGCAGTAGGTTGCTGGCTAGAGACCGAAAATCGCCAAATCACGTAGTCAGATCGGATCGGCCGCTTGGCCGATCCGGTGACCACCAGTACATCGTCGGCCCGCTTGAAATTCTCCAGGGCCTGAGCGGCAATTAGGGAGCTGGCCACCAACCCCAGGGCCAGGGCCAGCAGGCCAGCAAATAACTGGGGAAAGGGCTTTTGGACGGCATCTGTCATGGGATTTACCCCCATTGGCATCCAGGTCAACCATTGAAGTCATCTATTCATAGCATAGCGAAATCCCGAGGATGATGGCGGGGGCAGCCCGGCGCAGGGAACGAACCGGCTTACAATTGTTACAGTTGATTGACCCCCTGTCTGATTAAACCGATGACCGTTGCCAAGTCGCCTCGTCCTCTAGGTATGCGCTATTCCCCCCCTGTCCTGCAGCGGGCCCAGCGGGCCTTCCGCTGCTCACCCTTTAGGCTGGAGTTGCTGACGGCGATGCGATCGCACAGCCTGAGCCTGCGACAGATCTGCGACCACTCGGGGGTCCGCCAAGGCTATACCTGGCGGCCCCTGGCGGAGCTACGGGTAGAAAGCGAGATGATGTGGCTCATGGCGGTTGGTCTGCTGCGCCGGGAAGTGGACGGTCAGGGATTAACCGAGAGTTTTCGCCTCACCCCCCTAGGCCACCCGGTTTGCGCCCGACTGGAAAGGATGCCACCCAAAACCTGGCGTCCCCCCCTGCGAGATAGACTATATAATGCCTGGTGCCGGTGGTTGCGGTTACCGGGGTGGATACAGGGGTAATTTGCGGCGGTTTGCTAGCCTGTATAGGCTAAGGTGACTCCGTTAGTCCTTGAGGTCCGTCTGATCCAATGTTACTGCTGGAGAGGCTCCATGCGATCAATCATGGTAGTGGGGACTGCCTCCCACGTGGGCAAATCCCTAATT
>CAYVMR010000104.1:0-8261 GCA_964452545.1 uncultured bacterium
CGGACACCTACAAGGTGGCGGCCACCTACCTGGCCTGCGGCATTGACCCCCACCAGGCCACCATCTTTGTCCAGTCTCACCTATCGGCCCACGCCGAACTGGCCTGGCTGTTTAACTGCATTACTCCCCTTAACTGGCTGGAGCGCATGATCCAGTTCAAGGAAAAGGCGGTTAAACAGGGGGAAAACGTTAGCATCGGCCTGCTGGACTATCCGGTGTTGCAGGCGGCAGATATTCTACTCTACGAGCCCGATCTGGTGCCGGTGGGCGAAGATCAAAAGCAACACCTAGAGTTAACCCGGGACATTGCCAATCGCCTGAATTTTCAGTATGGCAGCGAGGAACAGCCCATCCTCAAGGTGCCCCAACCCCTGATTCGGGAAGCGGGGGCCCGGGTGATGAGCCTGACCGACGGTAGCAAAAAAATGTCCAAGTCAGACCCCTCGGAGCAGAGCCGCATCGACCTCACTGACCCACCGGAGGTGATTGTTAAAAAGATTAAGCGGGCCAAAACCGACCCGGAACGGGGGCTGTGGTTTGACGATCCGGCCCGGCCGGAATGTCATAACCTGCTCAACCTCTATATGTTGCTATCGGGGCAGACCAAGGCGGCGGTGGCGGCGGAGTGCGCCACCATGGGCTGGGGCCAGTTTAAACCCCTGTTAGCGGAGACGGCGGTCACCGCCCTGACCCCCATCCAGGAAACGTTCCATGCCCTGATGGCCGATCGCCCCTACCTGGATAGCCTGCTCAAGCAAGGACGAGAGAAGGCCGCCGCCGTGGCCAACCTGACCCTGACCAGGGTGAAAGATGCCCTGGGTTACTCCAGACCCCTTTGACGGGGAGCAAGGGGGAGAGAGAGGGCTCGGTTAACTCTTAGTAGATTCCTAGGGTAGGATGAAGACCTCTATTTCAATGATTTGATTCATTCACGGGAGGCCACCATGGAGGTTGAATACCCTGACGGACATCCCCTCAGTGCCGCTGACCTGACCCATCTGCAGCAGCTCAGGGCGCTGGTTGAGCAGGCCCTCGAGGATGGCCAACTCTCCAGGGACGAACTGGATAGGATTCGCACCCTGGTTAATGCCGATCACCAGGTGACGGTGGAGGAGCTGCAGGTCATTCATCAAACGGTACGGCAGGTCCTGGGGGATACGGTGCAATTCGACTGGGAACCCTATCGCCATTCTTAACCGGCTGATCGACGGCAAACCCGTCATTGTTTAGAGCAACTAAGACTCGGTAGATCACAAACATGCTCTTTTGTCATGATCCAGCCCTCACCCTGAATCCCTCTCCCAATTGGGGAGAGGGATTTTGAAGCACCTCCGGCTCCCCTCCTCCCAGTGTTGGGAGAAGGGGTTGGGGGATGAGGGCCACGGGACTTTGGGATCTACTAAGACTCAGGGACCTAATTGGGGACTTCACGGGAAACGTTGATTCAGTCAGCAGCTTTCCTGAGCGGGGGAGCGTAAACCTAGATCAATCCAGGAAAAACGTTGATTCAGTCAGCAGCTTTTCTGATCGGGGCAGGAAAAACCTAGATCAATCCAGGGAAAATGTTGATTCAGCCAGCAGCTTTCCTGAGCGGGGGAGGGTAAACCTAGATCAATCCAGGAAAAACGTTGATTCAGCCAGCAGCTTTCCTGATCGGGGCAGGACAAACCTAGATCAATCCAGGGAAAATGTTGATTCAGCCAGCAGCTTTCCTAGTTAGGGAGTAATAAGCATAGGAAAAACTTTAGGGAAAGTTGATTTAACTAAGGATTTTATTATGAATGACCTGTCAACGATAAGGATATCTTTCAGAAAAGTTAGTACAACCAAGAAAAATATTATGAATGACGCGTCAGAGATAGGAATTTTCTTAAGAAACTCTAGTTTGGCTAAAGAACTGATTATGAATGGCCCTTTTATCCCCCCGACTCCCCTGCTGGTCTCAACCCGTCACGTTAAGGTTGACTGACTACTAGCCCCCGGCAAGGGCAAAGCAGGTGCCAAGAAGAAGGACAAGAAGAAGGATCCTAGGACCCGAGGGCGAGAGTACACCCCCTGATCTTGACGGCCAAGTTGTGCCTTCTTTGCCCCAGGCCAGTAGATCACAAACTGCTACTAAGCACCCATGCCCGTATCGGAGGTCCACCCGGTTACAGGCCGTTACAACCCAACTCTTAACCTTCAGATAACTAGCCCATCAACATTATTTGAAATAATAGCTGGGAATAAGGGGTTGGGGACGGCTAAGCCAGTCAGGGCTAAGGCTGGGTAGGCTTGGTCAGGTTTGGGACCCATGCCACCTGATTACAGCTATGCATACTAATCTGGCGATCATCCTATCCGCCAGCTGTCCAGTTGAGAGCGAAGGAAAATCTATGACGGTGCAGCGCTATGGGGGCAGTGTAGCCCTGGTCTTATGGTTAGGGCTGGCTGGATGTGCAACCCTACCTGGCGGCTCCTCTGGAGGCTGGCCGGGGTCCTCCGATGGCCAGGTACAGCAACGCCGAACGGTAATTGTGGACGGGTCTAGCACGGTGTTTCCGATTACTGAGGCGATCGCCAAGCAGTTCCAAAGCCAGTCCGCCAACCCGACGGCGGTAGACATTAGCTTTTCTGGCACCGGCGGTGGCTTCAGGAAATTTTGCGCGGGGGACACCGACATTAGCAACGCCTCCCGCCCCATTAGCGCCGAGGAAATCGCCACCTGCGATGCCAACCAGGTGCGCTACTATGAGTTGCCAGTGGCCTTTGATGCTCTCACCGTCGTGGTTAACCCACAGAACTCTTGGGCGGACAGCATCACCCTGGAAGAACTGAAAACCCTCTGGGCGCCGGCGGCCCAGGGTAAGATCACCAACTGGAGCCAGGTGCGTCCTGGCTGGCCAGACCAGGCCCTCCGCCTCTACGGCCCCGGCATGGACTCGGGCACCTATGACTACTTTACCGAAGTGGTGCTGGGCCAGCCTAGCCGCAGTGACTTTGTGGCGAGTGAGGATGATGATCTGCTGGTGCAGGGTGTGGCCCAAACCCCTGGGGCCCTGGGCTATTTTGGTCTGGCCTACGTTGAGGCCAACCCCGGGTCTGTCAAGCCCCTGGCTATCGATAGCGGTCGTGGTCCGGTGGCTCCTACGGCCGACAATGTGGCGCAGGCCACCTACCAGCCCCTGTCGAGGCCTTTGTTTATATACGTGAATTACACCTCTGCCCAGCGCAACCCTGCCCTGCGGGAGTTTGTCGAGTTTTACCTAGAGCAAGCTCCCCAGGTGGTCAACACCGTCGGTTATATTCCCCTCAGTGAGGAGGCCTACAATATTGCCCTGGTGAATTTCCATAGGGGTCAGGTGGGGACGGTCTTTGATGGGGTGCCCCAGCCGAACCTCACCCTGGGGGAGGTGTTGCGCAAAACTCGACGCATTAAGTAATCATCAGCCTCATCCTGGGCCCAGAATTATCGGTCCACAACCCTGGCAGTAACTTGACTCTGGGCTAGCAGCCTCACTAATCGGTGGGCCTGCTGGGGGTACATGGGGTGGGGCAGGGTGCGGGGTAACTGGGCCATAAATTCCCGTGCTGCAGCCAGGGGGAACCCAGAGGTTCTGGCAATTTCAGCGGCGCCGTCAAACAGGGCGGCCGGGTTCATGGCTTTATCCACCGCTATGGTGCAGCTGGGGGGGGTCAGTTGGCAGCGCTCGATGCGGCGCAAGCCGGAGATGGTGGCCAGCACCACCAGGCGATCGCCCATTCGCAGCACCGTGTCCTCCGAGGGCATCACCTGCCCAGACTGGGGAGGACGGTGGTGCCAAACCGGCACCACCCCATAGCCGTAGGCCACTTGGGAAAGGAGCAGGCCATTCAGGGTATCTCCCTGTTCTACCGTGTATTGGGTCACCAGGACAGTCTGGCCGTATAACCGCAGTAGGCCGACAACGTTTTCACCAAAGGCGGCGGCGGCAAAGGCTTCAGCGGAAATAGCGGCGGCGCAGAGCACCTGGGCAAAGGGGAAGATCTGGGCGATGCGATCGCTAAACTGTTGATTATAGGTACGAATAATCGCCCGACAATGGGGGTTAAGGCGATGGGCCATCAACCCCATTTCCAGGTTATCGACTTCGTCGGTACTCACCGCCACCAGACTTTTAGCCGTAGTCAGATTCGCCCGGTCTAGGGCGGTAACCACATCCCCCGTTAACAGGGGCACCTGGGGCAGCACCTCGGTGTCAAACCGTTGGGGAGCAATCGCTACCACCGGTTGCTTCAGCTCCTGTAATAAACTGATCACCTGTCGCCCCACCTGCCCCAACCAGATCACCACCACATGGCCCTGGTCGGGTACCGGCGGACGCCGCTCCATAAATTCAAACCGTAGGGCGAGAAGTTTCTCCGTTAGCAGGGCGTAGAGCACCCCCACAAAGGCCGTGCCCGCCAGGGTCAAAAGTATGCCAAAGCCCTGCAACAAACGAGGATTATTAAACTCCGCCAGGATTTGGAAAACATCGCTATAGCCGCCGAAGAGGGTAATGAAGCTGAGGAGAAAGGCCTCAAAGGACGACATTTCTGCGGGGGAGTTCAGATCTAGCAGTACCGTGCCAGTTAACAAGAGTAAAACAATGGTCAGACCACAGATCAGGGCCACCTGACGGATTTGATTTTCCCCCGATCGCCAGAAATCCAACATATCGGCCTTGAGGGTAGACCAGTGGCCTAACCGCTGTAGCCGGCGCCCTAACCGTCGCCACCACCCTGGAGCAGCCTTAGCGCTACTGTCTAGATTCGGGGTGACACTAAAGACCGTGGGGGAGGGGCTATCACTCTCAAGGGTGACCACCTCGTCCCCTGCCCGCAGGGGGGTGCTCCATCGCCAGGTGTAGAACAGGCCAGCATCTCGGAGGGCGGTAGTCCTGGCCTGGGTGCCTCCAGAGTGGTGACACAATACCCGGCGGTAGCGGGTGTCTAACTCGTGCAATTGGCGGCGATCGCACCAGACATGGTCCGCCGGCAGCCGCTGTTTAACCACCTGAAAGCGATGACCATCCAGATGAAAGTAACCCAGCAGGTGGTCTCCAAAGGCCTCCAGGGCAAAGGCCGGAGCCGCCAACTGGCTGGGTTCAAAGGCGATAAAATCCGCTAGTTGCTGCGCCAGTAATTGATTCAGGTTTTGCTTATCCGATCGCATCACCAGTCGCACCCGGGGGTTGAGCACCCGGGCGGTCAGGGCCGCCTCCAGGTTGACTCGTCCATCCTGGGTGAGCAACAGCACCGCCCGACACTGCCCTACCCCCGCCTGCTCCAACACAGCAGAGAGGCGACAGTCACCGATTACCAGGTGATCAATTAACTCGGGCAGGGACGTCACCTCCCAGTGATCAGGCCGGCGCTGTTCTACGGCGTAGACCGGTACCCCAAAGGTTTTTAAGTTAGCCACACAATGTTGGCCCAAACTACCCAAACCACAGACTAAAAAGGCCTCCCGCTGGGGCGGAGATGTCTGGCCCTGATCCGCTACAGCCATAGTCTAATAGTTTGCGACATCGGTTCCGCTGTCCTGTAAAGGGCCTGAGCCCCTACCCACCCTACCTCTCCTGACCCCTGATTACTGATTACTGCCCCCCTCTCCCAAGCAGGGACGCAACCCGTAGTCCACCTGGATAGCCACCTGCAGGGTATAGGCTTTGATAGAGTCGGATGGCGGAAAGCTATGGTTGGTCACCAGCCCCTGGGCCTGCTGGTCCAGGGCACGATAACCGGAACTGCGCAGCACCACCGGTGGCTCGGCTAGGCTGCCATCGGGCTGGGTCAGTACCCCCAGTCTCACCTCTGTGGGGGGTTGGCGGAGGCAGACCCGTTGGGGAACGGTGAGGGAAAAGTCGGTCCGGTCTAGGTCTGGGGTCAACCCTGGCAACCCCGTGGTTTCGCGAATCTGGGCCTGCCAAGCCTGCAGGTTACGGTTGTAGGTGTCACGCTGGGTGGCGGCTTCATGGTAGGCAAAGCGATCCTCAAGGTAGCGGCCCAGGCGGCTGATGTGCTCCGCCGGCAGGGATAAGCCCGTGGCGTAGGCCATTAACCGGTCCCCCAGGGAGGGATCTACCAGGGGGCGGGAGGTCGGCAAGGCGGGACTAGGCGCAGGGTCAGCTAGGGGGGGAGCGGCCACCCCAACTGTAGGGGCCGGACGGGTCGTCACGCTTTCGGCGCGCCGGGCCGGGGCAGCGGTCGATGGGCGGGCTCGCCGTCCCACCGATCGTTGCCCCATGGGGCTTGGGGATACCCTGGAGGCCCCAGTGGCCACAATCGCTGTCGAAGGGGGCGTGGTGTCCGCGCCGACGGTCCCCCGGGCTCCAGGGCCGGGGGGGGAGGGCACCACCCGGGTAATGGCGATACTATCCTCCTCCAGGTCCGCCGAGGCGATCGCCCCCTCCTGTTCCTGTCCCAGGGGCAGCAACAGGAGCAGCCCATGCAACCCCAGGGAGGCCAGCAGCATGGGGGCGACCAGCCGGGGCCAAACGGACTTGGATAGCTTAGAGACGGGAAAGGAGAGGGCCATACTAGAGAACCTAGGGGGGATTACTACTATTCAGCCATAGCTATGGCCTAATGGGGGACACTCTGCCCTGGATTAGGGCCAGCCCTAACCGGTGCGAGGATCTCCAGACCAGATAATTACCAAACCATTGCCCTGCTGACCGGGGGTGCCGACGCCAATCCCCACCACGGAGATAAACAACAGGGGCTGCCCCCCCTTCAGCACCTGAAACAGGGACCGTTGACAATAGCCCCCCTCCAGCTGGCTGACCTCAAATTGGGGCGCCGGAAAGGTGCGGGGAATATCCTGAGTTTCAATAAATTGAACGTTCCGGGTCAGGTATCGGAGGGACAGGGCGGGGGGGCGGAGGCTGTAGGTATCAGCGCTAATCTGGCTAAAGAAGCAGGCTTGCTCTTGGCCAGACCACTCCTGGATACCCTGGCGGGTGGAGTAGGCGGCAAAGGGAAACAGGGTTTCGGTGGCGTCGAAATCACTATCCCCCGAGCCTCGGGTGAGTTGGGTAAAGAGCTGATTAACCTCCTCTGGGGGGGGCGTGGCAGCGAGCCCCTGCTCCGGGGTCGTGGCGGCGGCAGGTGGCTCTCCGTCAGCCTGGGGTGTAACCGGGTTACTGGGGGGTAGAACCGGTTGATTAGGGGCGGGAAGGGGGGGCGGCGGCACCACGGCCGGAGCCACTGGAGCGGGGGGGATCAGCTCGCTAATACTGATGAGGTCGACAAACTCCTCCGGCGGCTCCGGGTCGGGTGCAGGGGGTTCAGGGGGCGGCGGTATCGGCACCACCAACAACAGGCCGTGCAAGCCAAGGGAAAGCATGAGCAGGGGGGCGGCCAGCCGCTTTACCCAGGTGGGTAGACGATTAGCCGCGGCCCTGCTGAACTGATCCATAGACGGCGACAACCTGGAAGGCGGGGTTTGGTCAGGGAAGTTAGGAGTAAGCAAAGGGGCATCAGCCTCACGGTTGGGCCGTTGCAGGTGGTTAAGGCGATAGCAGCAACCAGGCTAGGACAGCGCGCCCGTGGCCAGGGCTGGGGTTTGTCGAGGCTGCCTCGGCAAACCCCAGGCTAGACCGTGCTAGAGACCCTGGCGAATGGCGGTGTAGCGCGCCTCGGACAGGGGCACGTAACCAACCTCCGGCACAATGTCGGGGGCATTGTTCAACACAAACTCGACAAAGGACCGAACCTGGGGATTCCCGGTCAGGCTACTCTTCTTAACGTAGATATAAATAGGCCGGGATAGGGGCTTATAGGTGCCATCCTCCACATTGGCAGGGGTGGGGGCCACCCCATTGACCGACAAGGCCTTTAGGGTGTCTTGATTTTCCAGGTAGTAGGCCATACCAAAGTAGCCCAGGGCAGTGGCATTGCGGGACACCCCTAAAACCAGCGTGTTGTCGTCTTCACTGGCGGTGTAGTCAGTGCGGCTGGCGCCCTCTTCGCCGACGATCGCAGCGGTAAAGAAGTCAAAGGTGCCGGAGTCTGTGCCGGGGCCGTAGAGGGCCGGGGGGGCATTGGGCCAACTGGGATCGACCTGGTTCCACTTAGTGATTTTACCCTCTGCGGCGGGTTCCCAGATTTGCTTGAGTTGGTCAGTGGTAATGTTGGTCAACGGGTTGCTGGGGTGCACCACCACCGTGAGGGCATCCCGGGCCACCTCCACCTGCACGTACTCAATCCCCTTGGCCTTACACTCATCGGCCTCGGAACCCTTGATCGGGCGAGAGGCG
>CAYVMR010000105.1:0-8102 GCA_964452545.1 uncultured bacterium
TGGTCAGTCAGTACTTTGCCGATGCTCCCCAGGTGGGTTTTGACCAGCCCTGGCAGGAGGAGGATATTGCTAGCTTTGCCCGCCTGCTGGATCACTACCAGGGGGAGATCGCCGCCGCCATCTTCGAACCGATTGTGCAGGGGGCCGGGGGGATGCGGTTTTATCACCCGGAGTATCTGCGTCGGGTGAGGCAGCTCTGCGACCAGTACGATATTTTGTTGATTCTGGATGAAATTGCCACGGGGTTTGGCCGCACCGGTAAGTTGTTTGCCTGCGAGTATGGGCCGGTATGCCCCGATATCCTTTGCTTGGGTAAGGCCCTCTCTGGGGGGTTTATCTCCCTGGCCGCCACCCTAACCACTGAAAAAATCAGCCAAACCTTTGCCCAAGGCGAGGCGGGGGTATTTATGCATGGCCCCACTTTTATGGCCAACCCCCTGGCCTGTGCCGTAGCTTTAGAAAATCTTAACCTGTTGGTTAGCTATGATTGGGCGGAGCAGGTGAGGAGGATCGCCCAACAATTAACCGTAGAACTCTCCCCCTGTCGGGATTTACCCGCGGTCAAAGCGGTGCGGGTGTTGGGGGCGATCGGGGTGGTGGAACTGCACCAGCCGGTGGATATGGCGATCGTCCAGCCCCAGTTTGTGTCCCAGGGCGTTTGGCTGCGGCCCTTTGGTCGGCTAATTTACACCATGCCGCCCTATATCATTGAGCCCCAGCAACTCAGACAGATCACGGCGGCCATTGGCACCGTCGTAGCTAGGCTGCCATAGGTTTCCTACCATGGGTTTATGGCGTTGTAGCGTTGGCCAGAATGCCTAGGACAGCGTTGAACGTTAAAAGCCCCGTCCTGGGTTGTTAGTCTACGGTGATACAGAGCCGTTCAATCACCTGATCAGCGGTGATTAAACGCTTCAACACCACCTGACCAATGGCTTGCCTGACCTCCCCCTCGGGTTTCACCTCCACCATCAACACCGAGTCTTCTACTTGGTAGAGCCAGAGGACTTCGCCTTGCTCATTAATCGATAAATTCAGCCGCCGAATATGGGGTCGACGCTGCCAGGCCGCCTCATTCCATAGGCCGCCAAACTCCCAAACCCGTCCGGTTACCCAGCCATCAGACAGAAAAAAGTATTTCACCCGCTTACCTTGTCAGACCACACCTATGGCATTATCCCTTACCGTCGCAGAAAGGATACCCTGGATCCTAGCCAGCGCAACAATCGTTGAGGCAGGGTCGGTCTGGGGGGAGCAAAATCCCACATTACCGGATTGGGACCCACCCAATCGGTAACCAGATGGCTGATCCGATCGATAGCCTGCAGATCCTCAGGGCTGAGGTTTACCTCGACCGCCCTAGCATTATGCCGGGCCTGGGCTGGGTTACGAGCCCCAACAATGGCAACGGTTTGGGGTTGGGCAATTAACCAGGCCAGGGCCAGGTTCCCTAGGGAAATTTGATAGCGTTCTGCGATCGGCTGCAGTTGGGCCAGGGCAATTTGGGCTTTATCGTAGAGGGGAGGCTGAAATAAACGGTTTTTAGAGCGAATGTCCTCCGCTGGGAAGTGGTGACCGGGCCCAAACTTACCGGTCAGCAGACCCTGGGCCAGGGAGGAATAGGCCAGTACCGTAAGCTGATGTTCTACGCAGTAGGGCAGTTGCTCTGTCTCCGCACCTCGCCAAAATAGGGAGTAGGGGGGTTGGAGGCTGTCGATGCGGCCATAGGTCATGGCCTCCGCCAGTTGTTGACAGGAAAAGTTAGACACCCCAATGGCTCGAATTTTGCCCTGCTCCTGAAGTTGGTTGAGGGCGTCCATGGTTTCGCCAATCGGCACTAGTTCGCTATTAAAGGCCCCAGCGGGCCAGTGAATCTGATAGAGATCGATCACATCGGTTTGTAAACGCCGCAGGGATTGTTCGCAGGCGGCGATCACCTGGGTGGCTTTGAGATGGTTAGCAAATACCTTAGTAGCGATCACCACGCGATCGCGCACATCCACCAGGGCCCGCCCCACCAATTCCTCCCCATAGCCATCACCATAAATCTCAGCGGTATCAAAGGTGGTCACCCCCAGATCCAGGGCGGCTCGCATGGCAGCTATCACCTCCCCATCCTCAATGCCTACCCAGCCCCGCTTACCCGCTTGCCAGGTACCAAACACAACGGGGCTAATTAGAATATTCGTTTGACCAAGTTGACGCAGTTCCATAGCTGGGAAATAGGGATAGGAGCCAGCTGAATGTCGACAACCCATTAGCCCATCGGGGAGCAGCCGCAATCCATGTTAAGAATCTAGCACTTTTGTCCTGCTGCTCAGCTCTCAACCCTGACTAGCTATTTCGATTTTCAGTAAGATCAGTAAGAATAGTCCGGATATGGAGCATGGAAAGAGCAAACGATGGCACCAGTTCCTGCCTGGATCCTAAGATAGAACAAAGCTGGCCATGGTGAAATGAAGTCAACCCCCTGTCAGGATCATGGGTAATATTTCCATTTTGGTAACAGTCTCTCTAATCCCTCCGACTCCAGGTAAAGTGGAAAACGATTTTAGCCATTCCCGACTCACATCCAGTTTATCTGGGAAGGAGATAGCCTAGCCATGATCATCAACCCGTCCTATCTACTCAAGTTGACCATGGGGGTGTTAGTCTTAGCTACCCTGGCAACGCCTGCCCACTCGAATGGGAACAGCCCTCCAGACAGTTCCCTGGGAGGGGATGGCACAACCCCAACCGATCTGCTCCAAAGGTCTCCTATTCCCCCTGTCACTGTGGACAATACCCACCTAACTCGGCCACTCAGTCAGGTCACCGGCACAGTCACCTACCTGCCCCGCATGGCCCTGCCCGACAACGCTGTTGTGGAGGTCACCCTGGCTGAGGTCAGTCGAGCCGATGCCCCAGCCACCATTTTGACGAGTCAAACCATTACTACCGAAGGCCGACAGGTACCGATCCCCTTTCAGCTCCCCTACGACCCCGAGCAGATCGGGGCGCACCTCACCTACGTCGTACAGGCCCGCATTTTAGTGGATGGCCAGTTGCGATTTATCAGCACCCGGCGCTTTCCGGTGCTTACCCAAGGGCATAGTCAAGAGATTGAGGTGGTAGTTGATCCGGTGGGTGGGCCCAGACCCTAGGGCAACCCAGAGCAGGCTGGGCAGGTGAGCTTAGCGCCCCGATCGCCAACTGCTATAGACCAACCACAACCCCAGAAAACTCGCGGCCAGAAACAACCCAATGGTTAACCATTGCCCCTGGGAGGACTGACGACCCGTAGCCACAATGGCGGCCCCAATAATCAGGGCCGCCACCACGGTGCTAAAGGATCGTCGATTAGCGGCCGCATCAATGCTCCGCCGCAGTTCTTCCACGCCCTGAATATGCAGGTTCCACTGTAATTGCTCCGAGCTCAGGCGATTGAGCAAAAAGCCCAGCTGACGCGGCGAACTGAGGGATAGATTGCGTAGTTCTAAGCCGCTGCGCAGCAAGGCCTGCAGTGGGTCGTCACCGATCAGCTGCTGTCGGAACAGATCCACCATCAGGGGGCGGACCTCCTCAATTAGATTGACCCCAGGATTAAATTGCCGCGCCACCCCCTCCAGGTTAGCCAGGGACTTGGTAAATAAACCGATGTTAGCTGGCCAACGCAGATGATTGCGAATTCCTGCGGCCAAAATTTGGCCAAACATTTCCGCGGTATTGAGTTGCTCCAGGCTGAGGCCATAGTATCGCCCCAGCAACCGAGTATAATCGCTTTCCAGGCGGGCCAGATTTACTGGTTTTAAAGGTTCAGCTAGTTGCAGGGTTAATTGGGCGCAACGCTGAGCATCACAATTCACGATCGCGAGCACCATTTCCGTTAGCGTATGGCGGGTGCGCGGATCGAGGTGCCCCATCATCCCACAATCCAGGAGGGCAATCCGGCCATCTTGAAGATAGAAAATATTACCCGGGTGGGGATCCGCATGGAAAAAGCCATCCACAAAGTATTGCTTAAAGAAAACTCGAAATAACAAGGTGGTCACCTGGGCTGGTGCTCCCAGTTGGTGCGGGCCCTGGCTGGCCCGCTGGGGAGCTTTGAGCAGGGGCTGCCCCTCCAACCACTGTAGGGTAAGCAGCTTTGGGTTGGTCAACGACCAGTAAATCTGGGGTACCACCAGCTGACCCGGGTTATACCAGCTACTATTGCGCAAGTTGCGTCGCAGTTGGTCGGTATAACCAGCCTCCACGGTGAAGTCCAGCTCCGCATTCAGGGCATCGGCAAATTCATCGGCTAAGTCCACCAGGTTATAACGCTGGCCAAACTGGGTGCCGGCCATCAGGCGGGCAATATCGCGGATCAACCCCATATCTTGGCAGACCTGCTGCTCAATGCCAGGCCGCTGTACTTTTAAAGCCACCACCTGGCCATCCTTTAGCACAGCCCGGTGGGTCTGGGCGATAGATCCGGCGGCGATCGCAACATAATCTACCCGTTGAAACAGGGTTTCTAGCGGCTGAGGCAGGTGGCGGCGGATTTGGGCCTCTGCCTGGTCAGCACTAACCGGTGGCACCGTACTTTGGAGAGAGCTCAGGGCCTCAATGTAGGCTGGTGGCAAGAGATCCGGGCGAGTACTCAACAACTGGCCCAGCTTAATATAGACCGGTCCCAGATCCGTCAAAATATTCACCAGCACCGCGGGGGGCGGGATATCGGGTTCGTCAGCCTTACCCCCCATCAGCAACTGCCGCATGTAGTCCCAGCCATGGCTGAGCACCACCTCAATAATTTCCCGCTGGCGAGCCAGACGTTCAGACGACACCATCGGTACTTTCATCGGCCTTGCCCAACCCTCCCCATCCATCTTAAGGGTTAGTTTCTTGACTGGTGGACTTAAATCCTGGATTGGTGGGTAAGTCCGTGTTAGGTCTGGGGGACTTGGTTATACTGGGATGCAAAAAATGAGTGATAGTTCCCCCCTTCATCAGGGATCACAGCCTTAAGGACGATTTAGCTTGAACATTTCTCCGATCATTGCCCGTTTGCCATGGATAGATCCCACGGTTAGCTCATGGTCAGCGGAGGCCCGGTGGCTGCGTTGGCTGACCATGAGCTGGCTAGGAATTGGATTGATCATTCTCTTCTCCGCCTCCTACGCGGTCTCTCTGGCCGAACATGGCCACGGATTGCACTACGTTTTAGTGCAACTACTGTGGGCTGGGGTTGGGCTACTAGTATTCAATTGGATTGTCCATCGGCCCCTGGACACCTTAGCTAAATTTTCGGGAACGATTTTACTACTGCTTCTGGGCTTGGTACTCCTGACCCTGGTTCCCTGGCTGGGGGTAACGGTCAACGGTGCTGCCCGTTGGCTTCCCCTGGGCCCTTTTATGGTGCAACCTTCAGAACTACTAAAGCCCTGCCTAGTGTTGCAAGCCGCTCGGTTATTCAGCCGGTGGACCCAACTAAAGTGGTCAGTGCGGCTGACCTGGCTAGGGATCTTTGGGGTGGCTTTGGTGGCAATTTTACTACAACCGAACCTGAGCACCGCCGCCGTCTGCGGCCTGACTCTATGGTTAATCGCCCTGGCGGCAGGCTTGCCCTATGTCTATATGGGTCTAACGGCATTGTCCGGCGGCCTGGCCGCGGTGATTAGCATCAGCCTGAAAACCTATCAACGCCAGCGTATCGTGTCCTTCCTAAACCCCTGGGCTGACCCTGGGGATCAGGGCTATCAGCTGATTCAAAGCCTGCTGGCCATAGGCTCAGGAGGCCTATGGGGAGAAGGTTTTGGCCTGTCCCAACAAAAACTATCGGCCTTACCCATTCAATACACCGACTTTATTTTTGCGGTCTACGCTGAAGAATTTGGGCTGATCGGTGCCCTGTTACTGCTATTGTTTCTGACGGTCTATGCCAGCGTCGCCCTGCGAGTTGCCCTACGAGCCCGTGAACTCTCTCGTCAACTGGTGGCCCTAGGGGCCATGGTGGTCCTGATCGGTCAAGCGGCCTTAAACATAGGGGTAGTCACTGGTCTACTACCCACCACGGGCCTCCCCTTTCCCCTGATTAGCTACGGCGGCAGTTCCATGATCTCTAGCCTGGCTACCGCTGGCCTATTGGTGCGCGCCGCCCGGGAAGTTAATCTACACCCCCCCGCCCCGATCGCCTCAAAACCCCTGATCCGAGGCCTATAGCCGCACCGCCCCATGGGCTGCGTAAAAAGATGCCGCTGAGGGTGAATCAGGACAAACAGCCTAGCTAAATCCTCAATCGGTGAGTTGACCAGGGCACTGAACACCGATCAACTGATAAAAGATAAGGACTAGGGCTGTCCCTCAGCGGGTGGCAAGCTGGCTGGCGGTGGCAAGCTGGGGACAGAGGCAAAGTGGTCAATCACCAGTAGCGGCAAGGTGAGGGTAGCGATGGCGATCACAAAACCAAGTAGGTTAGCGATAATACTGGGAGGCTCCCCAGCAGAGGTGTCAGATTGACTGGCAGAATCCATAAAGTCCTATATTTGAAATCGGCAAAGTGGGGACAAAGCAGCCTTCAACAATAAATCACCAAAAACCTTGTTAAGGCTAACCCACGGATGCAGAAGCAGGTGGTTTCAACTCTACAATTTTAAACATGGCTAGAGGGTAAATCGTTGCTTAGGGCACAAAACCCACCCTTTTACTACCAATCGATAACATAGACAAGTAAAATGAGACAGGAAAGACCAGTATCAAAACAACTACAACCATTATACCATCTTCGCTGGCTCTTGTTTAGTACAGATGATCTTAGGCCCCTGGTCTGTCTTCCCTGATCGGGTTTATTCCCTGAGGGAGTGCTGAGCCTTCAGTAGGGTATGGATATGTTTGAGTTCCTGGAGAATTTGTTGAAGCAGGGCGTTGGTCACGGTTTCTGTGGGGGTTTGTACCTGGATGGTTGGCTTCAAACCTAGAACCTCTTCTGCGAAGCGTTGGACTTCCTGGGGCCGAAATTCTAAGGGATCATCCTTATCCCGTCGCAGCTCTGGATTTAGTTTCTTAGGATCGTAAGCAGAATTAAGCAGTTCGGGATTGGTGTTGGCATAGCGATAGACCGAGGCTCTAGACCGGTTGAGGTATTTCTGGACATCTTCAATGGTCAACAGGGGCAGCTGGTCCTCAGATAAATAGCTAGGGGAAGCTGGATCCGACTGGTCTAATGGAAATGAATCGGTCCCCAGGCTAGGGGGAAAGCTCTCATCCATGGAAAAAGGTGGCATGACTATAACTCGACAACCGACCTAGCCATAGTATCGCTGACTTTTATTTCTGATGCGGCGAACTAGGGGAGAGCGCAAAAAAACAGTTGCAGGGGCATGATTCGTCAGCTATCGCTTACCAACCAACTGGTCTCGGAGGGTTTTGATGCGATCGCGGTACTTGGCGGCTTCCTCAAACTCCAGGTTTTTAGCCGCCTCCTTCATTTGTTTTTCTAGTTGACCAATCAGCTCCGGGATGTCCTCCAGGGGCAGGTCCTCCTTATGGTCGTAGGCGACCTCCAACTCCTGGGCGCTTAGGCGGCGGGACACCTCCAGAAAGGAGAGAATGGCGTTGCTCTTACGCCGCTCGATCGGTTGGGGGGTAAGGCCATGTTTTTCGTTGTAGGCGATCTGAATCCGGCGCCTCCGTTCTGTTTCCTCGATCGCCCGGGCCATGCTATCGGTCAAATTATCGGCGTAGAGGATGGCCTGGCCCCGCACATGGCGAGCCGCCCGACCAATGGTCTGGATCAGCGATCGCTCCGCCCGCAAGAAGCCCTCCTTATCCGCATCCAGGATGGCCACCAGGGACACCTCCGGCAGGTCCAGCCCCTCCCGCGGCAGATTCACCCCCACCAGCACATCGTAGTTACCGTTGCGCAGGTCTTGAATAATTTCAATGCGCTCAATGGAATGGATCTCGGAGTGCAGGTAGCGCACCCGTACCCCGTGCTCCTCCAGGTACTCCGTCAGATCCTCCGCCATCCGCTTGGTCAGGGTAGTGATCAACACCCGTTCCTGGCGGCCAGCCCGATCGCGAATTTCCCCCAGCAGGTCATCCACCTGACCCTCCGTGGGGCGGACAAAGATTTCTGGGTC
>CAYVMR010000106.1:0-8102 GCA_964452545.1 uncultured bacterium
TCCGGACTGGGAACCGATCATGAAAAAGGCCAGCGCCATCATCACCAACCAGGGGGGGCGCACCTGCCACGCCGCCATTATTGCCCGGGAGATGGGGATTCCGGCCATCGTGGGCTGTGGCAACGCCACTGAGGTGGTCCACACCGGTCAGCCGGTGACGGTCTCCTGTGCCGAGGGGGAAGCGGGTAAGGTCTACGCCGGTTTAGTCCCCTTTGAGGTGGTGGAAACCCCCCTGCACAATCTGCCTCGTCCCCGCACTCAAATTCTCATGAACGTGGGTAACCCGGAGGAGGCCTTTAGTCTGGCATCGATCCCCTGCGACGGGGTGGGGCTGGCCCGCCTGGAGTTTATCATCGCCAACCATATCAAGGCCCACCCCCTAGCCCTGCTGCACTTTGATCACCTTCAGGATAAGGCGGCCAAATGGGAAATCAGCCAACTCACCGCCCATTACTCCAATAAACCCGACTTTTTTGTCGATCAGGTGGCCACGGGGGTCGGCATGATCGCCGCCGCTTTTTACCCCAAGCCGGTGGTGGTGCGGCTATCCGACTTTAAGAGTAACGAGTATGCCAATCTGCTAGGGGGAAGTGAATTTGAACCCCAGGAGGAAAACCCGATGATCGGCTGGCGGGGGGCCTCTCGCTACTATGATCCGAAATATACCGAGGCCTTTGGCCTGGAATGCCGGGCGATCAAACGGGTGCGAGATGACATGGGGTTGACCAACCTGATTCCCATGGTGCCCTTCTGCCGTACCCCCGATGAGGGCCGTCAGGTGCTGGAGACCATGGCCAGCTACGGCCTGCAACGGGGGGACAATGGTCTCCAGGTCTACGTCATGTGCGAGATTCCTAGTAATATCATCCTGGCGGACCAGTTTAGTGAGATCTTCGATGGCTTCTCCATCGGCTCCAACGACCTCACCCAACTCACCCTGGGGTTAGACCGCGACTCCGCCCTGGTGGCCCACATCTTTGACGAGCGCAACCCTGCCGTGAAGGAGATGATTCGCCAGGTCATCACCACCGCCAAGGCCAGGGGCCGCAAGATTGGCATCTGTGGCCAAGCCCCTAGCGATTACCCAGAGTTCGCCGCCTTTCTGGTGCAGCTGGGGATTGACTCCATCAGCCTGAACCCCGATACAGTGCTAAAAACCCGGCTGGCGATCGCCGCCGCCGAGTAGGGGGGCTGCCCCTGGCCCGCCCATTCCCCAGGGCAGACCAGGGTGGTCAGGGATGGGAGGTTTCGTCTAAATGGCGGAGGTCCTGCCAGCGGTGCTCCAGTTCCTCCCGTTCCTGTTTCAAATTACGTTCCAGCTCCTGAATTTCATCCCGACGGGCCGCCGTTTCCAGGGCGCGACGATCCACCTCCTGGCTCTTTAAAGTGAGGGACTGCCGCCAACGTTCGGCCCGTTCAATCTCCTGCTCCAGGGCCGCTGGGGTGATGCCGTAGGCCAAATATTGCTCCACCAGGGTGAGCACCCAGGGAATGGCGTCTTCCACCGCCAGTACCTGATTGGCCCCATCTAGCTCCACCAGCACCAAGCTACCCTCGGGAAAGGCTAACAGCCGTGGAGTTTCAATCAGTCGGGGCTTGACTAAGCGTTCCCAGACGGTGTCACTGTTCTGAACCGCTAACAGGGTTAGCTCCGCTCCGCCTAGGAAAGCCTTTTTCTGTACTTTAGCCAGGTAGTGCATGGGGGCTGATATCCACTCTGGCTTGAGTATAACCATAGAGGCCCGTGATCTTGGCCATGGCTGAACATTCTTCTGGGCTGAATCGGCCCACCGCCTTCCAGGGGATCTCCAGCCTACCCTGTCCGACTGGGGGTACACTGGAAGGGCTAGCGATAGATTAAAAAATATTAAGATGGTAAATCTATGAGTTTGCTGCAAACCCCCCTTTATCGTCGCTGTGTCGATCTACAGGGCCGGATGACAGAGTTTGCCGGTTGGCAAATGCCCGTTCAGTTCAAGGGCATTGGTGCTGAACACGAGGCGGTGCGGACCCAGGCGGGTCTTTTTGATATTTCCCACATGGGTAAGTTTGAGTTAGAAGGACCCGGTGCGATCGCCGCCCTGCAGGCCCTGGTACCCTCTAACCTGGAGCGACTGCAACCCGGCCAGGCCCAGTATACAGTGCTGCTCAACCCCGAGGGCGGCATTATCGATGATCTAATCATCTATCGCCAGGATCAGGGGGCCAGTGGCGACGCTCGGTTCATGCTAATCGTCAATGCCGCCACCACCGAGACGGATCGGACCTGGTTGATCGATCATCTCCAGGGCTATGCGGTCGAGTTTGGCGATCGATTTCGAGACCAAGCCCTCCTATCCCTGCAGGGTCCGCTGGCCACCAGTCTGCTACAGCGCCTGACACCAGCGGACCTGTCCCAGGTGGCTCGGTTTGGCCATCTGCAGAGTACTCTGCTGGGATCTCCCGCCTTCCTGGCCCGGACTGGCTACACCGGCGAAGACGGCTTTGAAATCATGACCGATGCCCCCACCGGTATGGCCCTGTGGGATACCCTGCTGGAGGCTGGGGCCACCCCCTGTGGCCTGGGAGCCCGCGACACCCTACGACTTGAGGCGACCATGGCCCTCTACGGACAAGATATCGACATCACCACCACCCCCTGGGAAGCGGGGTTAGGCTGGGTGGTTCACCTGGAGGAGAAGGGCGAATTTGTCGGGCGATCGGCCCTGGAACAGCAAAAAGAACAGGGTCCCCAGCGCCGCCTGGTGGGGCTAACCATGGCTGATCGCCACATTGCTCGCCACGGCTATCCGGTCATCCATCAGGGGGAAGCCGTGGGGGTAGTGACCAGCGGCACCCTCTCCCCCACCCTAAAACTCCCCATTGCCCTGGCTTACGTTCCGGCGTCCCTGGCCAACCCAGGTCAGACCCTGGAGGTGGATATCCGGGGCCAGGGGCGGCCCGCCCAGGTCGTGAAACGCCCCTTCTACCGCCGCTCCGCCCCTGAAATCGGGTCATAGTTTAAGCCCCCTACCCACCCCTACCCTGACCAGGCAGCCTGATTGCCCAGCCCCAGCCAAGAAAATCCAGAAAGACTGTGCCAACTTTGTCGGATCGTGGCAAACTGGCACTGAATTGAGTTATGTAGCGGTAGCCCTTGAGCTCAGGACATCGAGTCACCCTCTGGGTCTCAGCCCATGGGGCTTCGGCGTCTTGTCCTAACCAGACTGGCGACTGCTATATAGTTGCAAGTATATATTTGCAGGCCCAATCCACAACCAACACTAGGGGTTTAGCACCCTAACCACCAAACACACTTGCATTAGGGAAAAGACGAGACTATGGCATTTGAGTATCCCGAGAACCTAAGGTATCTAGACACCCATGAGTATGCTCGCATTGATGAGGAGGAAGGACAGGTCACCGTGGGGATTACGGCTTTTGCGATCGATCAACTCGGGGAAATTGTGTTCCTGGAGCTGCCTGAGGTGGGTGATAGCGTAGAAAAGGGAGAGACCTTTGGCAACATTGAGTCAGTAAAGGCGGTGGAAAGCCTCAAATCCCCAGTCACCGGCGCCGTGGTAGAACGTAACGATGCCCTGGTGGACGCCCCAGAGCAAATTGGCGATGATCCCTACGGAGATGGCTGGCTAATTAAGGTGCAGGTGGAAAACCTGGAGGACCTGGAGGACGCCATGTCCGCTGAAGAATACAAAGATCAGGTCCAGGGTTAAGCCCAGGGGCATGCCTGGGAAAGGGGCCTCCTGGCATAGCTTGGTGATTGGAGCTATGTTTAATCTTTGTATGGATCGGGATGTTACGGTAGCCAATTCGTAAGTTTCCTTTCAAAATATGAAGTTAGATGTAATATAGCCGTCGCCAGTCTGATTAGGACAAGACGGCAAGGCCATTGGTAATGGTCTGAGACCCAAAGGGTGACTCGATGTCCTGAGCTAAATGGCTGCGGTTATGTCTATGGCTAACGAATTATTTTGACGTTTCTGGCAAATGGCTATGACCCCGCCCTTCCCCGAGTCCAGTGGTATCGCCTCCCCATCCCTCCCCGATCTAGTCCCGTCATCCCTGAGCAGCAGCCCTCACCAGGGACACCAGCAAGTCGTCGAGGGGGGCTTGAGTAGTTTTGTCGCCAGGCACCTGGGCCCCACCGATGCTGAGCTTAGCACCATGCTGGAGACCTTGGGCTACCCATCCCTGGAGGCCTTGATAGCGGCCACTGTACCGGCTAGCATTCGCCTCCAGCAAGACCTGCAGATCGCCCAGGGGGTAAGTGAAGCGGCCGCCCTGACCAAGCTGCGCCAGATTGCCGATCAAAATCAGGTATGGCGCTCCTTTATCGGCCTTGGCTATGCCAACACCCTCACCCCCCTGGTGATCCAGCGCAACATCCTGGAAAATCCAGGTTGGTATACCCAATACACCCCTTACCAACCAGAAATTGCCCAGGGTCGGCTGGAGGCCCTGATTAATTTTCAAACCCTGATCACCGACCTCACCGGCATGGAGATTGCCAATGCCTCCCTCCTCGATGAGGGAACCGCCGCCGCAGAGGCCATGGCCCTGGCCTTCAACGCCCGTCAGCAAAAGGCTTGCAAAACCTTCTGGGTAGCCGCCGACTGCCATCCCCAAACCCTTGAGGTCATCCAAACCCGAGCCCAACCCCTGGGCATCGAGGTAATAGTGGGGGACCATCGGCATCTGGACTTTACCACCCCCCTATTCGGTCTATTACTGCAGTACCCGGCCACCGACGGGGCCCTTTACGACTACAGCACCCTCGTCAGCCAGGCCCATGCCGCCGGTGCCCTGGTGGTGGTGGCCGCTGACCTGCTCAGCCTCACCCTGCTGCGTCCTCCAGGGGAGTTTGGGGCTGACATTGTGGTGGGAAATAGCCAACGATTTGGGGTGCCCCTGGGATTTGGTGGCCCCCATGCAGCCTTCTTTGCCACTCGCCAAATCTATGCTCGCAAACTACCGGGCCGATTGGTGGGCATCTCCAGGGATGCCCAGGGCAACCCTGCCCTCCGCCTCACCCTACAAACCCGGGAACAGCATATCCGCCGTGACACCGCCACCAGTAACATTTGCACGGCTCAGGTGCTGTTGGCCATTATGGCCAGCATGTATGCGGTCTACCATGGCCCCCAAGGGCTACGCCAGATTGCCCAGCGTATCCACCAACTCACTGTAGTTCTAGGTCAGGGCCTGACCCAGCTCGGCTTTACCCTAGGGGATGCTCCCTACTTTGATACCCTGCGGATTGAAACCGGCGCTCAAACGGCGGCCATCTTAGAACGAGCCACATCCCATCGGATTAATCTCCGCCAATTTAGTCCCACCTGCCTGGGGGTAGCCCTGGATGAGGCCACCACCTCTCAGGATGTCATCGATCTCTGGACAGTTTTTGGTGGAGCTGACGCCTCCCAGCGTTTGGCTTTCCTTCTGCAAGACCCAGCGGTGGATGATGCCCTGCCAGTCAAACTGAAGCGCACTTCCCCCTATCTCACCCATGGGGTCTTCAACCGATACCACTCGGAAACCGAGATGTTGCGCTATATCACCCGCTTGCAGAATAAGGATTTATCCCTGGCCACCGCCATGATTCCCCTCGGGTCTTGCACCATGAAGCTCAATGCTACGGCTGAAATGGTGCCGGTGACCTGGCCGGAGTTTGGCCAGATCCATCCCTTTGCACCGGCTAGCCAAACCCAGGGCTACCGGCAATTGTTCCATGACCTGGAAACCTGGTTGGCGGAGGTGACTGGCTTTGCGGGTATTTCCTTGCAGCCCAATGCCGGCGCCCAGGGTGAATATGCCGGGTTATTAGTCATTCGCGAGTACCACCGACAACGGGGTGAGGGGCAGCGCACCGTCTGCCTAATTCCCCAATCCGCCCATGGCACCAATCCTGCCAGCGCCGTTATGGCTGGGATGACAGTGGTGGCGGTGGCCTGCGATGGCGAGGGCAACATCGACGTTGAGGATCTCCAGGCTAAGGTCGAACAACACCAGGCCAACCTGGCCGCCCTGATGGTCACCTACCCCTCCACCCATGGGGTGTTTGAGACCGAAATCATGACCCTATGCGATATTGTGCATCGCTACGGTGGTCAGGTCTACATGGATGGAGCCAATATGAATGCGCAGGTGGGCCTATGTCGGCCCGCTGACTTTGGTGCCGATGTCTGTCACCTGAATCTTCACAAGACCTTCTGCATTCCCCACGGTGGGGGTGGCCCTGGGGTAGGGCCGATCGGCGTCAAGGCCCATCTGTTGCCCTACCTGCCGGGCCATAGTTTGGTGGCTGGGGTCGGTGGTGATCAGGCGATCGGGGCGGTCAGTGCCGCCCCCTGGGGGAGCGCCAGCATTTTACCGATTTCTTGGATGTACATTGCCATGATGGGGGGCGAGGGGTTAAAACGAGCCACCGAGGTCGCCATTCTCAATGCCAACTACATTGCTAAACGACTAGAGGGGCACTATGACATTCTCTATACCGGGCAGAATGGTCGGGTGGCCCACGAATGTATTGTGGATGTCCGTCCGTTTAAACAATCGGCTAATGTGGGGGTGGAAGATATTGCCAAACGGTTGATTGATTACGGATTCCATCCCCCCACCATGTCCTGGCCGGTGGCCGGCACCCTGATGGTGGAGCCCACGGAAAGTGAATCCCTGGCCGAGCTGGATCGGTTTTGCCAGGCCATGATTGCCATTCGAGAGGAAATTCGGGCGATCGAAACCGGAGTGGCGGATCCACAGGTTAACCTGCTGACCCAGGCGCCCCATACCAGCGTCGATCTAGTGTCGGATTGGCAGCGGCCCTACGATCGCCAAACGGCGGTCTTTCCCACCGCCTTCACCCGTCAGCACAAGTTCTGGCCAGCGGTGAATCGGATTGACCAGGCCTACGGCGATCGCCACCTAATTTGTTCCTGTGCCGGCATGGACGCCTATGGTGAAGCCTAGCAGTTGATCCCTCCATCCAGCTGGCCAGGCTATAAAGCTATACTATAGCCGTCCCAACTGAGGGGTCCCAGCAGACAATGGGGCCTCTCAGTCGGGGTTCCTCCTAGATTCTGTAACCCCAGTGCCGTGACCCAACCCGCCGCCCTGCGCGCTCTGTTAGACGCCGTTGCCCAGGGGCAGATCCCCCCTGAGCAGGCCTTTGAACAGCTTAAATACCTGGAGTTTGAGCCGATTCAGGAGTTTGCCAAGGTTGATCACCACCGACCCCTGCGGACCGGCTTTCCGGAGGTAATTTGGGGGCCAGGTAAAACCCCCGGCCAGATCGTGGATATCATGCGCAGTCTTCACCAGCACCATCCAGTGGTCATGGCTACCCGCATCGAGCCAGAGGTTTATGGGCAAATTCGTCAGGATTTACCCATGGCCATGTACTATAGCCCAGCTCGGATCTGTGCCCTTGTCCCCCTCCATCTCACCGCCGAGCATCCCGGCACCATTGGCATCCTGACGGCCGGCACCGCCGATTTGCCGGTGGCGGAGGAGGCGGCCGTAACGGCGGAGCTATCGGGTTTTCAGGTCAAGCGGCTTTGGGATGTGGGGGTAGCGGGGTTACACCGACTATTGCGCCACCAACAGTTGCTAGGGCAAATGGATGTCTTGATCGTCGTCGCTGGCATGGAAGGAGCGCTCCCCAGCGTGGTAGCTGGACTAGCCGGCTGCCCGATCATTGCGGTACCGACCAGCGTTGGCTATGGGGCCAGTTTTCAAGGTTTGGCGGCTCTCCTTACCATGCTTAACTCCTGCGCCACAGGCATTGGGGTAGTCAATATTGATAACGGTTTTGGTGCGGCGATGTTAGCTGGGCAAATCCTGCGCACCGCCAACCGACTACGGCAAAACTGGCCCTAATCGTTGTCCCAATCTTCACGACCCATTAAATCCGCGATCCGGTCACGCAACAAAAAACCAGAGGATTCAAGTTCTGATTCCACAAAAATCCATTCCCGCGCTGGAATATGGCGACAGAGGGTATAGATCGGCTGATGGCGATTAACGGTACCCTTCTGGACTAGCTGACGGGCCTCATCGCGAATCAAATCGATGGTGTAGTGGAGGGACTGTAGCATGGTTAAACC
>CAYVMR010000107.1:0-8037 GCA_964452545.1 uncultured bacterium
GCTGAGGTGCTTAAGATTCGATACTTTGAGCGTAACCCCTCAGCCTTTCTTTCAGTGCTCTAAATCCTTGTCGAACTCAGGTTATTAAAGGTTTGATACTCTGGCCCCCTGACTGGGGTAACCTAGAACGGGATATGAATACTTAATATAGCTGTAGCCACCTAGGGCGGGGCGGGCTTTGGCCTGAGCGCTCAGTCAAACCAGGCGAGCCAGAATACCTACCCGGTGATCGCATCGCTTTGATTGATCCACCCTGTTCTAAGGTTTAGAGCGAAGCTATATTTTCACGAGATGAAGAGTTTGAGGGTCTTTAGCCACTTTACTGTTTCAGATTTTTATGCCAACACTGGCTTTTCCGTAAACCTAGAGAGGGGTTTGAGATTACTTTTTGTCAATACCAAGATTCAGTAAACCTGAATTGCCGTGCCTCTCCAACCCAACTGGGAGGGCTAACCTAATGGACAGGGTTACACTTAGATACACGGCAATATACGGATTGTAGTCATCGGCTTTAGTTACCTATATTAAATATTTTAATTTCTAATCCTAGGGGAATATATGAGAAGAGTTGTTACCACGTCTAGCTCATCGGGCCGTATCCAGTCCTTCCTGCCTCAATGGCTGGTGCTAGTGCCCATGGTTTTTCACCCCTGGGGGCTAGCCTTGCATGCCCAGGAAGGCCGTTCAGCCCCCCCATTAACTCCCTCCTCTGTGCAGTTTATGCCGGTTGACTCAGTCCCTAATCCAGGGCTGGGGGTCAGCTACTTAGATGAAACCTACACCCTGGGATCGGGAGATGTCATCCGGGTGGATATTTTCAACGTGCCAGAATATAGTGCTGACAAGGGCACCTACCCAGTGCGGGTGGATGGCACCATTGGCGTTCCCCTGGTGGGGTCAGTGGATGTGCAGGGGATGACCGTAGAGGACGTCACCCAGGTCTTAACCGCCCGCTACGCCCCCCTGCTGACCCGCCCCCCTCGCCTTACCGTAACCCTGGTTCGAGCTCGACCGGTGCGGATTGCCGTGGCCGGTGAGGTGAAGCGCCCCGGCACCTACGTCATTGATTTTGCTGGGCAAACCACGGCGAATCAAGATAGTTTTTCGGGTGTGCAATTGCCTACCCTGACCGAGGCTATACAAGCCTCGGGGGGCGTCACCTATCAGGCCAATGTACGGGATATTGAGGTGATTCGGCCGCAGCGATCGGGACAAAACCTAGTGCTGCGAGCTAACCTTTGGGACCTGATTCAGCGGGGGGATCTGGATCAAGACCTGCGACTGAGGGATGGCGATCGGGTGATCGTCCCCATTGTGACCAATCCACCGGAGAGTGATTCGGTACAGGTGGCCCGGGCCAACTTTTCACCCGAATCAATGAATGTTCAGGTGGTTGGTGAAGTGGTCAGAGGGGGAAACGTCGAGGTACCCGCCAATGCTTCCCTCAATCAAGCTATTTTAGCGGCGGGGGGATTCAAGGACCCTCGGGCCAAAACCTCATCGGTTGACCTGGTACGCCTTAACCCTAACGGTACGGTGGAGCGACGTACCCTGCAGGTCAGTCTCGCCGACTCCCCCAACGAACAGACCAATCCAATTCTGCGTCCAGACGATGTGGTGATGGTGGCTCGTAACAACGTCGCCGTCACCTCAGACTTCCTTGGGCTACTGTTATCCCCAATCACTAGTGTCACGACAATCCTAAGGATTTTAGGACTTTAATTAAAATATGGCAGATGATTTTCCTACTTTAGACAAGAACCGAGGCTACTCCTCCATGGCAGAACAAAAATACTATCCCATGACCCACGAACATATTGATTTGTGCCCTTTCATTTTTAGCCTTGCTAAGTATGAACTATTACTGTGAGAACCGTGTTTTCACTCAGCAACTATCGTGATATCATGTTAAATATTTATCTTCAATAGGGTAACCTTTGCTTTGCTGAGACGGACAAGATTGTCGAATATCGAAGGTTAAACTTAGGGGTGCTGCTTTTTAGGTATTCAACTATCCTGTTGTGCCTGAAGGTCTATAGGGTTAAGTAGTGCTAATTCTTTAAGGTTGACCACAGCGTTGATTAATGTTGAGACCTGTGTATTCTTCACCAGAACTTTAACTATTTAAGTCCCTTATTTCTAGTTCTCTTGATCTAAGTTGTTGACGAAGTTTTTCTATAAATTCCTATGGTTGACTCTACTGATATCCTGACTCCTCTCAGTTCTCCTCAAAATGAGGTAACAAAAGACTATTCCCGTAATGGCCGCACTCCTCAGGTAGTAACCATAGCTCCCCAGGAAGACTTAGAAGACGAAATTGATCTAGGTGAATTGCTAACTATTCTCCGAAGACGGTTAATTCCATTGGTTGGAGTTAGTTTGGCCTCCCTGGCTGGTCTCTATGGGCTAGCGATGGTAAGACCCCCCGTCTATGAGGCTAAGTTTTCCCTCCTGGTTGAGCCCGTCACCAGCGGCACTGAACTGGGTCAGGGGTTAAAGGGTTTAGAACAGGTGACTGGCGGTCGATCAGCTGAAACCTTGGATTACGACAGTCAAATATTGGTCCTGCAGAGTGAGTCAGTTTTAGAACCCATATTAGAAAGGCTCCGAACTCGGTATCCAGACCTTACTTACAAAGACTTGACAGATAAGTTAAGTATCGAACGGGTTGACAAGGAGTCAAAACTGCTGTCGATCACTTACAGTGGCAAGGATCAGAGTGAGGTTCAGTACGTTACAGATGTTATACGGAATGCCTTCGTTGAGTATAGTGTGGCAGATCGGCAACGATCTCTGCGCAGCAGCTTAGAGAAGGTGGCCGGTGAGATCGAAAAGCAGCGTCAGGAGGTTAGTAACAGTGAGGCCGCCCTGGAAGAGTTCCAGAAGCGCTACAACTTGGTAGATACCAGCCAGGCAAGGGCTGATATTACCTCCCGGATTAATCAAACCCTCACTCAGCAGCAGGATAATCAGGTCGATCTATCGGCTGCCGTCGCTCGGTACCAGGCTCTTCAGGACCAAATTGGCTTGAGTCCAGCCGAAGCCGTTACCATAGCTAATCTTAGCGAGGCTCCAGTCTATCAGAAGTTACTAAAAGATCTACGAGATATTGAAGGTCAGATCGCATTGGAAACCGCTCGATTTCAGACGACCACTCCAATGGTAGAAGCCCTTCAAGATAAGCGGGAGAAGTTGGTACCGTTGCTCGAGGCCGAAGCCAATCGCATTCTTGGCCCAGCCTTGGCATCCCAGCTAGATATCGATGCTCAGTCGGCTGGCTTTCAGGGGACGGTGGGTCGGAACCTGGTGACGGAAATGGTAAAGACAGCCAATGAAATTCAAGTTTTGCAAAATCGTGATGCAGCCTTGATTGCCAGTGTTGATAACCTGGGTGTTAATCTGGAAAACCTGTCCTCCCTGGCTCGACGCTATAACGAGATCCAACGAGAACTAACCCTGGCGGAAAGTGGACTGCAGCGCCTTCTGGCTAGCTATCAGGACTTAGACCTGGAAATGGTACGACAAACCAGTCCCTGGCAAGTGACCTCTGGATTGGGAGAGATTAGCGCAGATCCCATCAAGTCGTCCTGGCTACGTCAGCTTGTTTTAAGAACCTTTGTCAGTTTAATTTTGGGAGTAGGTACGGCCTTCCTGCTTGAGAAGCTTGATCGGGGTTACCACGAGTCTGAGTCAATTACCAATGACCTGAAGTTACCCTGCCTGGCAACTGTGCCGCTCATGGAGAAGGAAAGCGAAGAGCGTCAGCTCTTTGTTAGTGTTGCCCTAGCTACTTCTATGGCCGAGCTGGCGGCCCAAACCCAAGAACAAAAGGCTAAGTCACCCAGTTCTCGATCTACTCGCCAGCGCCGTGGATCTGGTTCTAGAAGTCACTATTACGGCTATTACAACCAACCCTTTGAAGAGGCTTTCTACGGATTGGAAGCTAACCTGAGGTTACTCAATGCGGACTCCCCGATTCAGGTGATTACCATTTCCTCATCAATCCCCGGTGAAGGTAAGTCAACGGTTTCCTCTCACTTAGCGGTTGCTGCTTCTAAGGTGGGGCGGCGGGTGTTGCTAGTTGACCTTGACTCTCGAGCTCCGGTTGACCATACCTTCTTCAATCTCTCTAACCGTTTTGGTATGACCGATCTGTTGACGTCTGACGCTACTCCTGAGAAAGCGATTCAAAGTCTAGAGGATAATCCCAACCTGTTTATTTTAACCGCAGGCAGTCGCTCTCCAGCACCGACTCGTTTGCTTTCAAGTCAAAAATTCGAGGTTCTGATCAAAACATTTCGGCGCCAATTTGACTTAATTATTTTGGATACTCCACCCCTCTACAACTTTGCTGATGCTAAGCTCGCTTGCCGTCATGCCGATGGCTTTTTGCTCACTGTCAGGCTCAACAAAAGTAGTCGAGATGTGATTCACAACGTAGTGCGAGACTTTCTAACTACCACCCAAACTCCGATTCTCGGGTTTGTGGCGAACGGAGTAGAGCGTAGTTCTAGTAATTACTACTATTACAGTAGTTACTACAGTAAGAACCAGCCTACCCCCGTCGACGCCTAACTTCCCTATGAAGCTCGCCTATTTAATGAATCAACATCCCTACGCCAGTTGTACCTTTATCCGCAGGGAAATTGTAGAACTCGAAGGGCTCGACCAACTGGTGTATCGATTTTCCATTCGCTATCCTGATCTGGCCATTAAAGACGCCGCCGATCACGAAGAGGTGGAAAAAACCCAGTTTATCCTTAGTCAGGGACCCGTTGCTCTACTGTTTCACCTGCTAAGAACCCTGGTGGTTTCTCCTGGGAAATGGTTGCAAGGCTTGGGGCTGGCAATTAAGTTGGGGCGCCAGTCTGATCGTGGCTTGATAGTTAATCTGATCTATTTTGTGGAAGCCTGTCTCCTCCTGCACTGGTTACGGGATGGGAAGGTTGACCATGTCCATTGTCACTTCGCCACCAATGCCACTACCGTCGCCATGCTATGTCACCAACTGGGCGGACCTAGCTATAGTTTTACGGTGCATGGCCCCCATGAATTTGACAAGCCGGAGGCCATCGCCCTGGGGGAAAAAATCACCAGGGCGGCTTTTGTAGTGGCAATTTCCTCGTTTACCAAAAGTCAACTGCTGCGTTGGTGTTCCTATCAGCATTGGCCTAAAATCCACATCGTCCATTGTGGGGTTGACCAGCTGTTTCTCTCCCAACCCTATACTCCTCTGCCCATTACTCCTAGCTTTGTTTGTGTTGGCCGGATTAGTGAGCAAAAGGGGCATTTAATTTTATTGGAGGCGGTGAATCACTTGGCTAGGCAGGGTGAGCGATTTAGGGTAATTTTGGTGGGGGATGGTCCTCTGCGATCAGAGATTGAAACCCTCATTTACCAGCTAAAACTTCAGGACTATGTAGAGATTACAGGCTGGGCTACCAATGCTGAGGTACAGCAACACATTTTAAATGCCCAGGCTATGGTTGTGCCTAGTTTTGCCGAAGGGTTACCCGTAGTTGTCATGGAATCCCTAGCGTTGGGTCGTCCAGTTTTGGCTACCTATATTGCGGGTATGGCTGAATTGGTGGAGCCCGGAGTCTGTGGCTGGTTAGTGCCAGCTGGTTCTTCCGAAAAACTGGCCGCTGCCATGGCAACTATCCTCCATACTCCCCTGGAGACCCTGGCAGCCATGGGACAAGCCGGTGCGAAACAAGTTGCGCAAGAGCACAACGCCGTCCTGGAAGCGGCTAAGCTGAAGCGGCTCTTTCAACGGTACGCTACCTCTGCCGGTTGACCCCAAGATTTCACCCCAAAGGAATTTACTGGAATTTGGGTTAAGCCTGAAAATGTCATAGAAAGACCATACATAGTTAATTCTTAGGGGATCCTAAGAATTAATACCGCATTAACTACGCTCCTGTACCATCCACTTAGTAGGATGGTCATCAATGAGAAATGGAGTGTAGTTCCCATGGCTGCTATTCGGTCTGTTCTGGCTAGAGAGATTCTTGATTCTCGTGGCAATCCGACGGTTGAGGTAGATATCGTTTTGGAGGATGGGGCACGGGGGCGAGCGGCGGTACCATCGGGTGCCTCAACTGGAATTCGTGAGGCATTGGAACTGAGGGACGGTGATCAGGGTCGTTATGGTGGCAAAGGAGTACTAAACGCTGTTGCTAACGTGAATACCACCATTGCACCCGTGATTCAGGGCATGGACGCAACTGATTTGGCAGCAGTAGACAACAGCATGATCAGCCTTGACGGTACGGAAAATAAGGGTGGTTTAGGAGCCAATGCCATTCTCGGCGTATCTATGGCCGTAGCCCGGGCGGCGGCGGCTTCTGCCCAAGTGCCCCTTTATCTTCATCTGGGGGGAGCTGAATCGGCTTTATTGCCGGTGCCCTGTTTTAACATTATTAACGGGGGAGCCCACGCTGATAATAGCGTCGACTTCCAGGAGTTTATGGTAGCCCCCGTAGGAGCACCCAACTTCACAGAGGCTTTGCGTTATGGCGCAGAAGTCTATCACGCCTTGAAGGCGGTTCTCAAGGCCGCAGGCTATAGTACCGGCGTCGGAGATGAAGGAGGATTTGCCCCTGACTTGAGGAGTAATGTTGAGGCTGTCGAGGTGATTTTACAGGGGATTGAAAAAGCCGGTTTACGCCCTGGTCAGGATGTGGCTATCGCCCTGGACCCGGCGGTAAGTGAGTTATACCAGGAAGATGGCAGCTATCTGTTTTATAAGTCAGACCATAGCCGTAAGTCTTCAGAGGATATGATTGCTCTTTGGGAGAGTTGGGTAAACCAATTCCCCATTGTTTCCCTGGAGGATGGTTTAGGGGAGCAGGATTGGCAAGGGTGGCAGGTGATGACTCAGCGGTTGGGCGATCGCCTGCAACTGGTTGGAGATGATGCTTTTGTTACCAATCCCACCATCATTGCCCAGGCGATTAAGGACGGGGTGGGCAACTCTTCTCTAATTAAGGTTAACCAGATTGGTTCCATTACCGAGACCTTAGCGGCCATTAAGATGTCCCACGAAGCAGGTTACACCTGTATGGTCAGCCATCGCTCTGGAGAAACCCCCGATGACTTTATCGCTGATCTGGTAGTAGCTACCATGGCTGGCCAGATCAAGTCGGGGGCTCCCTGTCGGGGTGAGCGACTTTCGAAGTACAATCAATTGCTACGAATCGAACAGGAATTGGGTACCCGAGCCCGGTATGCTGGCCCGGAGGCCTTCAAACGTGAGGCCTTAATGCCTCGATAGCATTGAAGGGACATTCAAAAAATATGGTGGTGCATTTTAGTAGGGGACCGAGGAAAGTATGGACTCTTCCAGCAGATCGCACCAATGTGATTTTCTAGCTTCTTGGAGAAGGACCGCGTCTTCCTCACGAACCGAGAAATCCACCACCTCAGGGTATTATTCAGGCATTCATGGACTGCCATAGGGCGATCGCCACCCAGAACCATTGCTTGTCGCCTTTATTCTCGACGAAGAACCACAGCTCATCCATCTTCACCTTAGCTAGCCTTTAGCCTTGGAGACCACCTCTGCGGCTTTAAGAACGGCTTCATAGCAAGCTTTGGCATAGATTTGTAGCCAGCTATTAGAGATATCGGTGACCCTAGCGATACCGGCTAACGGAATATTATCCAACAGCACTAGAGCGACAAAAGCCAGAATGTCCCTATCCTTCGGCTTCCACTGGGGATCTTTGACGAATTGGCGGTTGCAGTCTCGGCACGTTGAGTTTTGCTTACCGCACCGGGTAATACGGTTCTTAGAGAAGTCGTGAGACCCACAAGGATCATAGATTCTACTCCCCCAACGTCTACGGGTGCGACGGCGTTACCTTAGTTGTCCCTATCCTTGAGGTTGATCCACGGCCCAAGATACACCATGTCAGCGTTTTGAGGGTTTGGCTACCTCCGATACGCTAACCTAGCTTCGTTTATCCTTTACGCACTTTATCGATTCTTGTCTAGGTGTTAAATCTGTGGGATAGAAAAATATAGGCGTTAGGG
>CAYVMR010000108.1:0-3489 GCA_964452545.1 uncultured bacterium
CAGTTGGTAGAGCGCCTGCCTTACAAGCAGGATGTCACTGGTTCGAGTCCAGTATCGCCCATCCCCTCCACCTAGGTCCTACCGTCCGAACCTTGGGATCTACCCCGACCCGGCAGGGTTGAGTACACTAGGGCTCAGGTGTTTTGCCTGAGGTCTGTCTCACCGCCCTTGCCGCGGCAAACCCCCTCCCCAGCCAAGATCGTCCTTCCATGCCATCCTCGCCCCGGATTGTTTCCCTGATCCCCAGTGCCACTGAAATTGTCTATAGCCTCGGGCTAGGCAAATTCTTGGTGGGCCGCAGCCACGAGTGCGACTATCCCGCCGCCGTTAACACCCTGCCGGTCTGTACGGCCCCCAAATTTGACCCCACCGGTGACAGCGCCACCCTTCATCAGCGGGTGACCGACCTGCTCACCGATGCCCTCAGCGTCTACCGGGTCAACCTCGAGCTTCTAGAGGCTCTCAATCCCACCCACATCGTCACCCAAGCCCAATGTGAGGTGTGCGCCGTTAGCCTGGGGGATGTGGAGGCGGCGGTGGCCCAGCTCACCCAGAGCCATCCCCAAATTATTTCCCTCCAACCCAACCGCTTGGCAGAGGTCTGGACAGATATAGAACGCCTTGGCACAGCCCTGGGGGCCGAGGTCGCCCCCGCCAAAACGGCGGCGGTTTTGGCGGCGATCCAGCAGCGCCTTGAGGCCTGCGCCCACCGAGCCACCGCAGTCACCCCCCAGCCCACGGTGGTCTGCATTGAATGGACAGAACCCCTGATGACCGCCGGTAACTGGGTACCTGAGCTGGTTCAGCTGGCCGGTGGCCAGGGTCTATTGGCCAGCCCTGGCCAGCACTCCCCTTGGATGTCTTGGGAGGCTTTGGCCGCGGCCGACCCCGACGTGATCGTGATCATGCCCTGCGGTTACGACCTGGCGGTCACCGGTCGAGAGGCCCAGGCATTGGCCCATCATCCCACCTGGAAAACCCTGAGGGCGGTGCGTCAGCAGCGGGTTTACCTCACCGATGGCAACCAATATTTCAACCGGCCCGGGCCGCGGCTGGTGGATTCCCTGGAGATTTTGGCCGAGATCTTTCACCCCGATCACTTTGACTATGGCCATCGAGGTGTGGGCTGGCGGCCCTGGGTAGGGTAGGTGTTAGGCCCGCCCTGGCTGGGTTCAGCCTACCCCCCTGGGGCCCGTGGCGGGGGTGGTTTAGCCCGGGTTAAACCCCTGACAGATGGGCTCTGGGTATGACCATGGCCAGCAAAAAGATGGCCAGCTGCATGGCGACGATCGCCGGGCCAGAGGGCAGGTTAAACAGCGCCGACAACACCATACCCAGCACCGCCCCCAGGGCCCCGAGGCAGGCTGACAGAGCCACGTAACCGGTAAAGCTGCGGCTGAGCAAGCGGGCGGCACAGGCGGGAATCACCACAAAGGCGCTAATCAGCAGCACCCCCACCGCCTTGATGGAGGTGCCCACCACCAGCGCCAGCAGCACAATGAAGGCGGTACGGTGGGCCGAGGCCGAGATCCCCCGGGCGATCGCCAGGGGCTCGTGCAGGGTGAGGAGGGTTTGGGTTCTCAAGGTGAGCCCCACAAACAGCCCACACCCCGCAAGCAGTGCCGCACTCACCCACAAATCCCCCGGTTGTACCGCCAGAATATCGCCAAACAAGATGCTGTTCATCCCCCCTTTGTACTGCTCCACAAAGGTCAGCAAAATCACCCCGATCGCCAGGGAGGAGGAATAGACAATATTCAGGAGAGCATCGGTCCACAGTCGGGTGTGCTCGATTAAATAGGTGACCCCCAGGGCAGACAACACGGCAAAGGGCAGCAGCACCGAGGATGGACTGATCCCCAACCATAGCCCCAGGCTGATCCCCAGCAGCGCCGAATGGCCCAGGGCATCGCTAAAAAACGACAGCTGCCGGAGAATGGTGAAACTGCCTAAAAGGCCGCCCATCAGGCCGGTGAGAATGCCACCCATGAGCGCACGCTGCATGAAGGGGAGTTGGAAGAGGTCGAGGGTGGAGGTGAGGGAGGGCATAGGTGGGGGGATGGGGGTTAATGGTGATGCCGATATCTGACCAACTCCGACCCATACACCGAAACCAGATTGTCCGGCGACAACGCATCATCCGGACTGCCCTGGCAGCGGATAGAGCGGTTCAGACAGAGGACGCGATCGCAGTGTTTTCTGACCATATCTAAATCGTGGGAGATTTGCAGAATGGCCCAGCCCTGCTCTTGCTTGAGCTGATAGAGCAGCTGGTAAAATTCGGACTCACCGCGCACGTCGAGACCGGCGGGGGCTTCGTCGAGGATCAGCAGACGACGGGGGCGCACCAGGCAGTAGGCCAGCAAGACCCGTTTCATTTCACCGCCGGAGAGGCGGGCGATGGGCTGGGGACCGAGGTGGAGGGCATCGACGCGATCTAGAGCCTGACGGACGGCGAGGCGGCGTTGGCGGTGATTGGCCCAGGGTAGTTTTGGCCCCAGGTCATCCCAGCTGAGGGCGACCAGTTCGTTGACGGTGATGGGAATACGCCGATCAAAGAGGAAGTTTTGAGGCAGGTAAGCAATTTGGTGGCGCACCGGGGCTGGTAAATGCCCCCGTCGACCCAGGGGATGCCCCAGCACAAATACAGCCCCGGCCTGCCGCGGTAGAATGCCCAGAATCGCTTGGATTAAAGTACTTTTGCCGGCCCCATTGGGACCAACGATGGCGGTGTCGGTGCCCTCGGCCAAGGCAAAGTCAACCGCCTGCACGGCGGGGTAGGTATCCCGGTATACGGTCAGCCCCTCTACAACCAGAACGTCAGCGCTCAAGCCCACCCCCTCCTAAAACCGCAGACCCGCGAAGGGAGACCCCTGTGCCAGGGCCTGAATGGGCCCCAGGGGCAACCCCGACTGCTGGGTAGACGCGGCCAAGGACGCGGCCAGATTAGCGGCATTTTGGCGCATGGTTGCCAAATAGTGCTCAGGCCGCACCACTGCTGCGGGGCTGTCGCCAGTATGAATCGGGTTAAACACACCGACCTCAATGCCTAGATCCTGGGCGATCGCGGCAAAGCTACCGCCGGCCATGGGTTCAGTCATGATCGTCTTCAGACCGGAGGCTTTCACCCTATCCATCACCCGCCCGACGTCTTCAGGGGTAGGACTGACCGCCGGCACCTCCACTAAAAACTCAGATTTGAGGCCATAGCTCTCGGCAAAATAGGGGGCAAAGTCGTGGAATACCACAAAGGACTGCCCGACAAAGGGGGCTAACTGCTCTGCGATCTCCGCATCTAGGGCGTCGAGCTCGGCAATAAAGGCGGCGGCATTGGCGGTGTAAGTGGCCTCACCCTCCGGGTCGACCGCAATCATGCCGTCGCGAATGGTCTCCACCTGCTGAAGGGCCCGCTTGGGATCGAGCCAGATGTGGGGATTGAATTCACCGTGGTGGTGGTGCCCAGCCTCGGCGTGGTCGTGGGTTTCCCCT
>CAYVMR010000108.1:3589-8031 GCA_964452545.1 uncultured bacterium
GGCCAGCACCGCAATCCCCTCACTGGAGTCAATCACCACCAGATCAGGATTTTCGGCATTGGCGATCAACCCATCCAGAAAGGCCTCCATCTCCAGACCATTTTTCACCAGCACATCGGCATTGGCCAACGCCTGTACATCGCCTGGCCTGGCCTGAAAATCATGGGGATCCCCATTGGCTGGGATCAGGGGAATCACCTCGGCCCGATCGCCCACCACCGCATGGGTAAATTGAGTGATCGGTAAAATCGTGGTGATCACGACCAGGTCCGTAGCTACGGCACCCTGGGGGGCCTTGGCCTCGCCGACTGCAGGGGTGTCAGTGGCGCAACCGCCCAGGGCGATCGCCACGGAGGAGGCAAACAGTAGGGCGGCTGGGCGCCAGGGGAAGGGAATCATGGAGTTGCTACATGATAATGGTTATCATTCCTGAGCATTCTACCCCATCTTGCCATGGATGGCGACACGGGAGGGGCGCGGCCATTGTCTTCCCCAGGCCAAGTTGGCCAGGGCCATGCCCTCAGCCCAAGGGCCAGCGCTATAAATAACTTAATGGCAAGCACCGGCAAACTATGGTTTGCTCAAAGGGATCACACTACATTGATATCCATAGGTCGGGGTTGGGATGGTTAGAGTACAACGATGGGCCCTGGGAATGGCGGGGGTAACGGTCTGGTCTCTGATGGCGAGTGGGGCGGCGATCGCCGGTAACATCGAGCTGCGGTTTGCCCCCCTGCTGTCTAGAACCACCAGCCCCACCATGCGCTGCCCCGATACCGTGACCCTGACGGAAAGCCTGCAGCCCTACCGGGAGGGCAGCTACGGCGTCGATGGTAGCGCTGACTTGGGAGCCATTGCCACCACTATGGCGATCGCCGCCAGTGACCCCTTCAGTGTCACCTGGGTGGGCCCCCTGCGGCCCGAGTACCGCGACTGCCAGGCGGCGGCGGGTATGGTCAGCCTGGATGGGGCAGACTACCAGGGCCATTCCTATCTGCGCATGCGCCTGATCGGGGGGAGGGCCTACCTGATTTTAGATATGACCGGCCAGCGGGATCCCAACGGCTACACCACGGTGATTATTAAAAAAGCGGTGGACAATGGCCGCCCCACCTGGAGCTGGGGCGGCTCAGACTGAGTCGCCACCGGCTCAACCCCGATGGCTCAGCCTCCCCTGGTGGGCCCAACCCAACCCCTCTCCGCCACCATTTGCCCTGCAGTCCAGACCGCATTGCCCGGGGCTGACGGGAAGGCACCGCGGCCCGATCCTGGCTTAAGGTGCGCTTAGCCTATTCTTAACGTAAGCGATCCGCAGCCATTGTATGGTTGCCGATGTATCTTGACGTTTTCCAGGCAAAGGTGATGAATCGGACTCGTTTTGGCGCGCCAGGCTTACCCCTATCTCCGTTGCAGGCCATCCGGCGGGGGCAGACTAGATGGATAGTATGGCTCACCCTGGCCTGCCTGCCCCTCAGCCTTAGCCTACCCAGGGCCAGGGCCCAGACCGCCACTATCCAGGGGCAGGTGGTCTCCACCCTAACCGACCTGGCTGGGGCGGAAATGTTGGATGTCTCCGACGACGGTCGCTATGCCCTGGTGGTGGGGGATGATACCGCCACCCTGGTGGCGATTGGCCAAGCCAGCCTTACTATCGCTGGCACCTGGGGCTTGACAGCGGAGTTTCTGCCTGCTGGCTCAACCGCCGCCGAACTCACCGGGGTGGCCATCAGCCCGGATGGCCGCTTTGCCCTGGTGGGGGTTAGGGATGGGGATGAGGCCAATTTCGCCAGCTTTGACGAGGTTCCCGGCAAGGTTGTCGCCCTCTCCCTGCCTGATCTGAAGCCGATCGGGCAGGTTACGGTGGGGCGGGGGCCCGACTCCGTGGCCATTGCCCCCAACGGTCAGTTTGCCGCCGTGGCCAATGAGGACGAGGAAAATGAGGAGGATTTGACTAACCCTGAGCACCGCCCCGGCACCGTTTCCATCATTGATTTACGGCGGGGTGCGGGGCAAATGACCCAGGTGGAGGTCCCCATTCCCCCTAGCAACATTCCCTTCTTCCCCAGGGACCCCCAACCCGAAACCGTTCGGATTGCTGCCGATAGTGCCTTTGTGCTGGCTACCCTGCAGGAAAATAACGCGGTTACCCGCATTCAGGTGCCCTCTCCCCTGCCCAGTACCCTGACCCCAGGGGCCTTTTCGGTCCAAAACTTTGATCTCGGTATCCGTCGGGGGTTGGGATTAACCCAGGATAAGGTTGAAACCGGCAACTGCCGCTCCAGTGCCTACGACCTCTCCCTTAGGCAGGGGTTTATCTCCGCCCGGGAGCCCGATGGCCTTGCCCTGACCCCCGATGGTCGCTACTTTGTCACCGCCGATGAGGATAATTTGACCAGCGTCAATAACCAGTCCTATGAAGGCATCCCCCTCAGCCCCCATGGCAGTCGCAGCATCAGTGTGTTTGATGCCACCACGGGCAGGTTCCTGGGGGACAGTGGGGACTCGATCGAGGAGAGTGTAATTGCCTTGGGCCTGCCCCAACGATGCAATAGCAAAGGGCCGGAGCCAGAGGTGGTGACCGTGGGCAGGGTGGGCGATCGCACCCTGGCCTTTGTGGCGATCGAACGCTCCGATGCGGTCACCATCCACGACATTTCTAACCCGGCCAAGATTCAATGGCTTGACACCATCGTTCTCAACCCTGAGGTAGTGCGATCGGATAAAAAAGCTGAATTTGAGCCCGAAGGCCTGGAGTTTATTGCCGCCACCAATCAGCTTGTGGTGTCAAACCCAGGGGTCGGGTCGGTCAGCCTGATTAACCTGACCCGCCCCTAGTAGTCAGTCAACCCGGAACCTGTCAGGGATATTCACACCAGGTCCCCTTCAATCTGGATGGGGATTAGCGTCAAAGGGAGCTGACTCCCCCTAAAAACGTTGACGGGAGACCAGTTTCTCCATATCTGCCTGGGTTTGTTGCAGCAGGGTATGGCGGCTGTCGGTGGGGCTGGTCAGGGAGGGTAGCAGGTTGCGGGCTTGCAGGGCCATGTGCAGTTGCAAATGGGCCACATACTCAGAAAAATCCTCGCGACCTTCGCCCAGGACAGGGGCTAAGCTGTCAGCCATGGCCATAGAAATTACCCTTTGTTAAACACCGATAAAATATGCAACGATATCGAAACTACCATAGACCAGCATGGCCACCCAGGTCATGCAACGAAGCTTAATGAATTGCTAATTCATGTCTGGTTCCTCCGCCACCGATCCCCTGCCTGAGCACTTGGCTAAGCACACGGTGCGCTATGCTGACCACCGGTCGGTGGACTGGGGGGAGTTAACCCCAATGATGCAGCACTACGTGGAGATTAAGGAGCAATATCCCCAGGCCCTGGTGCTCTATCGGGTAGGGGATTTCTTTGAGACCTTTTTCCAGGATGCCATCACCCTGGCGCAGGAGCTGGAACTAGTGCTCACCGGTAAGGATGCCGGCAAGCAGGTGGGGCGAGTGCCCCTGGCGGGGATTCCCTACCATGCCCTAGATCGCTACTGTACCCTGCTGGTGGAGAAGGGGTTTGCGATCGCCATCTGCGACCAGGTAGAAGACCCCGCCCTCGCCCAGGGGCTGGTGAAACGGGAGGTGACCCGAGTGATTACCCCCGGTACCGTCCTGGAGGAAGGCATGCTCAGGGCCAGCCAGAACAATTTTTTGGCCTCGGTGGTGGTAGCGGGCAGCCATTGGGGCCTGGCCTATGCCGATGTGTCCACCGGCGAGTTTCTCACCACCCAGGGAGAAACTAGCGATCAGCTCAGTCAGGAGCTGCTGCGGCTACAGCCCGCCGAGGTGCTCTTCCCCACCGATGCACCGGACCTGGGGGCGATGCTGCGCCCCGGGGATAGCTCTGATCAATTGCCCGCCTACCTACCCCGACAGTTTTGCTACACCCTACGGCCCCAGGGCGCCTATAGCCTGGTGGAGGCGCGGCAGCGACTGCTGCAACGGTTTCGTCTGCGATCGCTGGAGGGGTTGGGCTGCGACCACCTGCCCCTAGCGGTGCGGGCCGCGGGGGGGCTACTGGCCTACCTGGAGGCCACCCAAAAAGCCGTTCAGGCGCCCCTGCAACCCCTCACCACCTATAGCCTGGCCACCTACCTGGTGATCGATCACCAGACCCGTCGTAATCTGGAGCTTACCCAAACCGCTCGAGATGGCACCCACAACGGCTCTTTGCTATGGGCCCTGGATCGCACCGTCACCGCCATGGGGGGGCGGGCCCTGCGGCGCTGGCTGCTGCAGCCCCTGCTGGAGGTGGAGGCCATTCAAGCCCGCCAGGCCACCATCCAGGAGCTGGTGGAGGAGGGTAGCCGGCGTCAATTGTTGCAGCAACGGCTCAAGCAAATCTACGATCTGGAGCGCCTGGCCGGCCGAGCCGGTTCGGGTACCGCCA
>CAYVMR010000109.1:0-7874 GCA_964452545.1 uncultured bacterium
TCAACGGGTCATTCACCGCATCCCACACCCGCCCAAGGGCCAGCACCGACCCCGCCGCCGCCGGGCTCAACCCCGCCGTGGTGGTGAGGAAAATCAGGAAGGAAAAGGCCAGCAGGTTGGCGGTCATGCCGGGGCCAAAGTCCCCGGCGCCAAAGGCGAGCTTAGCGGCCAGGGAAAAGGGACGGCGCTCAGGGGTAGGCGGAAGATCAGCCATGGGCAGGGGAGGGTGAAGGAAACAGCGTCCTCAGTGTATTATTTCTCCATCGAAAGTTGTTGGGGTAGGGGCCAATTAGTGGACTGCATCCAGCCTGGTCCACCAATTCGCCCCCTAACCAACGATTACCCACCATAGACACGCGGCCATGGCAGATTTTTACGTCAGTTGGGAGGACTACCACCGGGATATTGAAAAGCTGGCGGTGCAAATCTATGAATCTGGCTGGGAGTTTAACCAGATTGTCTGCCTGGCCAAGGGGGGGCTGCGGGTGGGAGACGTTTTAGCCCGCCTGTTTGATCAGCCCCTGGCTATCCTTTCCGCCAGTTCCTATAGCGGCCTGGGGGGCCGCCGCCGCGGACGGATTACCTTTTCCCGAGACCTGAGCATGACCACAGCGGATTTGGGCAGTCATATCCTGCTGGTGGATGACCTGGCGGACTCCGGCCATAGCTTAGACCGGGCGATCGCCTGGCTGAACCATCGCTACGGCTTTGGCATTGAGGAAATTCGCACCGCTGTGCTTTGGTACAAAGCCGTCTCCTGTGTCCAGCCCGACTACTACGTCCTCCACCTCCCCGACAACCCGTGGATTCACCAGCCCTTTGAAGAATACGAGACCCTTTCCCCAGCCGATTTAGCCGCCCGCCATCAAGTCCTGGAGGCCTAACCTACCCACCTTCAGTCAATACCCATAGCTTCAGCCAGATCCCTGCAAGATCGGGTAGGTGTTGTGGCTCACCTTCGCCCCCTTACCGGTGGCTGCGGCTATAGCGGGGAAAAGCGGCACAGATTAGAGGCTGTCAGGATCAATACCGCGATCGCGCAGGGCCGCCGCTAATCGTTCCGCCCGTTGACGCTCCTGCTCTGCCCGTTGACGCTCCTGCTCCGCCCGTTGACGCTCCTGCTCCGCCCGTTGGTGCTCCTGCTCCGCCTGTTCTGAACTCCAAGGCAAAAGCTGACCAGACCCGTCCCACCAGCGCAACCAGTGGCCTGTCAACTGCTGATAGGTGCCGGGCCAGATCCCTAACCATAGGTCCAGGGGAGGCAACCAAAATCGACCGTTGGCATCGGCGGTTTCAAGCTGATAACGACCCTGATCTAAGCGACGGACCTCCAGACTAGGGACGTAGGGGTCAAAGGTGACGTATACCGGCACCTGTAGGATTTGCTCGTAAAAATAGAGCTTGCCGTAGGGAAAGGTGGAGCGCACCGACAGTTCTCCCCCTTCGGTTTCCGATAGAAACTCCATCACCACCGCCACCCCCTCTCCCTGCAGGTAGGGGGTATAGCTGCGACGAATCATCTGGGGATCAACAGGATAGGCATGGGGAATATAAAACCAATCGGGGGCTTTAACAATGGTTTTGCCGTTAACCGTAGCCACCAGGGCAAAGTTAGTCCCCAGAAGAGCCTCAGGGGGAATGCGACCGGCCTGACCGAGAGCATCGGTGAGGGCTGCCGCCAGGGCGGGCTGCTGCAGATTTTCCACGGGGTCATCGGGTAAGACAAAGTCGACAGGTAATTCTTGCCAGGTAATCTGCAGGGAACTGGTGGGGAGGGGTGAAGAGAGAACCATGGCGACCATCAACCAAGAATACAATGATGAAACCAGCCCGGGAAAGGGTATTGCCCTTTCCCGGGCAAGCGAGGCGTTAACCCACCAGAGCCGGCTGAGGAACCCGGTAGGTGGCCAGGATGCGCTCCGCCATTTGGGGCGGGGTCAACCCCAGCGTCGCCATAGATTGGGCGGGGGTGGCGTGGTCCACCAGCACATCGGGCACGCCAAGGCGCAGCAGGGAGGCGGGTACCTGGGCATCCAACAGGGCCTCCGCAACGGCAGAGCCGAAGCCCCCCATCAGGCAGCCCTCCTCCAGGGTGACCACTCGGCCCAGGCGCTGGGCCAGGGGCAGAATTAACTCCGTATCCAGGGGTTTGGCAAAGCGGGCATTCACCACCGTGGCTTCAATACCGTGCTCACTGAGGATCTCAGCGGTTTGCAGAGCAGGGTAAACCATGGAGCCATAGCCCAGCAGTAGCAGGTGATCGCCTTGGCGCAGTACCTCCGCCTTGCCAATCGCTAGGGGCTCCCAACCCTCCTCCATGAGCGGGGCGCCGTAGCCACTACCGCGGGGATAGCGCAGGGCGATCGCCCCCTCAGTATAGTTAATCCCCGTCACCAGCATGCGCTGCAACTCCGCCTCATCCTTGGGGGCCATCAGCACCATATTCGGGATACAGCGCAGGTAGGCAATGTCGTAGAGGCCCTGATGGGTGGGGCCGTCGGCTCCCACAATGCCGGCCCGGTCTAGGCAGAAAAACACCGGCAGCTTTTGAATACAGACATCATGGATAATCTGGTCAAAGCCTCGCTGCAGGAAGGTGGAGTAGATCGCCACCACGGGACGCATACCCTGGCAGGCCAGGCCAGCGGCCAGGGTAACGGCGTGTTGCTCAGCAATGCCCACATCAATGTACTGCTGGGGCAGGGCCTGTTGCAGCTTATCCAATCCGGTGCCGGTGGCCATGGCAGCGGTAATACCAAGGATTTTGGGATTTTCCTCCGCCAGTTTGATTAGGGTTTCGGCAAATACCTTGGAATAGCTGGGGGGCTTGGGCTTATTGGAGGGCAGGCTTTTGCCAGTGGCCAGGTTGAAGGGGGATTGGGCATGGTAGCCGACCTGATCCTTTTCGGCGATGGCATACCCCTTGCCCTTGGTGGTGGAGACGTGAACCAACACCGGACCGGTGTGCTGGTGGGCCTGCTTAAAGGTGGTAATCAATTCCTGCAGGTTATGGCCATCAACAGGGCCCATGTAGGTAAAGCCCAATTCCTCAAACACCGCTCCCAACTTGGGCACCGCCAGGCGTTTCATGCCCTCCTTTACCCGGTCTAACTCAGGGGAGAGGGAACTGCCCACAAAGGGGAGATGCTTGAATTGCTCCTCCAGGTTATCGGTGAGGAACTGCACCGGAGGACTGAGGCGCATTTTGTTGAGGTAGCGGGGAATGGCACCAACGTTAGGAGAAATGGACATTTCATTGTCGTTCAGCACCACCAGCAGATTGGTATGGGGCAAGTGGCCAGCATGGTTAATGGCCTCCAGGGCCATGCCCCCGGTGAGGGCGCCATCGCCAATGATCGCCGCCACCTTGTAATCTTCCCCAGCCAGGTCTCGAGCCAGCGCCATACCCAGGGCGGCGGAAATACTGGTGGAGGCGTGGCCCGCCCCAAAGTGGTCGAAACGGTTTTCGCTGCGTTTTAAGTAACCGGCCACCCCATCTTTTTGTCGGAGGGTGTGAAAGTCATGGTAGCGGCCGGTAATCAATTTGTGGGGATAGGCCTGGTGCCCCACATCCCAAACCACCTTGTCGTGATCTAGATCCAGGGTTTGGTAGAGGGCCAGGGTCAACTCCACCACCCCCAGCCCTGGGCCCAGGTGCCCACCGCTGGTGGCCACGGTCTCTAGATGTTTTTCGCGAATTTGGCGGGCAATATCTTCGAGTTGGCGCAGGGACAGCCCATGCAATTGGTTGGGGTGAGTTATGTCACTCAGACGCATACTACTTTTCTAACCTCTAGATCACGCAATTAAAAACCTGCTGCTACCCTTCACTGTAGAAGATATCTAGCCCCAGGGGATATCTATCACCCTAACCAGGAATGGTATCTTGGTGGATGGTAGGCGCCCACTATGGCGGCCAGCCTTGACTGGCTTTACCCCTACAGTTGTTTACTAAGGGATACAACCCTTAACGTTTAGTTATGGTTCATTGTCTTTCTTCCAGATTGTACCGCCAGTGTCCCGCAATACACTTTCTGGTCATGGTCGGGTTAGGCCTACCTCTGCTGGTTTTGCCCCGGGTAGCCCAGGCCAATGATTTTGCCGGCTGCACCACGCGCCTGATGGGGGCCGGCCTGGAGGCTAAGGCGGCGGCCTCTGCCTGTAGCCGATCCCTCCATCCTGCTCAGGTGGGGGACTGTGTGGCCCAGCTGGGTGGCCTGGAGGCTAAGCCAGAGGAGCTACTGGTCGCCTGTAGTCAGGATCGCCGGCCGGCTGAATTGGCCAGTTGTGTCACCACTATCCATGGCCAATTGGAGGTACCCAGCCTCAGCGGCCTGTTGGATCACTGTCGGCGTAGCGTTTTACCCCAACGCTACGCCGATTGCGTGGTCGGTACGGTGGCAGCGGCCCAAATTACCACCACAGAGTCCATGGCGCTGTGCATCGCCGCTGGCGATCGCCCCGTGGATGTGGCCCCTACCTTTATCTTTGCCCAGTAGGCATGCACCCGCCTGGGCCGGCTGGAAATATTGCTGTGGCCAGCAGAAGGCTCGACTGGGCTACGGTTTGACCGATCAACCGGGTCCTAGGCCTTCTAGCTTGCCTATAGCTCCTACCCCGGGCTACCGCCATCTCATTACAAAAGTCCATATTCCTAGTATTTGGGATACCGCCTGGTAAACTGTAGTTAACGCTACAGTTTGAGGATTAGTTCTATGCGTCATGCCATTTCCCCCCAACACCGTCGCCAGGTGATCAACGAACTCCGCCACCAGCTCCGCTATGCCAACCCTGAAGAGCGTCAACGAATTCGCCAAGAATTAGAGTTTTGGCAGCAGCATGGAGCCGTATAGGGCTGGGCCAATATCCCTGCTAGGGTAGCCAGGGATATTGGCGGAAGTTGGGCGATCGCTTCTCCAGGAAAGCCTGTTTCCCCTCCGTGCCCTCCTCCGTCATGTAATAGAGCAGGGTGGCGTTACCGGCCAGCTCCTGCAGGCCAGCCTGGCCATCGCAGTCAGCATTAAAGGCAGCCTTCAGGCAGCGAATGGCGATGGGGCTATTTTGAAGGATTTCCTGGGCCCAGCTGATGCCTTCGGTCTCCAACTGATCTACCGGCACCACCTGGTTCACTAAACCCATGGCCATGGCCTGGTGAGCATCGTACCGGCGACAGAGGTACCAAATTTCCCGGGCTTTTTTTTGCCCCACGATGCGGGCCAGATAACTGGCCCCAAAGCCACCGTCAAAACTTCCCACCCGGGGGCCGGTCTGACCAAAAATGGCGTTGTCTGCGGCAATGGTCAGGTCACAGACCACGTGCAGCACGTGACCCCCGCCAATCGCATAGCCCGCCACCAGGGCAATCACCACCTTGGGCATGGAGCGAATCAGTCGCTGCAGGTCCAACACATTCAGGCGCGGCACCCCCGCCTCATCCAGATAACCGCCGTGGCCCCGCACACTTTGATCGCCACCGGCGCAAAAGGCATATTTACCATCGCTATGGGGACCGGCCCCGGTCAGCAAAACCACCCCGATGCGGCTATCCTCCCGGGCATTGCTAAAGGCCTCGTAGAGTTCGACGATGGTTTGGGGACGAAAGGCGTTGCGCTTGTGGGGGCGGTTAATCGTGATTTTGGCGATACCATCAGTTTTTTCGTAGATGATATCTTCGTAGGGCTTGACCAACTGCCAGTTAACCTGCATCGATACCTCCACCAAAGACCAGCGCCCCAATCATCGGCAGGTGGGGCCATGGCCTATTTTAGCGGGGATCCCGCGTCCATCCAGAGTTAAGGCCGGAAAAAACGGTCTGGATAACCAGACCGCAATGGGTTTCTCTTTTTAGGGAGTGTCTAACCCCAATAGGGCTGACCCCTAAAGTATGGCGCCAGCGGGGTACAGGAACTGTAGGCCATTTGGCGGAAAGGGTAAGAACTTTAATCCTTTCCCGGGATTATGTAAAAAAACCATAAACCTGTATCCCTGGCCCTGGACAAAGAGCCCTATTCCAGGCCGAGAAAGCGCTTAAACAATTTCACCTTGTTGGCATAGGGCGGATAGCGCCAGTCCATATCTAGCCAGAAGGGCTTCCGCAGCACCCCCTGGGCATGGGAAAAGGTCTGGAAACTATGGCGCCCATGGTAGGTACCCATGCCACTGGGGCCCCGACCACCGAAGGGGAGATCCCACACCGCCACCTGTAAAATCACATCATTCAGGCAGACGGTGCCGGCCTGGGTGCTGGCGATCACCCGTTGCTGCACCCCCCGATCGCGGCAAAACAGGTAGAGGGCCAGGGGCTGGGGGCGCTGGTTGATCAGGGCGATGGCCTCGTCTAGATGGCGGTAGGTAAGGATGGGCAAAATCGGCCCAAAAATCTCCTCCTGCATCACCGGGTCAGACCAGCTCACCTGATCGATCAGGGTAGGGGCCAGGTAGCGGCTTTGGCGATCGTGCTCGCCGCCCTGGAGCAGGCGGCCGCTCTCCAACAACCCCACCAGGCGATCAAACTGGTGGTGATTGACAATCCGGCCATAGTCGGGGCTCTGGGCCGGATCGGCCCCGTAGCACTGCCTCAGCCGGTCCTGGAGGGCCTTGACCAGGGTGGGCTGCAGGGCCTCCTCCACCAGCAGGTAATCCGGCGCTACGCAGGTTTGGCCGGCGTTGAGGAATTTTCCCCAGATGATGCGGCGGGCGGCCACCGCCACATCGATATTAGGGGTCACTAGGCAGGGGCTTTTGCCCCCTAACTCCAGGGTGACGGGGGTGAGGTGGGGGGCGGCGGCCTGCAACACCAGCCGCCCCACCCGTTCGCCACCGGTGAAGAAAATATGGTCAAACGTCTCCGCCAACAGGGCCTGGGCCGTCTCCACTCCCCCCTCCACCAGGGCCACATGGCCGGGGTCAAAGGTGGCCGTTACCAGCTGGGCCAGTACCCCAGCGGTGGCGGGGGCCAGTTCAGAGGGTTTCACCAGGGCACAGTTGCCGGCGGCGATCGCCCCGATCAGGGGGGACAGGATCAGCTGGAAGGGATAGTTCCAGGGGCCGATAATCAGCACCACCCCCTTGGGCTGGGGTTGGATCCAGGCTCGTCCAGGTCGGTGGTTAAGGGCCAGGGGGACCGGTTGGGGGCGTACCCAGGTCGGCAGCTGCCGGATGACGTAGTCCAATTCACTAAGGGTGCCCACCTCAAAGTAACCCTCAAATTCTGGTCGGCCCAGATCCTGCTGAACCGCCGCCACAATCTCCGCCTGGCGGTCCACAATGGCCTGCCGCAGGCGTTTCAAAGCCGCCAGCCGAAACCCCAGATCCCGAGGGGCGCCGCTGGCCCAGAAGCTCCGTTGCCGAGTCAGGAGGGGGATGAGATCAGGGGGGGAGGTGACCATGGCAGAATGGGAAGGGTTGAGATGAGTGGCTAATATCCATGATGACATTAAGGCCCGGCAAAGGGCTGCTGCATTTACTACTGGGGGTGATCCTGGTGCTCGGACTCGTCCTGGGGCTGGCCACCGCGGCCCAGGCCCTACCTCTGACCGGCCTGCCCCAGGCTCGCCTGCCCTGGCTGGGGGACATGTTCGCCGGGACTAGACCTACCAGCCTGGGGGTGCACCAGGGGCAATTGTCCCCCTGTCCACCGTCCCCCAATTGCGTGGTCAGCCAGGGCAACCCTGACGCCAGCCATGCCATTGCCCCCCTCACCTACCCGGGGGAGCCAGCCGCAGCTATGGCCCAACTGGCCGATCTGATAGCGGCCATGCCCCGGACCCAAATCCTTGAACAAACCCCCACCTACCTCTACGCTGAGTTCACCAGCCGCTGGCTATGGTTTGTCTATGATGGGGACTTTTATCTGGACCAACCAGCCGGAGTGA
>CAYVMR010000110.1:0-7806 GCA_964452545.1 uncultured bacterium
ATTGCTGGCGAGGACTGTGGGCCACTGGGAGTTGAGCCACCAGGGGGTGGACCTGGCTGCCTACGGTCCAAAGGACTAGGTCTACCGGTAGGATGTCGGTTTGATCGCGAAAGGTGAGGCTGATGGTGGTGGCGGTCACCTCCGCCACCGAGGTTTCCAGGTCTATCCAAACCCCCAGGTCAGAAAGTGCCTGTTGGGCTGTCTGGCGGTTATATTCTGGGGAGCTGCGTAGGAGGGTATCAGTGCGTTCCACCAGTCGGACTCGGCCCCGCTCTGCCAAGTGGTCGGCTACCTTACAGGCGAGTTCCACCCCACTGTAGCCGCCACCGATCACTGCCACCCGAATGTTATCGGCATCGGAGGCCAGTAGTAGCCGTAGTCGTTCCTTCAGTCGGTAGGCATCCTCCAGGCTATGGAATGTGAGGGCATGCTCGCTGACCCCGGGAGCGGTGCTGATCGGGGCAGCTCCGCCCAGGGCCAGTACCAAGCGATCGTAGGTCAGATCGGGGCTTCCATTAAGGCTAACCCGGTGTTGATCGAGGTCAATCCCGGTCACTTCCGCCTGCTGAAATTGGATTTGGGTCCCACTCAGCAGGTCTTCGTAGGGGGGGGCAATCTCCCAGGTCTCTAGCTCGCCGCTGACCAACTCATAGAGTAGGGGTAAAAATAAAAAACGATCGCGGTGGTCCACCAGCGTGATCGCCGGAGGGCTATTCTCCCAGGCTAACTGGCTGAGCTGGAGGGCGGTGTAGAGACCGCCAAAACCACCGCCGAGGATACAAATAGACTGTTGGTTCTCTGGCATGACTGACTACTAGGATAGTGCGGTTATCGTCTCATTCAACGTTAAGCTAGGCTGGAAGGTTTTGGGGTGTTGATTATTCCCTAACCTGTCTTCCAACAGCCTTGATTATTACGCCATCATCCGGGGGACCGGCCAGATGCTCAGACACTTTAGCGGTCCTGATCCCGTTGTAGGGTGTGGCGCATCAACATCACGTGGGTGCCCTGTTCCGCTTCCCCTTCACCGGGCTGGCGCTGGTTAAAACTGCCATCTGGGGCCATATCCCAGGCTTGCCGGTTGTCTGCCAGTAGGGTCGCCAAAATGCCCTGCAGTTCTGCCGCCAGGGCTGGATCCTCCACCGGTGTAACCGCCTCCACCCGTCGGTCCAGGTTACGGGTCATCCAATCTGCACTGCCAATGTAGTATTCTGGATGGCCGTTGTTGTGGAAGCAGAAGATCCGCGAGTGTTCGAGGAAGCGGCCAATCACGCTAATCACTCGAATATTCTCGCTGACCCCGGCTATGCCAGGTCGCAGGCAGCAAATCCCGCGAATAATCAGATCAATGATCACTCCTGCCTGGGAGGCTTGATAAAGCAGTTTAATAATTTTGGCATCTACCAGCGAGTTCATTTTCGCGACGATTTTACCCGGCCGGCCATCTTTGGCATGATCAATCTCACGGCGAATTAGGGCCTCCATGCGATCGCGGAGGGTCAAGGGAGCTACCAGAATTTTCCGATAGGCATTTTGGCGCGAGTAACCGGTCAAAAAGTTAAACAGGTCGGTAAGGTCAGCGGCCAGATCCTCCCGACAGCTGAACAGCCCCAGGTCGGTATAGAGAGCTGAGGTTTTGGGGTTATAGTTACCGGTGCCGATATGCACGTAGCGGCGGATTTTATCCCCCTCCTCTCGCACTACCAGGGTGGTTTTAGTATGGGTTTTTAGGCCCACAATGCCGTAGACCACATGCACCCCGGCATCCTCTAGCTTTTTAGCCCAGATAATATTGTTAGCTTCATCAAAGCGAGCCTTGAGTTCCACCAGGGCCACCACCTGCTTACGGTTTTCCGCTGCCGTAATCAAGGCTTTGACGATGGGGGAATCCCCCGAGGTGCGGTAAAGGGTCATCTTAATGGCTAACACCTGGGGGTCAGTGGCCGCCTGAGTAATAAACTCCTGCACCGAGGCTTTAAATGATTCGTAGGGATGGTGAACCAGGATGTCCCCTCGACTAATGGCGGCAAAGATGTCTGGCGCCTGTTCACTATACCCTTCATCATCAACATCGATGACCGGTCTCAGCCGTAGGGGGGTAAGGGCCGTCCAGGGGGGATCCTTGAGGGCGGGTAGGGGTAGGGAACCAAAAAAGAACAGGTCCTTCAGATTAATCAGTCCATCAATGGGGTAAACCCGGTCTTCATCCACCTTCAGTTCCCGCATGATCGACTGCTGCAGATCGGTTGGCATGGAGTGCTCTAGTTCCAGACGGCAGACAAACCCCTCCAACCGTCGCTTACTAATCTCCTGCTCAATGGCAATCAGCAAGTCATCGGCCTCGTCTTCCAGGACTGGGAAGTCGGCATCTCGGGTGATCCGAAACACGTGGTGACCGGCGATGATCATGCCTGGGAATAAAGTGTCCAGGTGTTCCGCGATCACTTGCTCTAGCGGCACTCCCACCCACAGGCAAGCATTACCCTCGTAGCTACAGAGGGACTCGGGCATGGTGATAAAGCGGGGTAGGCTGCTGGGTACCTTCACCCGGGCAAATTTCTCATTGCTGTTCTCTGGATTAACCACCCTTACCGCTAGATTCAAACTCAGGTTAGACATGCGGGGAAAGGGGTGGGAGGGGTCAACACTGAGGGGAGTCAACACCGGAAAGATGCGCTTCTCAAAATACTCCTTTAGGAAAGCCCGTTGTTCCGGACCCAGCTCTCCGTAATTGAGCAGATAGACGCCATGCTGCTTAAGGGCCGGCCGTAGCTGTTGTTCAAAGATCTGGTGCTGCGTTGTCACGTCCTGGAGCAGCAGGGACCGCACCGCTGCCAATTGCTGAATGGGGGAGAGGCCGTCGGGGGTAACGGGATGAACCGCCGCATCTACCTGCTCAATCACCCCAGAGATGCGAACCATAAAAAACTCATCTAGGTTGGAGCTGTAGATGGCCAGGAACTTAAGTCGCTCCAACAGGGGGGTGCGTTCATCCAGGGCTTCATGCAAGACCCGTTGGTTAAAGCCTAGCCAGCTCAGCTCCCGGTTGAGGTAGTACTGGGGATGATCTAAATCAATGGACTGAGTCTGGGAATTGGCCTGTTGCGGCTTAATCATGGGGGCTATATCTTTTTCCTAAGGCTTTATTTTAACGTTTCAACTTAATGCTTTGGTTAAGGGGCTGGAACCGGGAGGTCAGCAAATTCTCACCGGTTGCCTGGGTGGGGGCAATCAGCGATCGGTAGTCTGGTTTGAGGAGTTTTGCGTATTAGCGGTGCGTCCTAGAGGTTGGGCTGATCCGGTTAACTAGGTTAGGACTAGATCAATCGGCTAGGCCAAGGTCCAGAGGAATAAAACTTAGGCAAGAAATACTGTTAACTGGTAATTGAGCTGAATCTGGTATTTTGGGTGAATAATCTGGCAAATTTAGCTACCCTTGTGCATAGATTGCTGGATGGGAGTACCCTATTAGCAATTCCAGGGGACCAAACCCTGACCCACCGGTAGATAAGAATAGTGGAAAGGCTATGACTACTGATACTAACGCGGCCAGCCCGTCTCCAGACCCTAGTCCTTTGATTTTGTCTGGTTCTGTTCAATCTGATCAGCAGGACGGTGTGGCCAGTCCCTGGGAAACGGTCACTTTTCCTGATCAGTTGGCGATCGCCGATAGCAGCACCCCTCCCCCTTCAATCGCCTCCCAGCCCATCGCCACAGGCTCTCCACCCGAGACCGCCAGTCCCGTCCTGTCCACTCCCTTGGATCAGCCCAACCCTGAGGACCTGGTTACCCTGATTCAAGACCTGAATCACTGCAATGATGCCCTTTTGCAGAGGGTGGGTGAACTAGAAGAGGCGCTAGAGCGATCGCAAGCGGCCCTCCAGTCTGAGTTAGAGCGCTATCAAGGCCAGGGCAGCCCTGGGCCCGCTACGGCTCCCCAGGTCGCCCAATTGCTCAGTGAGTTAGACATTGCCAACGATGGTCTGCGGCGCGCCACTATTCATAACCAGACGTTGCAGAGTGAACTGGCGGTGGGGCACCAGCGTATTGCCCAATTAGAGCGCGAATGTACCCTTCTGCAGGACCGCCTGGGTAAAAAAAGTGCCGCCTTGGTTAAGGCTGATGCCACCTGTCGGGACCTCAAATCTCGACTGCATCGTCAACAGCAGTATACCCTCCAGTTTAAAGCAGCCCTGGAAAAGTGCCTGAACACCACGCCAGTTTTGCCTTTGGATAGTCAGGGCCTCACCATGCCTAAGGCGGATCAAATTAAGCCGTGGTCGGTTATGCCCGGGGTGGAGGCAGGGCCGTCTTCCCTGACTCAGTTATGGCAGAGCCTGAACTCTACCCAGAAGACGGCCCCCTCAGATACGGCTGCTGCTCCACAGCCCTCCATGGAACCCCTCAGTCCCCCGTCTACCGCCGCCGTCCCGCCCCCGTCACAACCCCTGGCGGCTTCTTCCCCCTCGGCTCCTGCGGTTGTCACGGCCGTCCCAGGGCCTGAATCAGCCTCGGTTCCAGATCCCTGGCAAGCCCCTCCGGCCCCTCCTTTACCTGCGGCCGAGTCTCCATCTCCTGATGCCGCCTTTACAGAGCCCTCGCCCTGGGGAACGCCTCTTCCCCAAGGCGAGGCTACCCCTAAGCTAGACCCTGAGCCTGATACCATGGCTGTCGCGATGGTGGGTGAAGAGACTGTCGCGATGGTGGGTGAAGACCTTGGGGTAGACACCCTGGCCAGCCCATCCGTAAAATTACCATCCCCATCAGCTAAACCTAGCCCAGGGGAACCTACTCTGCCTAAGGGGCTATCTAGCCATTACAAAGCCTCCCCCTCGCCCTTACTTTACCCCCTGCGATCCCCCAAGAAAATCCCCTCACTGGCCGCAGTGGATCTACCCAGCTTTGGCCGTCGTCGGCCGTCCTAGCCAGTTCTGTGCGATCGCCCAAAGCCTCAGCTCTACTTAACCTGATGACCCACCACCATTTGTAGAAGGGTCGGTTCTCCACCCGGTTGATGGTACTTGTCGGCCCAAATCCGTAGCACTTCATCCAGCTCTTTAAAGGCCAACTGCCGCTGTTCTGGTGGAATATCCAACTCTTCTAGTACCCGCATGGTACCTGAGACATGGCTGGCCCATTCCCGCATCATTCGAAAATATTGGGCTGTGTCATCTACCATCGCATACATCCGTTCTTCAGAATCTACTGGCGAGTAGGAGGCGCGAGCCAGACCATAGTAGGACGCTCCCCAGGAGGCATCAATCCGCACTACGGTGCCAGAATAGATTAGGCGTCGCCGAATATGCTCCGCCAAGGCATCACTTAGGAGAGCCCGGCGATCCTCCGGTAAGCCCTCCTGAGACTTATCATGCAGGGTTTCGATCAGCTCTAAAAACTGGAAGGAGTTGATAATCTTGGCGTCGGGACTGGCTTCAGGCAACTTGCTCTCCAGATGGGCTTTCTCCGCTGCCGCCAGGCAGGTGCCAGAAACCCGTGATTCTCCGGCTTGCCAGGAGTATCGCTGTAGCCATAGATAGGGAAACTGAATCAAATATCGGGGTTCCTGAGCTCCTAATAGCTTCAGTAACTTTCCCTCGGCCAGAGCCTGGCGCATTTCTTCGACGATCGCCTTGACTCGTTTTGGCTCAATATGATGGAGATGACCGGTCATCCGCAGGTTCTCACCCTGCTCGATATAGGTCATGTAGATAGCACACTTGGCGGCCGTTGCGGCCGCATCTAAAAAAGCACCATGGCGATGGCCGCCGGTACGCATGGCACTAAACGCGATATAGATTAAAATCTGGTCAATGGCGCAGGGACTGAGACGACGAATGATTTCGTCATCCTCAGCCAGGGTGGATAGGGGAGAACTTGGCACCAAAGAATCAGTCATGGCAGATAACAAAATAAATAAATAACTAGTGAGAAGCGCCCTTAATTGCAGGGGCCACTTCTCTTGGCGGGTAGATACAGTGAATTAGACCGCCCGACCTTGCGCCTAGACTGTCTAATTTGGCCGGAAAGTCTAGGCAGTCTACCTGCGGTAGAGTAGCCGTACACGACTAACCGCGGTCCTCGGAAGAGTCTTGATTGAGCGTTCCCCACAAAATGTTGCTGAGGGTTAGACAACCCCCAGCAAAGCTACCTATAGGAGATCGTGAGGTTTAGCTAGGGCGTTAGCTGACACCTTCAGAATCGGTGCCGATCCGGCCACTACCACGCCAGCCCACCAAGGCGGCATGGACGTTGGCGTCTGCAGTCGCCATGCGGCCGCTGCCCCGATCTTGCTCACTGGCACCGGGGCATTGTACCCCGGCGTTGGTCTGCAGCAATGAAGGTTGAACCGCTAAAGGGGTAGCGGCCAGTAGACCCAAGCCAGCAATGGTAGCGAAAACAGTGTTCATGGAAAAAGTTGAAGGAAGTTTCATGGGTTTTAGAGTTCTCAGCGCATCTAGTCCTAATTACAGAAGTGACGGGCCTTAATCAGGAAGATATTTCTCCGTAGATCTACGGATCTTTTTGACCCACCGAGGTTTGAACTGCGGTTTGACCAGGGTGAACCTCTCTATTGATGGGTCAAGGTGCCGATTTCTCAGGGGTTTTACGGGTTCCTTGAAACCCGTGCCCAACCTGGGCATGCCAGCCAAGTCGCTGTTATACCCAGGCCAAAAGCCTGCGGGGAACAATAAGTTTTGTGACGACTGCCCTGTCCCCGCCCTACTGAAAGTAGTAGGACATGACTGAACCAAACTTTCGAGCGCAGTTTGCTGGGCATTTTGCCAATAGCAATTTCCCGGCCAGGGCGCGATAGTTTTTGTAAATCTCATCGACCAACACACCAGAGTTATGGGCACGATCTACCTTAAAAGGGATTTCCATTTATGGGATCTGTGGTCACGCCCCCCTTTTAGGGGATGTCATGAACAAACAGGGTGAACGTTCAGGAATAACTTACCTTAAAAGAAATCTTCGATTTGGGGATATATGGTGATGCCCCTCTTTGCCGTTTTTTCTTCCGAGAGGTGGGCTGCTCTTCGGCGTAGTCAGGCTTAGTTGCTAGTCCAGTTGGGCCAAAATAGCGATGTCATTTGCTGGAGCTTAAGGCAAAGTCAATTGGCCAAAGCGTCATGGTGGCTAGGCATGCCGCCCAAAGCTATAGTTGTTTGATCTTGGCAATGGCAGTGGTTAAAATCTCCGGGGGGTGCACCAGGGCCAGCCGTACGTAGCCTTCACCGGCCGGACCAAACCCCACCCCTGGAGCGAGGGCTACGCCGGTGGTGGCCACTAGGTGGGTGCAGAAGTCCATGGACCGGCGCTCCCAGACCTCTGGTAGCTTCACCCAGAGATAGAGGGTGGCCTGGGGTGTGGCCACCGGCCAGCCAATGGCTTGGAAGGCGGCTACTGCCGCATCCCGACGTTGTTGGTAGCTATGGATGGTGTGCTGTACGGTGTCTTGGGGACCGGTGAGGGCGGCGATCGCCCCCCGTTGGATGCCCGCATATTGGTTGAAGTCCACGTTCGCCTTCACCTGGCGCAGGGCCCGAATAATTTCGCGATTGCCGATGGCGTAGCCAATCCGAAAGCCTCCCATGTTGTAGGACTTGGAAAAGGAGAAAAACTCCACCGATCGGCTTTTCTGACGGTCAGCCTGGAACACCGATGGGGCGGGCTGGCCGGTAAAGGTCAGATCCGCGTAGGGGAAATCGTGGGCCAGCAGGATCTGGTGCCGTTGACAGAAGGCCACGGTCTCCTGCCAAAACTCTAGGGAAGCGGTGGCGGCGGTGGGATTGTGGGGATAGCTCA
>CAYVMR010000111.1:0-7719 GCA_964452545.1 uncultured bacterium
CCTATAGCCTATAGGGAGGCCACGATCGCTCCACTGTCATGCTGGGGATGGAGGGCTTGGCCACTCTGCAGACTGCCATAGAGTCGGTTGAGGGCGTGTAGGTAGGCATGGGCGGAAGCCACCACAATATCGGTGTTAGCGGCATGGCCAGAAAACACCCGATTGTCATGGCGGATGCGAATGGTGACCTCCCCCAGGGCATCAATGCCAGCGGTGACCGATTGTACTGAAAACTCGATCAGCTGGTTAGGGATATTCACCACCCGGTTAATCGCCTTATAGACCGCGTCGACGGGGCCCGTGCCAATGGCGGCATCGATCAGTTCTTCTCCATCAGGGGTGCGAATCGTCACGGTCGCCGTGGGGCGAGAATTATCGCCGCAGGACACCTGCACCAGATCTAGATGGAAATGTTCAAGGGTTTGCTGGGTTTCGTCATTGACGATGGATTCAATGTCCCAATCGGTGATTTCCTTCTTCTTGTCCGCCAGTTCCTTAAACCGCAGAAAGGCCCGGTTCACCGCTTGGTCGTCGAGCTCGTAGCCCAGCTCCTGCAGGCGGCTGCGGAAGGCATTGCGGCCGGAGTGCTTGCCCAGGACGATCTGATTGTCCGTCAGACCAATGGACTGGGCATCCATGATTTCGTAGGTCAGCCTATTCTTCAGCACCCCATCCTGGTGGATGCCTGACTCGTGGGCAAAGGCGTTGGCGCCGACGATCGCCTTATTGGGTTGGACAAACATACCGGTCAGGTTAGACACCAACCGGGAGGTTTTGTAGATCTGGCGGGTATCGATGGCGGTGAGGGGCGTCTCCGACTCCGCTGGCCGGCCAAAGAAGGGGTTGTAGAAGGAGCGGCGCACATGCAGGGCCATCACCAACTCCTCCAGGGCGGCATTGCCGGCCCGTTCACCAATGCCGTTGATGGTGCACTCCAGCTGGCGGGCGCCATTTTTAACCGCTTCCAGGAAGTTGGCCACCGCTAGCCCCAGGTCGTTATGCCCGTGGACGGAAATCACGGCCTGATCAATGTTGGGCACGTGGGTTTTGATGCCGCGAATCAGGTCGCCAAACTCGGAGGGGGTGAGGTAGCCCACTGTGTCAGGGATGTTGACGGTGGTGGCACCGGCGGCGATCGCCGCCTCTAGCACCTGGTAGAGAAACTCCGGATCGGACCGACCGGCATCCTCCGGGGAAAACTCCACATCGTCGGTAAAGGTTTTGGCGTAGGCCACCATCTCCGGCGCCAGGGCCAACACCTCGGCCCGACTCTTGCGCAGCTTGTACTGCATGTGGATATCGGAGGTGGCCAGAAAGGTGTGGATCCGCCCCTTCGCCGCCGGCTTGATCGCTGCTGCCGCGCGCTCAATATCCCCCTGGGTGGCCCGCGCCAGGCCACAAATGGTGGGGCCATCTACGGTGCCCACCTCCTGGGCAATGCGGTGTACCGCCTCAAAGTCTCCAGGGCTAGCAAAGGGGAAACCCGCTTCAATGATGTCTACCCCCAGGCGGGCCAACTGGCGGGCAATGGCCAGCTTTTCTTCGACATTCAGGGTGGCCCCGGGGGATTGTTCCCCATCCCGCAGGGTAGTGTCGAAGATTAAAATCCGGTCGGGTTGGGATGACTGACCTGCCGTGACTGCACTCATGGTAAGGGCCCTATGGTAGACAACTAAGGACTGAAGGAGGAGGGTGGGTAACTCACCGGGGATGGCCTGGGAGCCCAGGGTAGCCTGCCTTGATCAATGTATCGATTCTAACTACTTTATTAAATCAATTGAGCCCTGACGGCCCGCCCTAGGGCTCTATTTAATCATTCACTGACACCACACCACCCGCCTGCCCTTGGGAAGACGGATGCGGGCCACAAGTCATACCATCGAACAACAGCTAGCGGCCATCGTCCCGTTTCCCAGCCCTCCAGGCTACCGGTCTAGGATTCAATCGTTTGGGGGAAGTCCAACCCGTTATCGTTATCATCCTCCCGCTCCTCCACCATGTTGGGGCTAATCAAGGTAATGTCAAACTCATCTGGGGGAAAGGTGGACTGACTATCCCGCTTGAGTTGGTAATAGATCGCCCTCGCCTGGGGACCAAACACAATTTCGTCTTCGTTTCTCAGGTCGTGGGCCAACAACTTGCGTCCATTAATCAACATGCCGTTGGCACTGGGCTTCCCCTTCAGGTTGCCGTCAACAATCCGATAATAAAACGTATCGTCATCCTTAGGCAGCTGTACCAGGGTGGCATGGTGACGGGACACAAACTGAGAAGACAGGCGAATGTCGCACTTGGGGTCCCGACCGATGGAATAGACTGACCCGTCTAAAACGATTTCCCGGCGGCCTTTACTGTCTTCAACAATGAGGATATTACTGAGTTTATGATTTAATGCCATATTTAAGGGTTAACCATAAAAAGTCTGAGGAAATCATACAAGCACTTCCATCAGTTACTACCCTAATCCACCTCCAAAATTTCGGCTAGGCTTGAAAAGCATTGAGGTTTCTAGTATGAACCGAGCAGAAGCTAGCGTCAATGGGCCAGTTAACGGACAGACTACGCTAATCGGGGTCTTCCAGGTCAGCCCAGCGAAACCGGGCTGCCGGCCCCAGGCGGCCGATACCAGCATTGAGACCGATCGAATTGAGTTTGCCCTATCGGAAAAACAATGGCGAGATATTTGGCGAGATATTTATGGAGCATAAGGTTCCCAGGCCCGCATCCCCCAGCCCCTTCTCCCGAAACTGGGGGAAGGGGAGTCGGAACGGATCACAGCCCCTCTGCCAAGTTTGGGGTGTAAGGGTGGGCCAAGTCAGGGCTAAAAGTAGCGTTGGTGATCGACTAAGTCTAGGTGAAGGGGGCGTTCATGTTTGAAATACCTATAGTGGAGTAACCCATGGGACAGTCTATTACCGTTACCGAGGCTGACTTTGAAGCCGCGGTGCTGACCGAATCCTTCGACCATCCGGTGTTAGTGGACTTTTACGCTACCTGGTGTGGTCCGTGCCAGCTGCTGAAGCCGACCCTGGAAGCCTTGGCTGAGGAGTATGACATTACCCTCGCCAAGGTGGACATTGACAGCAACCCCGAACTGGCTAGGACCTTTCGCGTGGAGGGGGTCCCGGATGTTCGGGTGGTGACCCAGGGGCAGGTGCAGGAGGGGTTTGTGGGGGTCTGGCCCGAGCCCCAAATTCGTCAGTTGCTGGCCAGGATTGGTGCCCAATCCCCCCTCACCTCTGCCCTGGAATCGTTGCACAGCGCCCAGGCCAGTGGCGATCAGGAGGGCTTGGCCAGGGCCCTGGCCCACCTGCAACAGCACTATCCTGATCACCCTGAAGTTTTGCTGACGGCGGCCCAGCAAGCCCTGGCCGGGGGCGATGTCAGTAGTGTCCAGCAGTATCTGGATCGGGTGACAACCAGCGATCGCCACCTCGAGCAACGGCGTCAAGCCCTGGGGGAACTGCTGGCCCTGCAGGCCATCCTGGCGGAACCCCTCCCTGACTCCGCCCCCCTCTCCCCCCTGGAACTGGATTTCCGGCAGGGCTGCCAGGCCACCCTGGCCCAGGATTACCCCACCGCCCTGGAGATTTTCCTGGCCCTGGTGCAAAAGGACCGCAAGTTCCGCCAGGATGGCCCCCGTAAGGCCATGCTGACCATCTTTAAGCTGCTGGGGGATGAGGCCGACCTCACCCTCACCTATCGTAAGCGCCTGATGCAGTCCCTCTACTAACGTCAGTGGTGAGCAAGTCGGTGGCGAAGCAAAGTGCCATGGTTTCCAGCCCCTCCCTGCCCTTTCAGGTAGGGGGGACCCTGCGGGTAGATCACCCCACCTACATTCAGCGCCAGGCGGATAAAACGCTCTACGAAGGCCTCTGTCAGGGAGATCTGTGCTACGTCCTCACCGCCCGACAGATGGGCAAATCCTCCTTGATGGTGCAGGCTAAACATCGCCTTAGCCAATTAGGCTGGCGATGCTTGGCCCTCGACCTAACCGGCCTGGGGAGCGAGGACATTACCCCCCAACAGTGGTACAAGGGGCTTTGCGCCCAGCTTTGGCTAGGCTTGGGCTTGGGTAGCTATGGGCAGTTACAGAGCTGGTGGTCGAGTCAGCCCGAAAAGGCCCCCCAGCAGCAGTTAGCCGATTGTCTGGAGCAGATTGTTCACAGCCTGCCTCCGCAACCGATCGGGATTTTTATTGATGAGGTGGATAGCCTGTTAGCTCTGGGGTTTGCCGTTGACGATTTCTTCGCTCTGATTCGCTATAGCTATAACCAGCGGGCCATCGATGCAACCTGGGAACGGCTCACCTTTGCCCTTTTTGGGGTGGCTACGCCGTCGGATTTAATCCGCGATCGCCACCGCACCCCCTTTAACATCGGTCGAGCTATTACCCTGGAAGGATTTTCCCTGGATGAAGCCCAGCCCCTGGCGAGGGAGTTAGGCCTGGTCCCCGACCAGAGCCAGGCCCTATTAGCCGCTATTTTACATTGGACGGCGGGACAACCCTTTTTGACTCAAAAACTCTGTCGTCTGGTGTGGCAGCAACACCAGCTCCAGCCCCTACCCCGCTTGACCCCCACCAGCGCCCTCGCCTGGGTGACGGATCTGGTGCAAGACCAGGTTATTCAAAACTGGGAGGCCCAGGATGAACCCCAGCACCTGCGCACCATTCGCGATCGTCTGGTGCATCACCGCCAACGGGCGGGCCAGTTGCTCAGCCTCTATCAAAGGCTGCTCAGCTCCCCAGCGATCGCTCACTGCGGTGATCAGGAGCAAACCGCCCTGCTGTTAACCGGCCTGGTCAGTCGCCAGGGGGGGCAGATCCAGGTCAAGAATCAAATTTACCGCGCCATCTTCAACGCTGACTGGGTCGCCCTGGCTCTGGCCAACCTGCGTCCCTATAGCAGCCTGTTACAGCGGTGGGTAGATTCGGGCAAAGGCGATCCGGCTTACCTGCTACGGGGACCAGCCCTGGCGGAGGCCCAGGCTTGGCAGCAGGGCAAAAGCCTGAGTGAGCTCGACTATCGGTACCTACAGGCCAGTGAGGCCGCCAAACAGCAGGAGATCGAACAACAACTAAAAACCACCCAACTGCAGGCGGAAAACGCTCGCCTGCGCCAGCGGCAGCAGGTCAGTCGGCTCAAAACCATTCTCCTGGGGGGGGTATCAACGGCCATGGTGGCCGCCCTGGGGCTAAGTACCCTTACCTGGCACCAGTATCAACGGGCCAAGCTCAGTGAGGTCAGAGCCCTGGCCGCGGCCTCCGAGGGCCTATTTGCCGACAATCAGCAACTCGATGCCATGGTGGCGGCGATCCGCGCCCAGCGGGCTCTAGGGCGTCTTTTTCGACCTGATGGGCAGATCCAACGCCAGGTGGAGCGGGCTTTGAACCGGGCCGTCTTTGGCAGTAATGAATATAATCGCTTGATCGGCCACGCAGGCGGGGTGCTGACCGTGGATATCAGCGCCGATGATCGCTATATTCTCACCGGTGGTAATGATAAAACCGCCCGACTCTGGACTAAGAATGGTGCCCTGCTGCACACCCTGCCCCATCAAGACACGGTGCATCGGGTGGCCTTTGGCCCTACCGGCGATCGCCTGGTGACGGGCAGTCTGGACGGCACCCTGCAGGTCTGGAACTTAGATGGCCAGCGACTCCACCATATTCAGGCCCACGGGCAGCCGGTTTGGGGGGTGGCGGTGAGTCCCGATGGCCGCCTGATGGCCTCGGCTAGTAGCGATCGCACCATCAAACTCTGGCGTGCTGATGGCACCCTCCAGACCATCCTGCCCACCTCCGAAATCGCCTGGAATGTCGCCTTTAGTCCCGATGGCACTACCCTCGCTGGCGCCATCCTCGACGGCAGCATCCCCCGCTGGACACTAGAGGGGCAGCCCTTACCAACCCTGAGGGGTCACCAAGCTGAGGTCTGGGACCTTGCCTACTGCCCTGGGTCTAACTCCCTGGTGTCCGCCAGTGCTGACCAGACGATTAAGGTGTGGGATGGGGCGGGGAACCTGCAGTACAGCATCCAGCCCCCCGACCCCTCCGCCCAACTGGGGGTAGACTGTGACGGCGACGAGGAGGTGATCGCCGCCAGCGGCAAAAACAACACCCTCACGATTTGGCAAACCGACGGGACCTACATCCGTACCCTGCGGGGCCATCGGGCCGTGATTCGAGGGGTGGCGGTGGGGGCAAATGGCCGCTTTGCCGCCACCGCCAGTGATGATGGTACGGTCAGGCTGTGGCAACGCCACGGCTATCTATTGCGCTTCCTTACGGGCCATACGGATACGATCTGGGACATTGCGGCCAGCCCCGATGGGCAGACCATCGCCTCAGTAGCTGGAACCGATGGCCTAATTCTCTGGCGAAATTTTGTGCCCACCGCCACCTTAGCCATAAAAAAACGCGGTGTCGGGTTTGAGGCTACGGGCAACATCCTATTAACGTCGGGGTTTTCCGATCTGCAGCGCTTCCCTATCGCTCAACTGCAGCAGCAGCGACCGGTACCCCTCTGGAAACGCACCTTTAATGCTGGTTTGACCTTTAGTGTGGTAGTCAGTCCCCCCTCTCCAGGCGAGCCCAACCCCGGCGATCACTACATTGCCACCGGCAGTGATGACGGCACGATCCGCATATGGACCCCAGAGGGAGACCTTAAAGGGAGCTTTGCCGCCCACCGCTCCCGCATTTGGCAACTCGCCATCAGTCCTGATGGCCAGCGCCTGGCCTCCGCCAGTGAGGATGGCAGCGTCAAACTCTGGCAACCGGATGGCCGCCACCTTGCTACCCTGGTGCAGCAACGGGGACCCTTTTGGGGCGTTGCGATCAGCCCCGATGGCCGGCAAATCGCCGCTGCCAGCCTGGATGACACCCTGCACCTCTGGCGGCTGAGCGATGGACACCATCAACGTATTCCCGCCCAGAGCCGGGGGCTCACCCGTGTCGGCTTTAGCCCCGATGGTCAAACCATCGCCACCGGCGGCATTGATACCACCGTAAAACTGTGGAATCGAGAGGGCCAACTGCAAAATACCCTACCTGGACACAACGGATTAATCACCAGTCTCGCCTTTGACCCCAAGGGTCGCTACCTTTACTCCGGCAGCGATGACAGCCAGATCATTGTTTGGGATCTACCCCTGATCGCCAGCCTCCATCCCATAGACTACGCCTGTGACTGGCTACAGGACTATTTGAAGACCAGTGAAATGCTGGGTCCAGAGGAGGTTAACCTCTGCCCTGAGGCAGTCCATTAAGCATACTATAGGGGCCTTAGCTTTCGGTAAAACCGACAGCTAAGGAGAAAGCTATCGACCGTCCCTTACAGTGAACCGCCGATGGAATTCAATATTTCTAAACCTTGGCGCCAACCTATTCAAAATGGGTAGGCGGCTGTTTCCCATTTTCTGACCTAATCCCCATTTACACCGCCTACTGGGTAGGAGCCTTAGCTACTTCCATGCCATTCCCCGGGGCTCTAGATAAAGGTTCCCCGACATTGTCAAGGGGTGCAGGTGCAATCATATCGTTGGGAATAAAAAACCGTGCACTGACCGCTAACATAGCCACCATGAAAATCAAGACAATTAGCAGAGGTGCTATGTAAGAACGGAAGAAAGCCATAGCGAATTACAAAGGATTAACTAGAAAGAATTCTTAACATTATACTTTGACTACAGCGGTTTTCGATAGAGTGAGACACC
>CAYVMR010000112.1:0-7667 GCA_964452545.1 uncultured bacterium
TCGCCGTTCACCCCGACGTGATAGCCGTGGCCGCCTGTACCAGCCTGGCCACCAAGGCTGCCTATAGTAATTGGGGACCCTCTATCTCCATCGCTGCTCCCAGCAATAACGCCCCCCCTAATATGGCCCTGCCCCAGGTGGGCACGGTGCCCACTGGACCAGAAATCCGCCGGGCCCTACCGGGGCTGGGCATGGTTACTAGCGATCGCGGCGATGCCGCCGGCTATGACCCCGGCCACTACACTCCAGTGCCTGCCCGGTGGTGGCGGGGGTGGCGGGGCTAATCCTGAGCATTAACCCCCACCTCACCGCCCGCCAAGTGCGGGAAATCCTCCAGACCACCGCCGATAAGATCGTCGACTCCAACCCTGACCCCCAGCTGGGCTTGAGCTATGGCAGCTACAACGGCCAGGGCCACTCCCAGTGGTTTGGCTATGGCAAGGTCAACGCCTTTGCCGCCGTTCAGGCTGCCCAGGGCCGAGCCTTGACCAGGCGGTTGACCCAGACCGTCAAGGTGGAGCAGGTCACCCCTGTGGCCATTGCCGATTACCCCGCTAAGGCCATCGATAGCACCCTGGGGGTAAATCAATCCGGCACCCTGGTGGATATTCAGGTGCAGGTGCAGATCGACCATGATTTTCTCGGGGATCTGAGCCTCACCCTGGTTGCCCCCAGGGGGGTTGAGGTCTTGATCCAGGGGCGCACCTTGGGGGGGCAACGGGAACTGCGCCAGCGCTATAGTTTCGCCACCACCCCAGTGCTGATCAACCTGCTGGGACAATCTGTCCAGGGGGATTGGCGACTACGGGCGATCGATCACGCCCCCGGGGCGACGGGCCAGATTTTGAGCTGGAGCCTGACCCTGGGGCTGGGCTAGTACTTGGCGGCCTCAATGAGGCGACGCTTCAAGACGGGGGCCAGGAGTCAGCACTCAGGAGTCAAGAGACGTCGCTGGATTTATGCCAGAGTCTACCAGGCCCTCAGTTGACCGGCGGAGATTGGCTACAATGGCAGTACCCGTTAATCGGCTGTCCGGGTCGTCCCTCAGGTGGCCGTCTCTAACGGGCCCACGTGCTATCTTTCTCCATCTATAACCCTATGGTTTGGCCCTTTCCCCCCCGCTCTCGCAAGTCCATCGCTCGTCTGGAAGTCACCGGTGTGATTGGCGCCGCGACCCGCAAGCGAGTCCTGGAAGCCCTCAAGGACATCGAAGCCCGGCGCTTTCCCGCGCTGCTGCTGCGGATTGACAGCCCCGGCGGCACCGTGGGTGACTCCCAGGAAATCTACACCGCCCTGCGGCGACTGGCGGAAAAAATCAAGGTGGTGGCCAGCTTCGGTAATATCTCGGCCTCGGGGGGCGTCTACATTGGCATGGGGGCCAACCATATTATGGCCAACCCTGGCACCATCACCGGCAGCATTGGGGTGATCCTGCGGGGTAACAACCTGGAACGGCTGCTGGAGCGGGTCGGGGTTTCCTTTAAGGTCATCAAATCCGGCCCCTACAAGGATATCCTGGCCTTTGATCGGGAGCTCACCGATCCCGAGAAAGGCATTTTGCAGGAGCTGATTGACGTTAGCTACAGCCAGTTTGTCAAAACCGTTGCCGAGGCCCGGTCCCTGAGCGAAGCGGCGGTACGCTGCTTCGCCGATGGTCGGATTTTTACCGGAGAACAGGCCCTAGCGCTGGGGGTGGTAGATCGTCTGGGCAGCGAAGCGGAAGCCCAGCGCTGGGCGGCAGAACTCGCCGGTCTCAACCCCGACAAGGCAGAGTGCATCACCTTTGGAGATAAAAAAAGCGGGCTGCGACGGCTGCTTCCCGGGGAGAGTCAGGTGCTATCCCCAGTGGCCGGTACTCAGGACTGGTCATCGCTGCGCAGTACCCTGGAGTGGCTAGAATTTGAGCGTTCCACCAGCGGCTTACCCCTGTGGCTCTATCGTCCCTAGCGCTATCGTCCCTCAGAGAAGGTAGGATGGGAGCGGAAAAAGTCAATCGTTTTCTGCGATCGCACCCCTGGCTGCGCTTTGCCCTCACGGATAGAAAGCTGGGCCAGGGAACGATAACATCTTGGGAGGACTCGGTGTGAGTGGGCGAGTGTGGGCAATTCGGGGGGCGGTGACAGCGGCGGAAAACTCCAAAACGGCCATGGCGGAGGCGGTTACAGAGCTCCTGGAGGCCCTCGAGGCACGTAACCGGCTCGATCCCGCTTGTATTATCAGCGCCACCTTTTCCGTCACCCGCGACCTGGATGCCCTTTTCCCAGCCGCGATCGCCCGCCAGCGCCCCGGATGGAACCAGGTTCCCCTATTAGATGTCCAACATATGCACGTCGCTGGCAGCCTGCCCCGCTGTATTCGCCTGCTCCTGTATGTGCAATTGCCCCCCAGCCAAGCTACCGTCCAGCACGCCTACCTGCGGGAAGCCGAAGCCCTCAGGCCAGATTTAGAATATTCCAGCCCTTCCTGGCCCTGCTGACGGCTAGGGATTGACTCTTCCCTGGTATCCGTAAAAAAAATCCCTATCCTCATCACCTCTAGATATCCCCAACCTGAATGTGAGATTTCCGCTAAGTCATCCGTAATTTCCACGAATTAGGCTGACAGGTCACGTAAATTGCTATATCAGTTGACGGTCTAAGACCTCCCTGAGCTGAGGCCACATCAGACCTCCGAAACCAGACACTATTGGTGGAGGAAACCAGTGGCTTGATCGCTTTGGCCAGAACGCCTACCCAGGCCGGGGCTATAGGGCGATTGTTTCAATGGCTCTGCTATAGGGAAATCTAAGACCAGGCTCAACTAGTGGTCCTTCAGCACGACTAGGTAACCTCCCATGGTAGCAACACCCCGTTACGAATCCGACCGTGTCTCCCGCGTCCGCCCTGCGGCCACCAGTGACTTGAGCCGGGGGTCAGCAAAGAGGGCCCTGGCGTTAGCCGAGAAGGCGCATGAAGACGACTTAGACCCCTCCGCCGTAACCGAAACCTCCCCTGCGGCTGGTAAACACTCTTCCACCACTGACTTGGTCCGGCTTTACCTGCAGGATATTGGTCGGGTGCGCCTGTTAACCCGTGATGAAGAAGTGGCCGAAGCCCGCCACGTGCGTAGCTATATGGAGCTACTGCATGGCTTGGAGCAAGCCGCCACCGCCGAGGGGGGCTTGCTCTACGACCTGCATAGTCTCCTCCAGACCCGCGATCGCCTCTCCTCCCAGTTGGGGCATCGGCCCTCCCTAAGCCGTTGGGCCGCGGCCGTGGGCCTCTCCCCAGCGGCGTTGAAGCTGACCCTAACCACGGGGAAGCAAGCCTGGGCCACCTTGGGGGGAATTTCCTTGACTGAGCTGGAAAGTCGGATTTCCCATGGGGTACGAGCCAAGGAACACATGATTAAGGCCAACCTTCGCCTAGTGGTCTCGGTCGCTAAAAAATATCAGAACCGCGGCTTAGATCTGCTGGATCTGATTCAGGAAGGCACCCTCGGCCTGGAGCGGGCGGTGGAAAAGTTTGATCCCACCAAGGGCTACCGATTTAGTACCTACGCCTACTGGTGGATTCGCCAGGGCATTACCCGAGCCCTGGCCAGCCAAAGCCGCATCATCCGGCTGCCAGTGCACATTACTGAAAAGATCAACAAAATCAAAAAAATCCAACGTCAGTTCATGCAAAAAAACGGTCGTTCTCCCTCTCTACAGGAGGTCGGAGACGCGCTGGGCATGAGTCCTGAGGACGTGCGGGAGGTGCTCCTCCGCCTACCCCGAGCTATCTCTATGGAAAGCCGGGTCGGGCAGGACCGGGACACCGAGTTGGGGGAACTGTTGGAGGCCACCACCGCCTCCCCGGAGGAGATTCTGTTGCGAGAGTCCCTCAAGCACGATCTACAACAGATGATGGCAGAGTTAACCAGCCGCGAGCAGGATGTGATTAATATGCGCTTTGGCTTGAGGGATGGCACCACCTATTCCCTGGCGGAAATTGGTCGATCCCTAGACCTGTCACGGGAACGGGTCCGCCAGATCGAATCTAAGGCGATGCAAAAACTGCGCCAACCCAGTCGGCGCCATTTGATCCATGATTATCTGGAAATCCTGGCCTAGCCTGGCAGGGGAAACCGCGGCGGGCCATAATGGCCCTATGGGATTTACCGCCCGATCACCGGTCCCCTAGGGTTCAGTTCAGTGAGCGTTTCCAATAGCTACGATATCAATGCCATTATTCAGGGCTATTCCCAGGGCTATTTCTTAATGGCGGATGGGGACAGCGATCATTTGGGTTGGTACTCCAGTCGGCAGCGCACCCTGATTCCCCTGGATCAGCGCTTTCGTTATCCCCGATCGCTGCGTCGCGTGCTCAATCAAAACCGATTTCAGGTCGCCATTAACCGAGCCTTTGAGGCGGTCGTTAAGGGCTGTGCCGATCGCGACACCACCTGGATTTCCGAGGAGCTGATCGGGGTGTACGGCGAATTGCACCAGGCGGGCTGGGCCCACAGTTTTGAAACCTGGCAGGGGGATGAGCTGGCGGGGGGGGTGCTGGGGTTGGCGATCGGCGGTGCCTTTATCGGCGAATCCATGTTTTTTAGAATTCCGGAGGGATCAAAGGTGGCCCTGGTGAAGTTGGTGGACCATCTGCGGCAACAGCACTTTAATCTATTTGATGCCCAGATGATGAACCCCCACCTGGCCCGCTTTGGCGCCTATGTGGTAGATAACGAGGAGTATAAACGCCAACTGCAGGTGGCCTTGACCCAACGCTGTGAGTTTACGAATAGCCGTAGCCCTGGTTAACGGGGCGGACGGCCTCGTCAGGGCTGGTCGAAGCCGGTCAGCCAGAACGACTACCCGGCCTTCCCCTTGACCGCATCCACCCGTTCTTGCCCGCCCTGGCCAAAGCGATCACTGACTCCGGGGGGGCAGGTTCCAAAACGGTGGTTGGTAATTAGCGGGTAGGTAGGTGGCCGGAATTGTGCTGGTGTTGCCATCTCGGATCGCCCCGTAGTGGGGAGATAGGATCTCGATGCCAGCTTGGTTGCAGCGGTCCTGAACATGTTGGCACAACTCCGAACAGAGCTCCCCCAGGAGCTCTGGATGGATGGTGTGGGCCCGCAACTGGTAGCTGACGTAGAAGTCATCCAGGGAGGTTTGCCAAACCGAGGGGCTGGGGTCAGTCAGAATGTGGGACGTGTCTTGGGCGGCGGCAATCAAGGTATCGTGCACCAGGCGCCAGGGCACATCGTAACCCAGGGTAACGGTGGTGGTCAGGATCAGCGGGGTTTGATCCTCGCGCACCAGGGCACTGTAGTTGGTGATATTGCTGCTGAGTAGGGCCACATTGGGAACGCTCACCAAAATGTTTTCGATCGTGCGCAGGCGGGTGACAAACAGGGATTTTTCTACCACAAACCCCTCCACGTCGCCAAAGTGGATGCGATCGCCCTCCACAAAGGCCCGAGTGTAAATCAAAATAAACCCGGCCACCACACTGAGAATTGCCCCCCCGGCCCCCAGGGACACCAGCAGACCAAAAAAGATCGACACCCCCTGAAAGGCCGGAGAATTCGCCCCCGGCAGGTAGGGAAAAACCACCGCCAGGGCAAAGGCCAGGGTTAAAAACTGCACTAACCGATAGGTGGGAATGGCCCATTCTGGGTAAAATCCCTCAATGGTCAAGCGTCTTCGTCGCAAATTATTAAACAGCCAGCGGGCGACTCGCAGCACAACGGTCACTACCATCAGGATCAGGGCAATGGTGAGGAGGTTGGGTAGGTAATTCAAAAAACGATCCGCGATGGCCTGGAGTGCCCTACCCCCATAGCCAAAGATGCCCTGGCCAATTTTCCGCGTTGCGGGAAACAGTCCTAGAACATAGGAGAAATAGAGGAGCAACAGCAGCAGCACCAGGGTACTGTGCAGGATTCGGGTAAACACCTGTACCCCAGTCGTGAGCTGGCTGGCGGTTAAGATCTCGACGTTGTAGAATCGAATATTGGGCACCCACCGGTCCTGCTGCCGATCCAGCCAACGATAAAACTGAGGCATGACATTGGCCAGCACCAAAATTGTCAGGGTCAACCCCAGGGTAAAGAGAAAGGCGATCAGGGCCGCTTGACCCAGGGCTTCGGCACTACGCTCTTGCCGATACTGTCCCATGGCCTGTTGGATTGTGCTGAGATGCTGCTTGGCCAGGATCTGGGGGCTCAGCCCCGTGCCCTCGGCGTCCGCCTGACTGACCGTCATCAGCAGATGATCCATGGCGTAGAGGGTGGGGCCAAACTCGGTGTCTGACAGACTGAGCTGATCCAGCCCCACCGTCTGATCCTGGGCGGCGGCCTCCAGGCGGGCTGAGATCCGTTGGGCCCGCTCGGCCACCGATGGGAAGGATTGTCGTGCTTGAATCGTAAATAGGGGGCGATCGCCCAGGGTGACCGCCGCCGTTGCCTCCGGTTGGGCGAAGGCCTGGCCCAACCCCCAGGCCAGACTAACCAGGACCGTAATCCCAGCGCACCAGACAAAATGGCTACGGCGGCCCACCAGGGGCCTGATTAACTGGAACATGGCGCAAATCAGGGGCATGGCAACTGGGTAGATCCACAACGGTTCCAGTCGATCTAGGCCCGCCTCCCTAGCCCTGGGCACCCAGGGGGGATTATCCGGGCCACCGACGGTGGTGATTTTCTAGGGTAAGTCGATAAGATAAGACAGAAATATGTGGAGTCAGGTTCCTTCCCCCATCTGCCGGAGGGTAGCGCGTCTCCCCACCTAAGTTCTCAACCGGCTCTGGACCGGCTATCGACCGCCTATGATTCACCTACGTGCATCGGCGCTGCAAGAACTGCAGCGTTTACTCCAGAAGCAACCCCAGCCCACCCATCGCCTGCGCCTAGCCCTCCAGGCTGGCGGTTGCGCGGCCTGGACCTATGAGCTCAGTCCAGCCTTCACCCTGGAGGCCGGAGACACCCAGGTCAATTGTGGGGAAATTGAGATTCTGCTGTCCGCCGATGTCCTTCCCCTGGTCACCGGGCTCACCATCGACTATGCGGAGGACCTGATGGGGGGTGGGTTTCGCTTTAGCAACCCCCAGGCGGGCTATACCTGTGGCTGTGGCCATGCCTTTTCCCTGAGCTCCCCCCCCCCCAACGATCCCGTGGCTGACTGTCTGGCCCAGGGCGCTGGCTAGCCGCTCCCCGATGTTTTCAAACCCCTGCCATGGCATCCCCTGATCAGTCCCCTCTCCCCGTCCCCACGGTCTACACCGATAACTGGTTTGACCGGTTATTTATCTGGCTATTTAGCCACAAAATGGCTAGGGTGGTGGGGCAATCCACCATCCAACCGGGCTATGAGGGCTTTGTGGCCCTCTCCCAGCGAATTATGGAGGGTCGCAACGCCGATCAACAGCAGGCCCTGGTGGCCCGGGTGTTGCAGGCCCTGGTGCCGGGTCCTGTCCTCTGGTTGATTCGGCACCTGTTTGTCCCAGGGCAACGGGTGTGTGAGCTGAATGCCTGGTTTGCTACCCGCTTGTTTGAGTGGTTGGTGGGGCCCTGTCAGGTGAGGGAGGTGGAGGTGCCGGCGTCCCCTGACCAGCCCTCAGGTTGGCGGCGCCAGCGCAGTGGCGTCCACATTGAAAAATGCCGCTACCTGGAGGCCAGTGGCTGCGTCGCCATGTGTATTA
>CAYVMR010000113.1:0-7318 GCA_964452545.1 uncultured bacterium
TGGTTCAGCCAGTTGAGGGAAATGCGCATGGTGGACAGCGGGGTGCAATTAAGGGGAATAAACTCGCTTCCATATTTTACCGTCTCCCGCCACCGCCCGAGCTCGGGGGCTGGGGGCGCCCCAGATTGGGAATAAAGCCCTTTCAGCGGGCAGCAGGGACCATTCTACACTATCATGGCAGTGGACTTTCCCTGGTTACCCTACCCCCCAACATCGCCGCTATGCCCCGATTGGCCTGGTATTCCCTGATTCCCCGCGCCGCCCTGACCATCACCTTGGCGGCCACCGTGACCCTAAGTCTGGCCTGTTCCCCTAGCCCGGCTCGGCCCAGCGGCCATGGTCTGGCCCTGGCCCCCAGCCAACCCCGGGGGCAACAGCTACCGATTACGGCGGTGGTCGAACTGGGGGGGCAGGCCATCTCCCTGGAGGTGGCCCAGACCCCAGAGCAACAGGCCCTGGGCCTGATGTATCGGCCCACCCTGGCCCCCGATCACGGCATGCTATTCCCCATTGCCCCACCGCGACCGGTCAGTTTCTGGATGAAAAACGTCCCCGTCCCACTGGATATGGTGTTTATCTACCAGGGTAGAATCCAGGCCTTGGCCAGCCAGGTGCCCCCCTGTGAGGTAGACCCCTGCCCCACCTATGGCCCCCAGGGGCAACTGGTAGACCAGGTGATCGAGCTGGCGGCGGGGCGTGCCGCCGAGTTGGGGTTGCAGGTGGGCGATGCGGTGGGGGTCCGGTTCCTGGATGATGCCTCTATTCCCTTGATCCGTCAGTAAGACATGATCCGTCCCTGGTTCTCGAGTGTGCTATTGGTGGTGGCCTTTGCCACCTACGGCGGCTACCTGCACAGTGTCAAGACAGCCCCTTGGCAGTGGGCCGTCAACGGCGTACTGGTGGTGCTGCTAGCCGCTGGAGCCACCTTTTTCCGGAGTTTTCTACGGCAGGCCGTGCTGTTGGGCTTTAACTCCGACCTGGGTTATTTGCTCTTAGCCCTGGGGTTAGCGTCCCTGGCGATCGCGGTGGTTGCCCAGTTCCGTTTGGTGGCCTACTGGGGCCTATTGGTAGCCGCCACCCTATTGGTCAGAGTGGACTTACTGGTGGCCAAGCTAGACAATGCCCTGGCCTGGTTGAGCCTGGTGGGGCTGTGCTGGCTAGGGCTGGGGTTGAGCTGGGTCCCCCAACTGCTGATCGGGTACTCTGGCCCTATACCGATGGCCTAGGGCGATCAATGCCCCAGGCGCGGCGACAACATTGGCCCGGGCCAGAGTTAAGCCCAAAGGACCCGTTAGCGATGGCGACTCGCCAGGGGGGCTGACTGCAGGCTCTCCGCTAGCTGGCGCACCGCCGCCACCATGGCTAGGGGGTTATCCAGGCGATTAACGGCGGAACCGACGCCAATGCCCGCCGCTCCAGCGGCAATCGCCATGGCCGCGGTCACATCAGAAATCCCCGAGGCGCACAACACGGGCACGGGGACCGCCCGACTGATGGCGTAGGCCGCGGCCAGGGTGGGAGCGGCCTTTTCGATCAGGCCCAGGGGGCCGGCATGACGGGGCTGACTAGCCGTCCCCCCCTCGGTTTGAATGATATCGGCACCGGCGGCCACCAAAGCCTCAGCTAAGGTCACCTGTTCATCCAGGGCTAGGGTATGGGGCACGGTTACCGACAGGGTAAGGGTGGGCAACAGGCGGCGGGTACGCTGGGTCAGGTGCAACACCTCAGCAGATCCAAACTCTCGACCTTGGGCGTAGAAGGCGTCAAAGTTACCAATTTCAATGAGATCGGCCCCAGCCGCCACCGGAGCCAGGAAGGCCTCCGGATCAATGGCTGAGACACAAATAGGCAGGCGGGTTTCCCCTCGCACCAACCGCACCAGGTCAGCATCGGCGGCCATGTCGATCAGGGTGCCCCCCCCCTGATCTGCCGCCCTGGCCACCGCCAGCACCTGGGGGGCATTGAAATTAGTAAGACCGCTAATGATTTTCAGGGCGGTGCGGTTGGCAAAAGCCCGTTGTAAATCAGAACGCATCGGTATGACTCCCGGCAATAATCGCAACTCTGCCCCATTGTCGCCTACTGGGGGAAAAATCCGTCAGGGCTGAGGGAAAAATCCTTCCGGCAAGCGATACCTAGGACAACCCTTTTCAAAGGACCTATGACTCAGGTCTCCAGCTGTTGCAGTTGATTAACCAAGGCCGCTATAGTGTCTGGGTTAGCCGGCTTCTCGGAGTTACTCAACAGTTCTCGCCCCAGCACCAGACAACCCAGGTGGGCGAGCTGTTGTCGCATCGCTAACAGGACCTTCTGCCCGCCGCCACTGTGGGTGGCTAGGGCGACCGGACGCTGGTTAAACAGGGCGCGGAAGTCTGGAGTGGTGACCGATAACCAGGCGATCGCGTTAGTTAATAGGGGTGGAATTGATCCATTGTACTCCGGCGCACAAATAATCAGACTCCCATGGTTGCGCAAGGCTTGCTCCAACCGTTCCAGCCCGGGCCCGGGGCCATGGGCGCCATAGCGCGTGCCGTAGAGGGGCAGATCCAGATCCGGTAGATGAATGTGCTCAATGGTCAGGCCCTGGCCCGCACCCTCGGCGACGAAGGCCTGGGCTAACTCGAGATTTTTGCCACTACTGGCGGATAGAACTAGCATGGCAATGGGTAATCGCAATAATTTTTAACAAAATCAATTTTATCGTACACCTCCATGAGGGGCAAACGGGTATCGGTAAGGTGGAGTTCGGCCACGGCCGCCAGGTGATCATGGACGGTCAGGCTCCAGAGATTTTCCTGCAAACGGTGAAACTGTTCTATCCTGACCTCCTGCTGATGCACAAAGACATATTCTTGCAGGTAGGGGATGGATCGACAGGGGTCAAATAGCCCCTGGCGTAACGCCAGGGTGCTGGCGATGGGGTCGTAGGCCGGCGTCAGGTCGGGCAAGATCTCCACCACCAGACAGGGGTTAGTCACTCGATTGACCTGTCCCTGGTGGAATAGGGGCTCGCCAGCGACAACGAAAAGATCGGGATAAATACCCCGTCCTTGAGTGGGCAACCATACCTGCACCCCCTTGGGAATCACCTCATAAAAACTTTGGCGACAGCTGGCCTGCAATAACCCCAGCAAGTTCTTGAGCAGTCGTCCATAGTAGATGGAGTTTTGGTGGATAGACCGATCCGGGGAAGAAATCATGGGGGAAAAAGGTAGGGAGTAACCCGAAACTAGCCTGGCTAACCGCAGCGGGGGTTGGTTACCGGGCTGGGGTTGATTGTAGAGCAGAGCGAGACCCTTTACCTCCATGGATTCCACTAAGCGGCCGGCCTTTGTATTACAGATGCTATACAGGCCAGGGGCAGTCGGGTTTTAGTGAGCCTTGTTACAGTTTCCCCGCGATCACCCGCAACTCGGCATGAAAATAGCCACCTGGAATCTTCAACGTACCCTACCCAAAAGTCCCCAGGCTACCCTCCAACAGCCCTGGCTCCAGCGCATCAATGCAGATATCTGGGTTTTGACGGAGGCGGATCTGGCGATCGCCCCTGGTCAAGGTTATCGCACCCTGGCTAGCGCAGCCCCGTCCCAAGACCCCAGGGAAACCTGGCGCTGGGTGCAAATTTGGGTGCGTCATTGGCCCCTCAGTCCCGTCGCCACCAGCGACCCCAGCACAACCAACTGTGCCCTGGTGGATTTAGGCCAGGGGCGATCGTGCCTGATCTATGGCACCGTCCTACCCTTGCCGGACAATCCCTATCCTGACCCTGACCATGAGCGGGCGTTTATCACGGCCCTGCGGCAGCAACAGCAGGATTGGCTGGACCTGCAAACCGCCTATCCAGAAGCCTTATTAATTGTCGCGGGGGACTTTAACCAGGATTTGAACGTGCTGCCCTACTATGGCTCTCGCCGCAATAAGCAGGCCCTGCGCCACGCCCTGGCGGAGGCCCATCTAGATTGTTTGACCTTTGGCGATAATGACCCGGTGCGGCGTTTGATTGATGGTCAACACTCCAATATCGATCATATCTGCGTAGCCCAGAGTCAGACGGTGCACCTGCAGGGTACCTTCGCCTGGCCCCCCAGCCTCGAGGAGCTCCGCGGCCTCTCGGATCATTTTGGCGTGGGGTTAGAGTTCTCCTGGCCTTGAGGAAAATCAGCGGGATTGGACCAGACCCAGGGGCGATCGCGGGGAATAGCGGCGTCCAACCCCTCAACCACAGCCTCAAGGGAGCCATCAGCCGGGATCCAAGTGCGGTTGATATCGGGGAAATCAACACTGCAGTTCTCGCACTTTTTATCGTGGTAGAACCGAATCGGACACCAAAAGGACTCCACATTGCGTAGCATTTCCGCCCCCAGGGCGTAGACACCGGTCATCCAATCACAGTAAAGACACCAGAGCAGGTCATGGCCCACCAGCCCCCTCACCCGGTGGCGGCTGATGTTAACCCACTCCCGTTGATCGTAGGCTTTAAAGCCTAGCAACCAGATTAGCCAGGGATACATCAGCACCTGGGCCGCCCGGATCAGGAAAAATACTGGCAATACCAGGGCAGTAATCCAAAGGGCCAGATGGTTACGCCACCAGCCATAGCGCTGGCTGAGATAGCCGTTAATCCCCACCTGGGGACGCTGGTGACGATAAACCCACTGATGGCCCCAGACCCAAACCTGGGTAGCCAGGACCTGACCCACCAGGGCACTGAGTAGGCCACCCCAACCCGCCTGAACAAAGCCCCCCAACCAGGGTAACCAGACCATCACTATCAACGCCAGATCTAGCCCTGGGGTGTGGCATAGGGCGGCGGTCAGGCGTTTTCCCCAGGGCCCCAGGCGACCCATGAGGGTAAGGCCGGTGGCCAGGGCCAGAATTGCTAAAAATACCATTAGGCTAAGGAGAACCAGAGCAGCCATGGGGTAAGAGTACCTAGGATAGAGTTGATTAGTAAAAGTTAGAACCGGCCAGGGGTTCCGGCTGGTCTTCCCCCCGTTGCGCGGGGCTAGGGCTATACCGGGGCAGGAGCCACCGCAACCACTGCCAGCCGGGGCGCAGGCTACGGGTGAAAATAGCTTCACGGGTATAGACTGTTTCGCCTAAAATTTCCCCAGCAGCCAGCAGGCCACTCTTAATCGCCGGGGAAATCCCTTCGCCAAAGTCAAGGGTGGCCAGTCCAGCAGAGTCGCCAATCAACCAGCACCGATCCTGCTTGATTGGCCCCTGGGCTGAGGCCAGGTAATAGCTATAGCCGGCTGGATGGAGGTGAACGGCCACCTCAGGGCTTAATAACCGGCGACGCACCAGGTCCTTCAGAAAGGCTTGAAAGTGATCGTGGATAGACAGGGAACTGGTCTGAAAATAGCGGCTAAAGCCCCCCAGCCCCAGGTTCAGGTAGCCATCAGCTTTGGGCACATACCAGCTATAACCCGCCAGACCCCGATCAAACAGGAAGTATCGGGCGATGCCATCCCGATCGGGATAGTAAAACTCCTTCTCCAGGGTTACAATCTGCTCCTCTGGAGATCGCTGGTGGGGAAAGAATCGCCGGCGTACAGGGCAACCGGTTCCCCCTGCGCCAATCAGGTTGGTGCAGGCCAGTTCGCCGTCGATAATGTAGGTGTCATCCTGGTAATCAATATGATTGACCTGATGTTGCCGCACCGCTACCCCCGATCGCTGCAGCAGCCAGTGATCAAACTCAATTCGACGGATGGAGTAGTTGGCCCAGCGGGTGGGCCAGGGCATCAGGGCCATGGGTAGGGGGGCCAGGTAAAGCTGGGTGGAGAGTTTGAGGAGGGCATGGGGGTAGTCCGCCGGGGAGATCTGCAGATCTCGCCAGACCTCCTCCGTTACCCAGCCCGCACAGAGCTTTAAGCGAGGAAAGGAGGACCGGTCCAGAATCAAAACCGATCGCCCCGCCTGGGCAAGTTTCCAGGCGCAGGTGCTACCGGCGGGGCCGGCACCGACAATAATGGTGTCATAGTACTCCATCGTCATACCTTCCTTGATCCCTTGGTCTAGAGATTTCTGCCCTCCCCCACCCTGGGTTCAGCCCGCTCAACCAGCCGGCTCTAGGAGATACTGGGCATTGCCCAACAACCGCCCCCCATCCATATCAAAGTAGGCGATGCATAGTATCAGATCGAGTCGCCAGATGCGGCGAAACTTAGCGTAGTCCATGCCCACGTCCAGACGGGCGATCTCCTCCTGATGGGCATCAAAGTTGGCCAGCCAGCATTGCAGGGTCTTGGCATAGTTGGCGCCGTTCAGGTACCACTGGGCGCGGGTCACCAGGTGCTCACGGTGCTGGGGCACCTCGTCGCAACTCCAGATCCGCATGCGGGGAAAGATATAGCGGTTGAGGAAGGGGCTGTAGCTGCTATAGGGCAAGTGGCTAGAGATAAAGTGGATGAATACCCGGCCCTCTGGCTTCAGCAGGCTAGCTAGCTTGGCAAAGGATTGGGTGAGGTTGCCCACGTGCTCGAAGAGCCCGATCGCCAAAATTTTGTCAAAGGGCTGATCGAAGTTAGCCTGGTTAAAGTCCTGCTCGCAGAGGGTGAAGCGTTCTGAACTGAGAGCGCTGGTGGGGTCCTGCTGTTTAGCCCGCATATAGTCACATTGACGCCGACTGAGGTTGAGACCCGTCACCCGGCAGTTGGGAAACTGGCTGAGCAGGTAGTTGCAGGAGGCTCCCCAGCCGCAACCCAGGTCGAGGATGCGATCGCCATCCTGCACCCCCACCTTAGCAACAATATCATCCAGCATCTGACGCTGGGCCTCCTCCAGGGAATTCGCGCCCCGCTCCCAAAGCGCCATTGTATATTTCGGGTAGAGACCAGGACTGTCCCCCAGCATTAATTCAAACAACCGGGTAGGCAGGTCGTACTGGATCTTCATTAACTCCCGGGAGCCCTCCGCCAGTTGCTCACTCTCCCTCAGTAACCAATCGTAGGACACAAACAGTTGGGGATAGTGCCGTTGCACCCGGTCTAGCACCCCATCGAGGAGGCGCTTGAGGGGCTGGTCGGCCAATTCTAAGCCATTAATGTAAGCCTCCGCCGCCCACAACTGAAGGCCATTGAAGAGTTGAATGGCCAGGGAATTAGACTGATTAATAGTGCCAGCTTCTAAAGATTCTGAACGCAGGTTCAGATCGGTGACTTGGGATTGTTCATCTAGGGCTTGAGTGTTCATCACAACTCCTCTATATTCATGCCAACGGTCATAGAAAAGGGAGGCACTGCTATCGCAGAGAGATCATTCCGGGGGATTTGATTCATTGCAACTGTCTATTACTTCCTAAGACGTAAGTAGA
>CAYVMR010000113.1:7328-7657 GCA_964452545.1 uncultured bacterium
TGTACCTTTTTAGACCTAATAAATCGCCTTTACTTTGGTTCGACTAGAATGGTGTTTTAGAGCAGCCCATCCCCAACCTAGATCACTATTTTTCAGATAGTTTTAGTTCTTTTCAAAATTTAATGGTGACAGATGGTTTTAGCGCCCCCCCGACAGCCCTGCCCCTTCCCCAGGCTTAGGGAAGACTGAACCTGGTCCGGTGTAGACCAGACTAGACGAGTACAGACCATCCCCTGCCTGACAGCCGGCCTTGGCCCAGATGACCGGTGATCGATTAATCCGGCGGTAAAACGAACCGGAACGCCGACCCAGACCTCCGTTTTACCAAT
>CAYVMR010000114.1:0-7646 GCA_964452545.1 uncultured bacterium
ACTGCTGTCGCCTCACCACCTCATCATCGATCATGGCGATGTGGGCGGCCGGGCCACCAAAGGCAATGCACCCCAGCCGGAAAAAAACCGTCGCCAATTCCTGCAGACGTTGCCGCTGTTCAGCCGGACTGAGGCCTGACGGGGGGGAATACCCTTGGGCGGGTTGGCTGAGGGGGTCCTGAGGCTCCAGGGTATCCATTCATTAACCACTGTCTTCGGGGATAGTCGAAATCTATCGTATTTCCCTATCAAATGGCGATATTTTAGAATACACTCAATTCCCTAAACTTGGCCCCCGAGAACAAAAATCCCAACCAGAGTGCCAACCCTATCACGATTCATCTTCAAACAGCTCACCGAACAGTTCCAGAACCTTCTCTTTGCCGTTCTCTAGGGCGATTTTTCCCTCAGCCGTTGCTCGATAAAGTTTTGGAGACTGGCGGCCCGAGCATTCTTCATGAGATGATCTTCCTGAAATCTAATCCGGGCATCGCTTCTCCTTTTTGTCGGGTTGGCCCACAGCGGTAGGAGCGACTTTGGGTAACTGAATGCTAAAACAACTGCCTTGGCCAACCTCGCTTTTAACTTGAATCGTGCCACCGTGGCTATGGGCGATCGCCATGGCAATCGCCAACCCCAGGCCAGTGCCACCTGTCTGACGGGAGCGGTCACAGTCTATCCGGTAAAATCGCTCAAAAATGTGGCTTTGCTGAGCTGGTGGAATGCCAATTCCGGTATCTGTGACAGCAATGATAGCCCTGTGTTCGCTAGCATCCAAACTTACGAGCACCGATCCCCCAAGGGGACTGTACTGAATGGCGTTGGCCATAATGTTAGAGACGAGGCGGTAAAGTTGGGATTCATTTCCCAGGACGTAAATCCTACGCTGGGGCTCACGATCGGGCAGGTGATGAGCTAGGTAAATGTCTGAGGCGGTTGCCAGTTCCGAGAGTTCTTCGGTTAAATCAGCAATCAAATCATTCAGGCAGCAGGGCTTAAACGATCGGGATAAGGCGTTTTGTTGCAGGTTGGTTAGCAACAGCAGGTCAGTGACCAATTCACTGAGGCGACGACCCTGGCGCTCTACGGTCTGGAGCATCGAAGAAACATCCTGCTGCCGAGCGGGGGGTAGCCGCAGGATGGCTTCCACAGTGGCGAGCAAACTAGCCAGGGGGGATCGCAGCTCGTGGGCGGCATTAGCCGTGAACTGTTGCTGCTGTTCGTAGGCCCGGTAGATAGGCTGCATCGCCAGACCAGACAGCCACCAGCTCGATGCTGCCACCAGGCCCAGGGCAAGGGGGATACCGAAGAGCAAAACCCACTGGATACGCTGGACTTCCCCATCAAAGGCGGCCAGGGTGCGGCCGACTTGTAAATACCCCCAGGAGGGATGGGTCTGGCCGTCACCATGGAGATGGCTACTGTCGACGCTGTGGAGAATGGTGGTGAACTGGCGATAGCGGGTGCCTCCCTCGGCCCGAAGGGTTTGCCAGGAGGCAGAGTTGAGGGTATGGGGCGGTGTCAGGGGTTGGTTGGGCGAGTAGGCTAGCAAAGTGCCGTGGTGGTCGAACAGGCGGATGTAGTAGGTAGTGCGATCGCTAATTCCCGTCGTGTGGCGTTGAATCAGGGTAGGGTTAGGTTTACAGGCTTGGCCCACCAGGCAGAGGTCAGGGAAAATTTGCTGCAATAGGTCACTGGGATCTGCCGAGGGGGGCAGCCTGGGCTCTAAGCTATCGTGGAGGGTCCCAGCGGTAGACTCAATTTCCCGTTCGAGGGCCGCCCAGTTGGCCTGCACCAAGGCGCGATACATGGCAAAGCCGCACAGGCTAAAGATTCCCCCCATCACCAGGGCGTACCAACCGGCCAGGCGCAACCGACTGTGGCGAAAGAGTTGCTGACTGTTCATGGTCCAGCCTTAAAATGATACCCCTGCCCCGGCACGGTTTCGATGGGGCAGCCGCAGCCATAACGGGCAAACTTGCGTCGCAGCAGGCGAATCTGAGCTGCCACCACGTTGCTAACGGGCTCTTCGTCAATAGCCCACAGCTGGGTGCGGAGCTTGCTGCCGGAGATGGTACGGTCGCTGTTTTCCATCAGGTAAGCTAGCACTTGAAACTCTTTCAAGGTCAGGGGAATTTCCTGGGTTGGTTGATTTGGCAGATGGACCAGTAGCCGGCTATTGGCATCGTCCAGGGTAAAGGCTCCCACAGTTAAGAGTGGGAGTTTGAGCTGGGGCGATCGCCGCTGCAGCGCCCGCAGTCGAGCCAACAACTCGTCCATCACAAAGGGTTTGACCAAATAATCATCGGCCCCCGCATCGAGGCCAGCAATGCGGTTTTCGGCCTGGCCCAAAGCGGTCAGCATCAGCACCGGCAGGGGGTTTTGATTCGCTCTCAATCGCTGGCATAGCTCCAGCCCCGACAGTCCTGGCAGCAGCCAATCAAAAATTGCCACGGTGTAATCGGCCCAATGGTTTTCCAGACAATACCAGGCCTGCGCCCCATCAGTGACCCAATCCACCACGTATTTTTCACCCATCAGAACTTGCTTGATGGCCTGTCCCAGGTCTTCCTCGTCTTCTACTAGCAATACTCTCATGACATCAGCCCCTCACCACGAGGTTGATTTTACAAAAAGAGGCGCTGTTTCATCTGGATTTCACCCCCCCTATGGCACTATGTAGAGGCTTTTGTTCAAGTTGCCATGAAGAGGTCTGATGAAACCGACGCTGTTACTCAGTTCTGCCCTATTGACCCTGGGTGCGCTGCTGAATGCGCCCCATGCGCTGGCCCACGTGGGCCACGGCGATGAGTTTCAGGCCGAGGGCGGTGTCAACCGGGTGCAGGTTAAGGTCGAAACCGATCCCTTAATGGGGATTCAGGTCAACCCCATTGAGGCGGCGGCGGTAGTTAACGGTGCGGTGCTGATTCCGATGACCGCCCTGGTGGATGACAACGGGCGGCAGCTGGTGTTTGTACGATACGAAAATTTCTATGAACCGGTGGATGTGACCCTTGGCGGCACCCAGGGAGATCTGCTTGAAGTCACCGATGGGCTGAGCGTGGGCGAACAACTCGTCACCCAGGGTAGCCTCACCCTCTATGCCGAATCGCGCAAAACCCAGACCGCCGAGGCCGCACCCGCCGCTACTGAAAAGGTTCCCGCCGAGGTTCCGGCGACCAGCGAAGCCCCGATGGCCACCAGCGAAACCGTTGCTCAGCCTGGTGAACTGACTCAACAGGTTCAGACCTCTGGGGGATTTCCGGTGGCGCTGTTGGTTGTGTTAGGGGCTGTGGCTGCCGCAGGCACCGGAACGATGGCCGTTTTGAGCAGCCGTAAGAAAAAGAACAAATTCTTTAAAGGCACCTATTTGGATAAGTAGGGGAAATTCCAACCTGAGCTTGGGATATGTCTTCTGGTAATAGGTTCCCTTGCAGCCCTCACCACCAGCCCCTCTTCCAGGTAGGAGAGGGGGCTAGAGCATCCTTCAAAGTCCCTCTCCCTTGGGGAGAGGGATTTAGGGTGAGGGCAGTTTAGCTTCCGGGCAGTACCGCTTCTCCCTAATTTCTGTAGTCGCTGATATTTCTTTGCAGACCTGACCGAAATGTTTAACGCTCTTCTGAACCAGACCCTTAAAAACTCCATTGCCCAGCGGTGGTTTATTGTGGCCGCCGCCATCGCGGTGACGATCTGGGGCGTGTTCACCATTTCCCAAATGCCGCTGGATGTGTTCCCTGAATTTGCCCCGCCTCAGGTCGATATTCACACCGAAGCCCCTGGTCTGGCTCCGGAGCAGGTGGAAAGCCAAATCACGGTCCCCATCGAAAGCGTTGTGAATGGCCTACCTGGGGTAACTACGGTGCGTTCTTCCTCCAGGGTGGGGTTGTCGATGGTCAGTGTGGTGTTTGACCAGGAGGCCGACATTGCCCAGGCACGGCAGTCCGTCACTGAACGGTTGCAACAGGTGAGCAGTCAACTGCCAGCGGGGGCCCACACGCCTGAACTCTCGCCCCTTGCCTCACCCTTGGGCACAATTTTGATGTACGCCTTCACCCTGGATGCCCAGGACCAGACCTCGATGATGGATTTGCGACGTTTGGTGGATAGCACCCTCAGACAGCAAATCTTGGCGGTACCGGGGGTAACCCAGGTGACAGTCTACGGCGGCGACGAACGACAAGAACAGGTGCTGGCCAATCCAGCCCAGATGAGAACCCGCAATGTCACCCTGAACGAAGTCACTGCTGCAGCCCGTGGGGCAAACTCCAACGCGTCCGGTGGTTTCTTAATTGGCGGTGGGCAGGAGTTGCTGGTGCGCGGGTTGGGCCAAATCCAATCCATTGACGACCTTCAGCAGTCGGTGGTCAAAGTCGAGAACGGTGAGCCGATTTTGCTGCAAGACGTGGCCCAGGTGCAGATCGGGGCCGCCCTGAGGCGTGGCGATGCCAGCTTTAACGGACAGCCCGCCGTGGTGCTGATGATCAACAAGCAACCCGATGTGGATACGCCCACGGTAACCAGAGCGGTGGAAGCGGTCATGGCCCAACTCCGGCTCACTTTGCCTGGCGATGTGCAGACCACCCGCACCTTTCGACAGGCCAACTTTATCGATTCCGCCCTTCGCAATGTCAGCGGTTCCTTGCTTCAGGGCGTTGGCATTGTCTCAGTGATCATGCTGCTGTTTTTGATGAACTGGCGCACCGCCATCATTACCCTCAGTGCTATTCCCCTGTCGCTGCTGATCGGCCTGATGTTGATGAACGCCTTTGGCCTCGGCATCAACACTATGACCCTGGGCGGTTTGGTGGTAGCCATTGGCTCGGTGGTGGATGACTCGATTGTGGATATGGAAAACTGCTATCGGGGGCTGCGGTCGAACCAAGCCCAGGGCAACCTTAAGCACCCCTTCCAGGTGGTCTACGACACCTCGGTGCAGGTGCGGCTGGCGGTGACTTTCTCCACCGTGATCATTGTGGTGGTGTTCGCCCCCATCTTTAGCCTGACCGGGTTAGAAGGGCGAATCTTTGCGCCGATGGGCTTGGCCTATCTTTTGTCTATTGTAGCTTCCACCCTGGTGGCAATGACCCTCTCCCCTGCCCTTTGTGCCATTCTGCTAGCCCATCAAAACTTACCTCAGGAAGGCACCGTTGTGTCGCGCTGGGCGGAGCGGCTCTACCGTCCACTGCTAAATCTGTCGATGCGGGCACCCCAGGTTATCCTGGCGATGGCGCTGGCGGCGCTGGTGGCAACTGTGGCGATCGTGCCCTCCCTGGGGCGGGTGTTTTTGCCAGAGTTTCAGGAGAAATCCCTGGTTAATTCCATGGTGCTATTCCCAGGGGTTTCCCTGAATATTACCCAGGGGGCAGGCATCGCTTTGGCGAAGTCCCTCAAAGATAATCCCCTCTATCAGTGGGTGCAGGTGCGGGCAGGGCGTGCCCCTGGGGATGCCGATGGGGCTGGGGTGAACATGGCCCATGTGGATATTGAACTCAGCGACCTGGCCCTGGAAGACCGAGAAGCCAGCATTCAGCAATTGCGGCAAGCCTTCTTGGCCCTGCCCGGTGTGGCCCCCAATGTGGGCGGATTTATCTCCCACCGTATGGATGAGGTGCTATCGGGGGTGAGAAGCGCGATCGCCATCAAAATCTTTGGCCCCGACCTGGCAGAACTGCGCCGCATTGGCGAACAGCTGCGCGATGTAATCGAACCGATTGAAGGTGTAGTTGATCTCCAGCTAGAGCCACAGTTGCCCATTCGCCAGGTGCAAATTCAGTACGATCGCAGGGCAGCAGCGAGCTATGGTCTCAGTATGGTGGCTATCTCCGAGGTGGTGGAAACGGCGCTGAATGGGCGAGTGGTGTCACAGGTGTCAGAGAATCAACAACCTATTGACGTCATCGTGGCCCTGCCCGAAGCAGCTCGCAACAACCTGGATGCCATGGGCGCCATTCCCATCACCACCCCCACGGGCGAAATCATTTTCCTGGGGGATGTGGCCCAGGTCGATTACGGAATGGGGGCCAACGTGGTGAATCGGGAAAATGTGTCGCGGCTGATTGTGGTCTCAGCCAACGTGGCCGAGCGGGATTTAGGCAGCGTGGTGGGGGATATTCAGGCCCAGGTTCAGCAGAATGTGCAGCTGCCCGGCGGCTACTTCATTCAGTACGGCGGCCAGTTTGAGTCGGAGCAGCGGGCCAGTAATAGTCTACTGGTCTACAGTATTCTGGCAGCGATCGCAATTTCGGTGCTGATGTTCTTGTCGGTGAAGTCGCTGCCTGCTACCGTTGCTATCATGCTCAACCTGCCCCTGGCGCTGGTGGGGGGCATTGTCTCCATCCTGCTGACCGGTGGCGTCATGTCCATCGCCTCGCTGATTGGTTTTATCACTCTGTTCGGCGTAGCGGTGCGCAATGGCCTGCTGCTGGTGGATAACTACAACAACAAATTCGCCCAGGGTATGCCGATTAAGGAAGTCATCGTCACAGGTTCCCTCGACCGGGTGAACGCGATTTTGATGACGGCGCTGACCTCGGCGTTAGGGATGCTGCCCCTGGCAATTGCTAGCGGAGCCGGGAACGAAATCCTGCAACCCTTGGCGATCGTGGTGCTGGGGGGACTATTTACCTGCACTGCGCTGACGCTGCTGGTGATTCCTGCCCTTTATGCCCAATTTGGTCGGTGGTTGGTACCAAAATCCAAACCAGCAAACTTGGAATTGTAACTTACATTCCGCAGGTTGACAGGATATTTCCAATATGTATGCCAAGAGGCAATAGCTGAGATCTATATTTGACAAAGGTTTCAGAGTTGGAGCGGATTCCTCGTCGCGTCATCTGCTTAATACTTCGCAACTCAGGTTGACCCTGGGTTTCGAAGCGTGACCAACGAGGTTTCAATGGCTTTAGCAACTGGAAATTACATACACACCTGGAAACCAAAAGCAACCTGCGGAATGTAGGTTGTAAACAACCAGATCGGTCTTGCTAATAGGCAATATCCCTCGGTCATGGCCTCTACCAAAAGATGCCCAAGCACCCAGGAAAACCGAGGCTAGGCCATCACTGCCACGGCATCGAGACGATGTAGGTTAGTAACGAGTTTGAGTTTCTAAGTCTAATGATTCCCCACTATGAAGAGGCCATTATCAGCGCCCAACGGTTGCTTCAGTCCAGCAACCGGCCTGAAATACGTCAGTTTGCTCAGGCCATTATTAGTGTAAAAACTACAGAAGTGCAGCAGATGCAAGCCTGGTTAGGGGAGCGGTACCCGGATATCGAGCAGAGCTCTAGGACTAAGGATATCGGATATCGGTTAGCCTTCTCCCCTAACTTGCCGGGGTCAACACCCGATCTGTGGTTGCCGCATCCGGGTTGGCTTCCGGAGAGTCGCTCTCCGAGGGGGGCACCACCTGCCAGAATTGGGGCAGATAGGTGGCCCAGTTAGCCAGGATATGGCTGGCCTTGGGGCTGCCGGTGTGGGCGGCGTGGGCCTCAATCAGACCCCGCAGTTGGGCCTCGCCGGCGGGGGTAATCACCCGTTGTACCTTGACGATTTCCGGGTTCACCCGGGTGGGAAAGTGGCCGTCTTCGTTCAGGAAGTAGGCCAGGCCCCCGGTCATGCCGGCCCCCACATTGCGGCCCACCGGC
>CAYVMR010000115.1:0-7583 GCA_964452545.1 uncultured bacterium
ATGGGGCGCGATCGCCGGGTGGCGGTGTTTGGGCGGCAGGAATGGCCGCAGTTGGCGGAGAACATTGCGAAATGGATTGAAACGAATGGATAAACTTGATAACCAAGGCTCAATTAAAATCGCGATCGCCTGGTGCCTGGCCTGGGGGAGTGGTGAGCAGCCCTCCCTGGATCGCCATACCCTGATGCAAATGCGTCAGTCCATGCGGGCTGGAGACCCTGTGCCTGGGGCAGCTCAGCCCTACGTGGAACTGGCCGAAAATCTTGAAAATATTCCCTTTCCAAAGACCCTGGCCCAGTTACAACAGGGCTATCCCCAGTTCTGGAACCACGCAACACCGATTGGTTTGGTTTACGGTGGTGCCACCAAGATTAAACAATACGTATTCGAAGCACCAAAACTTCAGGATATTCGAGGTGCTTCAGCCCTATTAGACCGGATTAACTTAGTGGATCTACCCGGCTTCTTTGGTGACCCCCACCTGGAGTCGGTTGAACAATGGCTAGATGATCAGGATAATTTCCCTGGGCTACGGGATGCCCTCATTCCAGAATTAGTAATCTATTCAACAGGGGGCAACATTCTGACCTTTTGCCCTGCTGCCTATGTGGATCAACTGGCTAATGCCATTGAAAAGCGCTATACCCACGAAACCCTAACGGCTAATTCCTGTGCGGTTGGAGACCGGTTTCGCCTGCTGGAGTTACGGTTTGGGCTACTTCAGGAGGAGATCGGTAGCACCCATTGGCTGGATTGGTACCAGACCCACTACCATCATGTGCTGGTGCAAGCCTATTTTGGCAAACCAGAGGGTAAACCAGAGGGAACCCCTCTAGAACAGTTTGAGAACCGGAAGGGTTTCAACGAGCTGGTTACCAAGTTGGCCATTTCCTTTAACCAGCGGCGCAGTGGTCATGATGTCCTGGGCAGCAATCGCCCCAGCCGTCGCTATCCACCGATGTTTGAAACCCATCCCTACCTGAAACGGGATGACACTGAACGTCGATCCGCTGTCTCTCAAATTAGTCATCTGCCGGGGGATCCCTGGTTCTCTGACACCCTGGCCCGTAAACGCATCGCTGGCCAGAGGTCGAAGCGAGACACCCAAAATACCACCTGGTTTGATCACAGGTCCTGGCTGAAGGATTGGCAACCAGGAGAACTAAAAAGCTGGGTTAGCAAATTTGAGGATTTTCTAGTCAAGCCTGAGAATGCCAATCTGGCAAGTCAGTATAATCCCAAGGCTCAACCGCTAGAGGACACCTCAAAGGAGGCGAGATCCCTCCGTGAAATTGCCAATGCCAGTAAACCTGGGAGATTTGTGGCCTATATCTACGCCGATGGCAATAACATGGGAGGCTATATCCAGAAAATTAAGACGGCTGAACGCTATAAACATTTTAGTTGGGTCGTTTCTCAAGCAACGGAACAGGCCGTTTATCGAGCCCTAGCCCGTCACCTTCATCCCCATCAACTCAAAAATATTGATGATGGGGAAACTACTGATCGAGATGGGAAGTTCATTCATCCTTTTGAGGTTTTAACCATCGGTGGCGATGATGTGATGCTGGTGGTACCTGCCAATCAAGCCCTGGAGATCGCAAAGACTCTCTGCGAGGAATTTGAGAACATGGCTCTTAGCCTGGATGAAAACCTGGCCATAGCCTCGAGTAAACCTAAACTACCCTCCCCCAATATCCATCGCTATCGAAGTGAGGAAGGGCAACCCTCCCGATGTCAACTTAGCATGTCGGCGGGGGTCTTAATTACGGCTGATGATACGCCAATTTACTATGCGGAGAATCTCACTAACCAACTCCTTAAATCCGCCAAGAAAAAGGCCAAGACCCTGAAGCAAAACTTTAATTACTATGGCGGCACCATCGACTTTCTGGTCATGAAGTCGGTAACAATGCTGTCTTCTAAGGTTCAAGAGTTTCGCGAATCGGGCCTAGAGGTTAAGCAAAGGGTCAAACTTAAGCTCTATAGCGCACCCTATACCCTTCACGAAATTGGTGGCTTGCTGGAAACAGCCAAGGCCTTAAAAGACGCAGAGTTTCCGAGATCGCAACTTTATCAAATTCGTAGCTTATTAGAACTGGGTAAGCACACAGCCATGTTGAATTATCGCTATTTTTGGTCTCGTCTACAAAACACGCGGGCCAAGCAAAGATTACAGGAGAAATTCGAAGATGCCTGGTGCCAGGCTAAGACAAACGATGGCAACCTTGTTCCCTGGATGTATGTAGAGGGGGCGAAAACAGATCAACAAACCGCTGATAGCACGGCTACCTACGAGACTATTTGGCGAGAACTCGTAGATCTTTATCCCTTTATTCCAGATTCTGATTCGCAGGAGGAGCCCACCTCCAACGCCCAATCACCAACCACCGCGGAGGTATAGGTCATGGTTCAACTTGCTGATTTACTCTCGGTTACCCAGTCAGCTATTCAACTCACAGCCTATATTGATAGCGCCCTCTGCGTAGGGGCTGGTGGGTCCACTGGCTCATTGGCAGATAAGCCGGTGGTGCGCACAGCCAGTGGACACCTCCTGATACCAGGTTCTCAACTAAAGGGTCGCCTGCGCCATGAATGCGAAAAGCTAGCACGGGGGTTGGGCTGGCCGATTTGTGAGTCACCCACTCCAAACGCCATGTGCCCCCAGGTTGGTCTACATGACCACCGTTTCCAGCGTGATGATTACACCATCAATCACCACGACAGGTTTGCTGACGGTCAGCCTCAACATCATTGTTTAATTTGTCAAATTTTTGGCAATCCGGCCTTACCATCGCGGCTGATGGTGGAGGACCTGATCTGCTCAGAGGATCCAAAAGGCCTACCGGATGTCTTGCGACCCGGAGTGACGATTAACCGTCGTCGTGGTACGGCTGAAGACAGAAAACTCTATTTCTTAGAAACCTCCCCCGTTCATGTGAAATTGCCGTTTCGGGGTGAGCTTCACCTTGAACCCAACTGCCCCTCCTATGCTAAGGCTCTGATCATGGCGGCCATCAAGCACATTCACGCCCTGGGGGGCAGTAAATCAGCTGGTCTGGGCTGGCTGACCTGGGAAACCAGCGACATAAGGATTGACCCATCTGCCTGGGAGTTTCTCGGCAAGGAGACAACGGTATGAAGGAGATTCAACTTGCGATTAAGGCCCTTTCACCCCTAGCGGTTGGGCGTCAAAAGCCAGGAGCCTCCGTCAGCGAGGCTATGGACTACATCCCCGGCTCGGTAATTCGCGGGGCTGTAGCTGGTCAAATACTGCGCCAGTCGGCAGCCAACCCTGACCAACCGGGTGGCGACTTTCAAACCCTATTTGTGGAGGAAGGGGCGGCTGTTTTTAGCAATGCCTACCCAACCTGCAAGGGTGAAGGTGAAGCGCTATTACCGGTTTATGTGTTACCTGCCACTGCCGTCAGCTCTAAAACATCCCCTGGTTTCAAAACTGATCAGAAAGATAATGGGGGGGTCTTCGATACCCTCATCGATCGCTTCTGTGCCGAGGCCTATGGACATTTATATGACCCCAACTGTCCTAAGGATGGTCAGCGGGTTGAGCCCTATGGGGGTTTTTACAGTAGAAAGGCTCAGCAGTATTGCGCCCACTCTGTGGAAACCCGCCTGTTGACCCGAGTGGGCATTAACCGCAGGCGTTCAACGGCTCAAGAGCAGGTGCTCTACAGCATTCAAGTCATTAACGAGACCCAGAGAAAGGACAAGGCAGAAACCCTCTTCAGTAGCTCTATCTATCTAGAAGATGACAGGTTAGCCCAGCTTTTAGCCCAGTATCTGAACTCTAATGAGTTCCGTCTGGGGGGGGCCGTATCCCGCGGATTAGGCAAGGTTAAAATAAGCGCTAAGGTTCAAGACTGCCAGGGTGATACAATCCAGCGAATCGATGCTTTCAACAAGGCCTGCCGAGATCGCTGGCAGGAATGGGGCTGCATCTTTAGCAATCCTCAAAAGCCACTCCCAGAAGGACACCAGTTTTTCACCCTTGATCTCCAATCCGACGCCATCTTGACCGAGCATTGGCGCCGTACAACCGTTATTTCTCCTGCCATGCTTTGTGCAATGACGGGGGTAAATGATTCTGGCCTACAGCTTCACGCCACCTACAGTAGTTATGACTACCGTTCAGGGTGGAATGCCGCCTGGGGGCTGATGAAGGATGTAGAACTGGTGACCAATAAGGGAGCGGTCTACCTATTTAGCACCCCCAGCCTGGACAACTGGAAGCCCGCACTAAAAACGCTTGAACATTGTGGGGTAGGCGAGCGCACCCCAGAAGGTTTTGGACAGGTACAGATTTGCAACGAGTTTCACAACGTATTTCGGGAGGAAGCAGCGTGAGTTTTAGTGATTTTCAACAAATTGAGCTCAAAATTCAAAAAGGTATTCGACAGGCTGAAGATGAGCTTGTGTTAAAAATTCAATATGCGCTGGATAATTCTCAATATCCCAAAGATAAGCTAGAAGAGTCTCAATTTCGTAACCTTGTGCGTGTGTCAGATACGACAGACAGTCCAGAGGTTGTCAAAAATTTTCTGCGTTACCAAGTAGGACGAGAAGATAAATGGGGACGCGGCTCGGGTTCACTAGCAGAGTGTATTATTCAGGATATTGATGACTCTATTAAAAAAAGTGCTGGAGCCATCGCTGAAGAAGTTGGTAGTGATCGACTCAAAACCATTTGGATAGAACTGATTCGTCGTTACTTAGGTTATGGCGCACGTTATCTCAAATATCTAAAGAACGGAAAAAAGTAATTTTAAATATTTATAGGTTTTCTACTTCATGATGCCTCAAGTCGTTATCTCTACAGTTGGCACTAGTTTGCTGACCAATCAAATCAACCGCTCAGCCCCTGCTGAGAAGACCTGGTATAACCAGTTGAGGGATACAGCTAATCTCCGCCATGAACAAATCCCTGAAGAGGTTCTCGATATTATTGAGACTCTGAAACAGCGGGCTAAACAAAAGCTGGTAGAAGGTAATATTCCCCAGATTCGCAGTGCCAGTGCTGAGCTTAATGGTATCTACGGGCTGTACGAAGACCGGTTAAACCAAGGCAAACAAGATTGTCACTGGCTAATCGCTACGGATACCGCCCAGGGAAAAGAGACTACAACTATTGTCAAAGAATTTCTCCAGGCCCAGAAACTCATAGTAGAAACCTATGTACCGCCAGGCTTGTCCACAGACAGCACAGCCAGTTTCTCCGGCGGCATTGATGAGCTGCTGAGCTGGCTGCAGGACATCATTCCTGACTATAAAAATAAAGGTCACTGGGTTTGCTTCAACCTGGTAGGCAGTTTCAAAAATCTACAAGGCTATTTGAATACCATTGGTATGTTCTATGCCGATGAAATTATTTATATTTTTGAGGGCAAAAATTCTGACGTGATCAGAATTCCCAGATTGCCAATCAAGGTCGATGAATTGGTTATTCAGCCCTACGCTGTAGAGTTTGCCCTGATGGCAGCCGATACAGGTGTCAGCAAACAGGATCTTTCTAAGGTTTCAGAGACTTTGATTTGTACTGTTGATGATACTGACGTGATGCTATCGAACTGGGGAAATCTGGTCTGGAATCAAGTCAAGGATTTATTACTTTCAGAAGAACTTTTGAATTTTCCCTACCTGGAATATGAGCCCTCCTTTCGAAAGGACTACCAGAGCATAAAAGACAAAAAAGAACGGGTCAAACTGCAGGAGACTTTGGCTAAAGTCTCAGGTTTATTGATCAAGGATAAAGGAAACGGGGCTGCGCTCAAGGCCGATGGTGGTCTCCAACTGGAAACTTACCGAAATACTCTGGTTGATCACTTTAGAATCACCCTCAGTCAGAGGGTAAGTTGTCAGTTTAAGCAAGGTGTCCTATCACTTCGCTATTACGGTGGTCACGATCATGTGGAACGTAATGAAGGGATTGGCTGAAGGTATTTTTAACAAAGGTGATTGATAATGTTTGATGTTTTCAAAAATCGGTTGGAGCTGAAGGGCATTTTAACCACTGTTACAGCCCTTCGGATCAGCCAGGGGCGGTCTACGGAGCCGATTGGCTCTGACCTGCCCGTGGTGAAAGATTCCCTGGGGCATCCGTTCATTCCTGGAGCCAGTTTTAAGGGGGCGTTGCGATCTCGCCTCGAAAGCTTCCTGCGGGGAATTGACCTACAACTAGCAATTGATCCAAGTGAATTGACTGGATCAAGTTGGATGACATGGGTCAAGAAACAAAAGGAGGAATTTGAGAAAGATGATCTGTCCTTAACGGAAGCCCTGTTAAAACGTACAGATCCTGTTTCCTGTGTGTTTGGTTCTCCCTGGTTCGCCAGTAAATTCCAGATACGCGATCTCACCGTCTTACCAGATACCTGGTTTGGGCAATACCAGGAGCGAGATGGCGTTTCCATCGACCGAGATACTGAAACCGCCTCCGATGGAAAACTCTACGACTTCCAGGTGGTGCCTGCGGGCACTCCATTTGAGTTCAAGGCGGTGGTTGAAAACGCTGAAGACTGGGAACTGGGCCTGCTGATGGTTGGCCTCCACCAGTTTGAAAACGAAATGGTTCCCCTGGGGGGAGGTCGTTCTAGAGGATTGGGTGTGGTCAAACTTGAAATTACCGATAGTTGGTGGATTGAGCCTGCAAATCCGGAAGAACTTCTGGACTATCTCAAGCGTTTAGTGGGCGAAGGAAGGGAAGGGAAAGATTATTACAAGCAAACTTTAGAGAACTTTCAATCTCATAAGCAAGATTGGACAGAGGCTCTGATTAGCAAGCTCAGAGAAGCTATGCAAGCTAAGTTAACGCCATCAACTGCTAGTCAAACGTAGGCTGGTATGTCCTATGAAACAATTTCCCTGTCCATATTTAGAAGGAGACGTAGAACTGACAGGTGAACGGGAATACCATATCACCGCCACCCATCCTGATTTACTGCCTGACTATCTGCCTCAGCTGATTGAAACCCTGGCTGATCCAGATCAGGTCAGACGCAGTACCCGCATGAGTGATGCCTTACTCATTGCCAGACGATTCGAAACGATCAAGGGAGGTAAGTATGTGGTCGTTCTAGTGGTCACAGCCCATAGCCCGACAAACCGAAACTGGATTATCACAGCATACCTTGCTCGTAAACTCACTGGAGGAATTTTGGAATGGCAGAAAACCTGATTTTTCAATATGACCGGGAAGGCGACATTCTTTATATCAACCGCTGTTCCCCCTATGCTGAGCAAGACTCCGAAGAACTCGGTGACGATGTGATTGCTCGCCTCAATCCCCAAACGGGTGAAATCGAGAACCTGGAAGTCCTCTTTTTTTCGCAGCGACTTCAAGACCAAACATTTTTGAATCTCCCAATTGCTGCTCATTTCAATCTTGCCGTTTCGTAAAGGCACCTGTTACCTATGCATAAACGCTTTGTTAACCACTGCACCATTGATCTAACCCTCAGCCCCAAAGGGCCGCTACTGATTAAGTCTGGTAAAGAGGGCGCTGATCCAACCAAGCCCGACATGGAGTTTGTCGAAACCTACCACCAGGGAGGGCGTTCTATTTATTT
>CAYVMR010000116.1:0-7567 GCA_964452545.1 uncultured bacterium
GGGGTCCCCAGTTACGACATTCCTGGGCTTCCTGCCCCAGACCCCGCAGGTAGGGCACCGTTTCTTCGCCGAAATAGTCGGCGTACTCCTTGGAATCCACCAGGGCATCCACCAGGGCGGCCAACCCCCCGCTGGAGACAATGGCAAAATAATTGCGCACCTCTTCCCGGGAGCTGGGGGCGCGACCGAGAATATGGCGGAAGGCCAATTCCAAGGCGCGGCTGTTAATGTAGCGGTCAAAGAAGTTTTTCCGATAGAGGGGGGTCTTGCAGAGACGACGGATAAACTCCTTCATGGAGATCTCGCCGTTCTTCACCTTTGACTCCAGATCGGACACCGACAGGGAGTAGGCGCGGGTGATATCCCGCTCAAACACCTGCCGATAGGCGGCCTTGACCACATCGTTTTTCTCCACCGCCGATAGCCCAGGCTTCATGGCGTACTTGGGCCGCCGTTCCGCCGCATTGAAGTAAATCTGGGGTAGGGCCAGCCCCTGGAGGTCGCTGGAAGGGCGTTGCCGAACTTTATTGGAGGGGGTGGGAGCCTTAAACTCACTCAACAGCACGTCAAAGTACTGGGCCACGATCTCCTTGGCCTCGGGGTCGCCGCTAACGTAGCGCAGGGCGGCCTGCTGCATGGTTTGAATAGCTACGATGGTGGCAGCGGTGGAGCAAGCCTTCTCAATGATTTCCCGCAGACCCCGGACGTTGACCGCAATAATGTTGGGGTCGCCGGCCACGATCGCGTAGGTGACATAACGCAGAAACCAGCTTAAATCCCGCAGGGATTTCTTCATATTGCTGGCCCCGTAGCGGGAGATGTTAATGGGTCGGAAACCCGGGGGAATGGGGCCAGAGGGGGTGGCGCTAAACAAACCACTCAAGAAGCCGCCGCCACCGCTACTCTCGATAAAGGTGGCGGTGCCCAGCTTGGTGGCTTCCTGGTCATCCAGGACGGTGCCCGCCCTGGTTTTTTCTAAGGGCTGTTCGGCGGGAGGACGCTCCAGGTAGGCCAGGGGGGAGCCGCCGGTAAAGATCCGGTTAGCCGCCTGGGATACGATCAACTCTGAATAACGGGTCAGAGTTTCAGCAATTTGTACCCGTTTCAGGCCGGAATTAAAAAAGCTAGATAACTCCTCCAGTTCCCCCCGGGCCATGTACCGGTCTTGCTGCTCAGCCTGGGAAATGGTTGCGGCCGGCAGGGTTTGATAGAGTTGGGGCCGCGCCAGGGCACTGCCACCACTTGCTTTAACACTCATGCGTATTCAAAGGCTCCCTATGCGGACTATCAATGCATTAATAAATTAAACAAACCTGAACCCAGATTAAACCGTTTCAGAACCGCAATCCGGTTTGTTAAAAACTGTGTCGCATTCTTTTGCCAGAATGTCTTCGGCCATCATAGAGGGATGGGCCGGCCTGCACTGGGCGGCGATAGGGTTTGTAACGTTATAGATCAGGGGGGTGACCCATGGATGATGTGCAGTCCGCGGCGGCGGCCAGGGAACCGGTGACGGCGGCGGTGGCTCGTCTCTACGATACCTACCCCTTCCCCCCCGAGCCCCTGTTGGATGAACCGCCACCGGGCTATAACTGGCGTTGGTACTGGCCGACGGTGCATAGTTTCTGCACTGGCGCCAGCCCCCGCGATGGTCAGGTGCGGGTGTTGGATGCGGGCTGTGGCACCGGTGTCAGTACCGAGTACCTGGCCCACCTGAACCCGGCGGCCACAGTGTTGGGCATTGACCTGAGTGGGCAGGCCCTGGCTACGGCGACAGAACGCTGTCGGCGATCGCAGGCCAGCAACGTTAGCTTTCGCCAACTCAGTCTTTACGATGTGGACCAGCTGCCAGGGTCATTTGACTGGATTAACTGTGTCGGGGTGCTCCACCACCTACCCGACCCCCGGGCTGGCCTCCAGACCCTGGCCCGCAAGCTGGCCCCCGGTGGGGTGATCCACCTGTTTGTCTACGCCGCCATCGGTCGCTGGGAAATTACCCTGATGCAGCAGGCCATCGCCCTGGTGCAGGGCGATCGCCGCGGCGACTACCGGGATGGGGTGGCGGTGGGTCGCCAACTCTTCGCCAGCCTACCCCCAGAGAATCGCCTTAAACAGCGAGAGCAGCAACGCTGGTCCCTGGAAAACCAGCGAGATGAATGCTTTGCCGATATGTATGTCCATCCCCAGGAGGTGGACTACACCACGGATATGCTGGTTGACCTGATACAGGGATCGGGCCTGGAATTTGTCGGCTTCTCCAACCCCTCAGTGTGGCGGTTAGACCGCCTGCTGGGGGCCGATCCAGCCCTGCTACAGCGGGCCGAAGCCCTACCGGAGTGGGACCGCTACCGTTTGATCAGCCTCCTGGACCCAGAAATCACCCACTTTGAATGGTTCCTGGCCAAGCCCCCCCGCCGTCGTTGGGACTGGAACCAGGATGGCCCGCTACTGGCCGCCCGGGTGGAGCGGAACCCCTGCATGGAGGGCTGGCCTAGTCAGAGGATTTTTAACCATAACTACGAGATCGTAACCCTGTCGGAGGTGGAGTTTGAGGTGCTCCAGGCCTGCGATCGGGCTAACTCCACCCCCAGGACAGGGGCCGATCAGCCCACTGGAATAAGGGGGACAGATATCCTGGCCGCCACCCAGGCCAGCCTCATGGATCTGCGGCGGATGCAGGAGCAACAGTTGATTCTGTTACATCCGTTGGACTCGTGCCCCAGCTGACCCTAAAAAACCTTGATTTCCTAGAGCAAGAAACAGATTAAGTATTATTGCCGTGATATGATCGGCTACGGCCTGGTAATCCGGGTCAGCTGCTTAAGGGTTAGTGCTAGTGTGACCCAAACTTCCTCCGACCCAACTGATAGGACAGATCAGGCGCCAACGGCGACCGCCGAGGGAAGCATGCTTCCCCCTCCCGTGGATTCTGCTATGGGAGAATACCATCGGCTACAGCAAAATCTCCTGATTTGTACCCTGGCTTTCAGTGGTTTGATTTTCCTTTCGGTTTGGGGAGTCTATTCGTTGCCCATTGCTCTGAATTATTTACTTGGAGCGTGCGGCGGTGTGGTTTACTTGAGAATGTTGGCAAAAAATGTTGCCAGCTTGGGGCGGGGACAACAAAAAATTGGTAGTGGTCGCCTAGCGATCGTTGTCGGTTTGATTTTAGTCGCCACCCAATGGGAGCAGCTACAGGTGATGCCAGTTTTTCTTGGGTTTTTAACCTACAAGGCTGCCCTAATTGCCTATACCCTCTGGACGGCAGTCCTGCCGAATCAGTCCAAGGGTTGACTGGCAGAGGTCACTGCAAAACGAGGTTTTAGCTTAGCACAACTTTTTAGTTGGGCCTAGGTTTTGTGTCAATTTGTTAAAAATGGCGCTGAGTATGTCTATGTTTTATCCTTTGCCCCTGGCGGAGTTAGAGGTTGGCCAGCACCTTTACTGGCAAATTGGTAATCTGAAGCTCCACGGCCAGGTGTTTTTGACCTCCTGGTTTGTGATCGGGCTGCTGGTGTTGGTCTCCTTCTTGGCCAGTCGTAACATTCAGCGCGTTCCCTCTGGTCTTCAGAACGTCATGGAATACGCCCTCGACTTTATTCGAGACTTAGCTAAAAACCAGATTGGCGAAAAGGAATACCGAGCTTGGGTTCCCTTTGTTGGCACGCTGTTTCTGTTTATCTTTGTCTCTAACTGGTCCGGCGCCCTGATACCTTGGAAATTAATTCATTTGCCGGCGGGAGAGTTGGCCGCCCCCACCAATGACATTAATACCACGGTCGCCCTGGCCCTACTGACCTCCCTGGCCTATTTCTACGCGGGTTTTAGCAAGCGGGGCTTGAGTTACTTTGCCAAATATATTGAACCAACCCCAATTCTGCTGCCCATCAACATTTTAGAAGATTTCACCAAGCCCCTCTCCCTGAGCTTCCGTCTGTTTGGAAATATTTTGGCGGACGAGTTGGTGGTGGCGGTGTTGGTGTTGCTGGTCCCCCTGTTTGTCCCCCTACCGGTGATGATCCTGGGGTTGTTTACCAGTGCCATCCAGGCCCTGATCTTTGCCACCCTGGCCGCCGCCTATATCGGCGAAGCCATCGAGGGGCATGGGCATGGTGGAGAAGAGCATGGGTGACCCTGACTCTAACCCGAGTTTAGGGCACTCAGTTTCCTTGGCTGACGGGTCAGGTTCTGTCAGCCACTGCTGCGGCTTAGCGGGCCGCGATTTCAGAAACGCCGCTTGGGCGTTGTCTATCACCTGATTCCCCTGTTGTTGATTGTCTAACTAAAAATCGAGGTAAAGACATGGATCCTATTGTTGCAGGCGCTTCCGTATTGGCTGCTGCTCTTGCTGTTGGTCTGGCAGCCATTGGCCCTGGAATTGGTCAAGGTAACGCCGCTGGTCAAGCCGTGGAAGGGATTGCCCGTCAGCCCGAAGCGGAAGGTAAAATCCGCGGCACCCTGCTACTGAGCCTGGCCTTTATGGAAGCGTTAACGATTTACGGCCTGGTGGTAGCCCTGGTACTGCTCTTCGCTAACCCCTTTAGCTAGATGGTTAGGGGCCGGGAAAGGGAGTATTTTCCTTTTCCCGGCATTCTGCCAGCGGAATCTGGCCGAGGCCAGGCTGAGCAATTAGCCCGAGGATGGCTCTGGGGTAATGGATTAGAGGCGCGAGTTAGGGACGCGAAAACCGATGGTGAATTCGATCTTATGGTTAGCGGTAGAGGCGGCGGAGGAAGCCAGTGGTGGCTTGTTTGATTTAGATGCCACCCTACCTTTGATGGCCGTCCAGTTTATTCTTTTAGCCGTAGTGCTGAACGCGTTGCTTTACAAGCCCCTAGGTAAGGCGATTGATGAGCGAGACGACTACATCAGACAAACTAAAGTAGACGCGGCGGAACGGTTAGCTAAGGCTGAGCAAACCGCTAAGGACTATCAGCGACAACTGGCGGATAGCCGCCGTCAAGCCCAGACGGTGATTGCAGAAGCTCAGGCCGCTGCTCAAAAGTTGGCGGCTGAAACTATGGCTCAAGCCCAGCAAGAGGCCCAGGCTCAACGGGAGCAGGTCCAGCGCGAGCTTGATGAGCAAAAGCAAGCGGCTCTGGCTACCCTAGAGCAGCAGGTGGAGGGACTCAGTCGACAGATTTTGGACAAGTTGTTAAGCTCAGCGGCTTCCTAGGTCTGTACTAGTGGGGTCTGTACTAGCGGACAGAGTGGTCTGTCGGCATCGTAGACGGAAAGAGAGACATGGTTATGGGTTGGTTTCTAGCAACGGAAGAGGGAGGGTTTGGTCTTAATTTCGATATCCTTGAGACCAACCTGATCAATCTGGTCATTATTATTGGTGTTCTGGTTTATTTCGGTGGGAAGTTTTTGGGCAATACCCTCTCTACTCGCCGGGCGGGTATTGAGGAGGCCATCACCGAAGCTGAACAGCGCAAGCAAGAGGCGGCTAAGGCCCTGGCGGAACAGCAACAAAAGCTGGCCCAGGCCCAGGAGGAGGCCAGACGAATTTTAGTGGAGGCCGAGGAAACGGCTCAGCGATCCAGGCAGGCGATTTTAGCCCAGGCCCAGGAGGATGTGGTCCGAATGAAGGCCACGGCGGCTCAGGATCTGAGCTCGCAGGAGACTCGGGTGATGCGAGAATTACAGCAACGGGTCGCCGCCCTGGCGATCGCCCGTACCGAGTCAGAATTGCCACAGCGCCTCAATGACGAATTCCAGCGCAGTTTGGTGGACGCCAGTATTACCATGCTTTCAGGAGGTCAATCATGAAGGATAGCAAAACGACCTCAGAGGTGGCCCTGCCCTACGCTAAGGCCTTGATGGACGTTGCCCAGGCCAATCAGGTGGCCGACCAGGTTGGTTCAGAGGTGGCGGACCTGCTAACCCTGCTGGAAAGTTCCGATGAGTTGAGGGCTTTGCTGGCCAATCCCCTGGTGGATGCTGAGGCTAAAAAGGCCGTACTTCGCCAGCTTACCGAGGGTCAGGTGAATCCCTTCCTGCTTAATTTCCTGATGATCCTGGTGGACCGCAATCGGGTGATGTATTTAGAAGATGTGTTGTCCCAGTACCAGGTTTTACTGAGGGCCTTAAACCGTAGTGTACTAGCCGACGTGATCACCGCCGTTGACCTTTCCGAGCAGCAACGCTCACAAATCCAAGACCGGGTTAAGGGGTTGACTGGCGCCAACAGCGTTGATCTTGCCGTGACCATCGACCCATCCTTGCTGGGGGGGGTGATTGTTAAGGTTGGGTCCCAGGTGATCGATGCCAGTTTACGCACCCAGCTCCGACGTATTGGTATGCAGTTGACCACTACCACTTAGTTATCTACCACTTAGTTATTCTGAGCCGTCTAGCCCCCTGACCAGGCGGCGATTCCAGAGTCTTCTGTGTTTCATCTTTGATTTTTCCGTTCTAGTGTAGGTTTACCAGAGCAGATCCTATGGTTAGCATCAGACCCGACGAAATTAGCAGTATTATTCGGCAGCAAATTGAGCAGTACAACCAGGACGTTAAGGTCTCTAACGTCGGTACTGTCCTCCAGGTGGGTGACGGCATTGCCCGCATCTATGGTCTGGAAAATGTCATGGCCAGCGAACTGCTGGAATTTGAAGATGGCACCGTGGGCATCGCCCTGAACCTGGAGGAAGATAACGTCGGGGCGGTGTTGATGGGCGACGGCATCAATATCCGGGAAGGCAGCCCGGTGTCTACCACCGGCAAGATTGCCTCCGTACCGGTGGGGGATGCCATGCTGGGCCGGGTGGTGGATGCCCTGGCCCGCCCCCTTGACGGTAAGGGGGACATTGCCACCAGTGAATCCCGTCTGATCGAGTCCCCCGCGCCGGGTATTATTGCCCGTAAATCGGTGTACGAGCCGATGCAAACCGGGATTACCGCCATTGATGCCATGATTCCCATCGGTCGTGGTCAGCGAGAGCTGATCATTGGTGACCGGCAAACCGGTAAAACCGCCATTGCCATTGACACCATCCTCAACCAAAAATCTGAGGATGTGGTTTGTGTCTACGTGGCGATCGGCCAGAAAGCTGCCTCCGTCGCTCAGGTGGTGGATGTGTTGCGGGAGCGGGGCGCCCTGGACTACACCATTGTGGTGGCGGCCAATGCTAACGATCCTGCTCCCCTGCAGTACCTGGCTCCCTACACCGGTGCCGCCCTGGCTGAGTACTTTATGTACAAGGGTAAGGCTACCCTGGTGGTCTACGATGACCTCACCAAGCAAGCCCAGGCCTATCGGCAAATGTCCCTGCTGCTGCGCCGCCCCCCCGGTCGGGAGGCCTATCCTGGGGACGTGTTCTACCTCCACTCCCGTTTGCTGGAGCGGGCTGCCAAACTCAGCCCAGAACTGGGTGAGGGTAGCATGACCGCCCTGCCGATCATCGAAACCCAGGCGGGGGACGTCTCGGCCTACATTCCCACCAACGTGATCTCCATCACCGATGGTCAGATATTCCTCTCCTCTGACCTATTTAACTCGGGGTTGAGGCCCGCCATCAACGCCGGTATCTCCGTGTCTCGGGTGGGGTCGGCGGCCCAAATTAAG
>CAYVMR010000117.1:0-7558 GCA_964452545.1 uncultured bacterium
TATGATGATTGTCTCTTGTCAACATCTACGGTGAGGCCCTATCCCCTCCGGGGCGTTGCGCGAGCGACCAGCTCAGGGCGATCCTATCCCCTCCGGGGCGCTGCCCTTCGACCAGCTCAGGGCGAACGGTGTGAGGTTCTTCCCATATCGGATTACTCAGAAGGATCCTAGTCCGTTCGGGCTGAGCTGTCGTTGGCGTAGCCTCTGCGAAGCAGATAGCCCATAAGCTTATCGGTATCAGGTATACCCTATCCCCTCCGGGGCGTTGCGCGAGCGACCAGCTCAGGGCGATCGCCAAACTGATCTTTTAGCCAAACTGTTAAGGCGTAGTCCTTCTCCAGCGTCCTGGGTTCCGCTTGGCTTTCCAATCGATAAACCGGGTGAAGAGCTCCACTGCTCCTATGACCTGTGGCTTGGGTTCACCGCCTCGGTACTTTACCAGGGATGGATCATAGTGACCTGATTCGCGTACCAAATACGTACCAATTCTATCGCCAAAACCCTGATTCTTCCGTTAAATATCGACAAGGGTAGATACCCAATAGGGCCATAACGACTATCCCCTGAAACAGTGAAACCCCCCATTACTGGGAGGTTTCAGCCTATCGGAGCGGCGGGATTTGAACCCACGACCCCCACTACCCCAAAGTGGTGCGCTACCAAGCTGCGCTACGCCCCGCCAATGAATTTGACGTTTTCTAACAATAACACAATCCCCCCGCCTTTAAGGGAGGTAGACTAGCTTTTCCCCCTAGGTGGAGCTCGCTGTGCCCTTCTCTGGTCTCAGCGATTTAAATCGCTAACGCCGCTGACCAGCATCCAGATGCCAGCGAAGAGAATAAGCAAGGCCAGGATGCCCAAGCCCCAATCTAGATAGGAGACTGCTTCCATTTAGGTTCCTTCCCTAGTGGACTCAAAGGATAACACCAGCCAATCCCCCGCCACCCAGGCCTGTAATCCTCGAGGTAGGGAGGAAGAGCGGCTACCATGGGGAGCTTCGATCAGGTTGACCAGGGTTTCGATCCGATCAAAATTAGGCGGAGCGGCGATCGCCTCCCCCAGCACCCGCCGGAGTACCCGCCGTTGCAGGGCCAAGGGAGCCGTTTGGAGGGTAGGTCGGTGAAGCTGGTAGCCAGGCTCTCCCGGAGCTAGGGTGACCGCCCGCCGGTAGAGGTCCGCCGCTAAATCCTCCAGCAGAGTGACTTCAGCCCTCAAGATCTCCGCGGTTTGGGCCAGGGTGCGATCAACCTGGGGGTTAAAATAGTCTCTCAGGCCAGGAAACACCATCAGCCGTAGGCGATTACGGGCATAGTGGAGGTCCTGGTTGGTGCTATCCGGCCAGACTGGCAGGCTGAACCCCTGACAAAAGGCGGTGATCTGATCTCGGGTAAAGGCGAGCAGGGGGCGCACCAGTTGAATTTGGGGTTGATCGGGGGAGAGGGGGCGACGCCAGCCCAGGGCCTGAAGACCATCGCTACCGCTGCCCCGAATCAGGTTGTAGAGCAGGGTTTCCGCCCGATCGCTGGCGGTGTGGCCGGTGACAATCACTCCCCCCCCGCTGGCGGCCGCCACTTCCCCCAGCACCCCATAGCGCCATTGGCGGGCCGCCGCCTCCTTCAGCCTGGGTTGGTCCGCTTGGATCACCTGGCAAGGCACCCCCCAGCCCTGGCAGAGGTCGGCCACAAAGGCGGCATTTTGCCCTGAGTCGGGCCGCCAGCCATGGTCGCAATGGACTACCTGCAGGGTCCAGGACCAGTGGGGTTGGAGATCCAATAACAGGCGCAGCAGGGCGACGGAATCTTGGCCGCCAGACACCGCCAACCATAGGGAACTGTGGGCCGGCAACAGAGATCGCTGCCGCAATTCTCGGTGTAGTCGGGCGTGCAGGTCACTCCAGGGGATGGGAAGGGGGGACTGAGACTGACCCATCAGCGGTTACGAACCTAAACAAGGGGGACTGAGGATGCCAGCCAGAAGGCGCCATCGCCCCAGGGCCAGGACAACTGAGACTTTTTGATCATAAACCGCGATATACTCCCATGCAGCAGCCTTAATTTGCCTAACTGTTTCCCAACTGTTTATAAGGAAGTTCATCACCATGGTTGCGGTCGCCATTCTTGCCGCTGGACGCGGTACCCGGATGAAATCAAGCCTACCCAAGGTACTGCACTCGGTCGGAGGCAAACCCATGGTAGAACGGGTGCTGGATGGGTTAGCCAGCCTTCACCCCAGCCACATCTTTATTATTATTGGTTTTGGCGGTGATCAGGTGCGGGCGGCCCTGGCCCATCGACCCGATCTGACCTTTGTTGAACAACGGCAGCAACTGGGTACCGGCCATGCCGTGCAGCAGGTGATTCCCTACCTGGAGGGGTTTGAGGGCGACTTGCTGGTGCTGAATGGGGACGTTCCTCTGCTGCGACCAGAAACCCTCGACACCCTGGTGAACATCCATCAACATCACCACAACGCCGCCACCCTGTTGACGGCCCAATTCCCTGACCCCACCGGCTATGGTCGGGTATTTTGCACCGATCAAAACGTGGTCACCGAAATTGTCGAGCACCGCGACTGTACCCCCGCCCAGCGGCAAAATCCCCGCATCAATGCTGGCGTATACTGTTTTAACTGGCCCCGGCTGATGGCGGTGCTGCCCCACCTGAAAGCGGATAATGACCAACAGGAGTACTATCTCACCGATGTGGTCAGGGACCTGCACCCCGCCATGGCGATGGACGTGGCGGATAGTCAGGAAATCTTTGGCATTAATAGCCGCAAACAATTGGCGGAGGCCTACGCCATTCTCCAGGACCGCATTAAGGATTACTGGATGGCGGCGGGGGTGACCCTGATTGATCCTGACAGTATTACCATCGACACCACGGTGCACCTGGAGCCCGATGTGGTGATTGAACCCCAAACCCATCTTCGCGGTCAGACCACGGTGGGGGCCGGCAGTCGTCTAGGGCCAGCCTCGATGATCGAAAACAGTGAGATTGGCAGCAATGTCACGGCCAGTTTTTCGGTGATTACCGATAGCCGTGTGGCGGCCGGTACGCGCATTGGCCCCTATGCCCACCTCAGGGGTCAGGCCCAGGTGGGGGAAGGCTGCCGCATCGGCAACTTTGTGGAACTCAAGAAAGCTACCCTGGGGGCGGGCACCAATGTCGCCCACCTCTCCTACCTGGGGGATGCCACCCTGGGCGATGGGGTGAACATCGGGGCGGGTACCATCACCGCCAACTACGATGGTTATCGAAAACACCCCACGGTAATTGGTAGTGGCAGCAAGACCGGATCTAACAGTGTGCTGGTGGCCCCCGTCACCCTGGGGTGTGATGTTACGGTGGGGGCAGGGTCAGTGGTCACCCGCGATGTCCCCGATGACTGTCTGGTGGTTTCCCGATCGCCCCAGCAGGTGTACAAGGGCTGGCGTCCCCGCCACCTGCGGACGTCTGAAGACGGTCAGAGCTAGTCCAGTCGCCCTATTGCCATGTATCCTCCCGTTTCACCGATCATTGTCGAGCTCGGCCCCTTTGCCCTGCGCTGGTATGGCTTGCTGATGATGCTGGCCATCCTGGCCGCCGCCACCGTTGCCAGTCGCTATGTAGCCCGTCAGGGCGAAGACCCGGATAACCTCTGGGACATGCTGTTCTGGATTCTGATCCCCGGTTTTATTGGGGCTCGGCTCTACTATGTCTTTATCCAATCCCCGCGGGGGCCGGAGGGCCTGGGCTACTACCTCAGTCACCCGGGTAAGATCCTGCAGGTTTGGGGTGGGGGCATTCATATTTTTGGCGGTTTCATCTTTGGGGCGATCGCCCTCTGGCTATTTAGCCAATGGCGCCGGCTCAACCCCCTGCCCTACCTGGATGGCATTGCCCTGGGGCTACCCCTGGCCCAGGCCATCGGTCGCTGGGGCAACTTCATCAACCAAGAACTCTACGGCCCCCCCACCGATTTGCCCTGGGGTCTGCGGATTGATGCCCAGCACCGTCTGGCCCCCTACGACAACCTCACCCAGTACCCCGATAGTACCCGCTTCCACCCCCTATTTCTTTACGAGTCGATTTGGAACCTGGTGGGGTTTCTGGTATTAGCCTGGGTCGCCCGTCGTTACCAGGCCCAGCTGAAACCAGGTGATTTAGCCCTGGGCTACCTGGTTTGGTATCCCCTGGGGCGGTTTTTCCTGGAGTTCCTGCGTACGGATTCCTGGTTTTTCCTGGGTACTCCCTTTAACCTGGTGCACATTCTCTCGGTGGTGGCACTGGGGTTGGCGGCCACCACCCTCTATCGTCGCCATAGCCAGCGTTAAGGACAGCGCTAGGCGATCGTGGAGGGAAGGGCGAGTCCGATAGTTTATGGAACTTTTACGACGATGGCAGACCCCTGGCTGGTCCTTGAGTTAAGGTAGGTCCTTAATAAAGTGGGAGATGGATCGGTGATGCATCAAAACTGGTGGCGACGATGGCAACCTTTGTCAGTGTTGGCCATGGGGCTGTTTGGCCTGGGGGCGATCGCTGGTCTGACCGGCTCTCGCCTATCCCCACCTACCACCACCGCCAGCCAGATGCGTTCACCGCTCGCCCCCCAGCTCGCCGCCATGGCCCAGCCCCTGATCCTCAATGGTCGGCCCCAGCTCAACCCTAAACCCCAGGTGACGGAAATCTGGGAGTGCCAAGTGGTGGTGGTGGGGGGCTCCCTGGGGGGGGTGGCGGCGGCGGCTCATGCCATGGCAACGGGAGCCCAAACCTGCCTGATGGAGGTTTCTCCCTGGTTAGGGGGGCAAATTAGTGCCCAGGGCGTCTCTGCCCTAGACGAGTCCCTACGCATGCGCCAGCGCCAGAATTTCTCCCCCAGCTGGTTGCGACTGCGGGGCTTGATCCAACAGCAGCAGGTCCCCCTACCCGCGTGGACAGGGGTCGGTGCCGCGGTTAAGGTGGGGGCCATTAACAGTTGTTGGGTCGCCACCCTGTGCTTTCCGCCAGAGGCAGGACATCGGGCGGCCCACCAGTTCTTAACCGAAACCCAGGCCAGCGCCCAGGCCAGTCGTTGGGCCACCATGACCGCCTTTAAAGGGGCTGAGTTCGACGCCAGCGGTCGTCGTATAACGGGAATTTATGGAGTGCGCCGCATCCCTAGGGATCCTGACTACCTACCCAAGGGTCGACTCTCGGAGGAACTATCGGATTGGTATAGTTGGTCGCCCACCCCGGACTTTGAGCGGGTGCCGGTGAAGCTGCAGCCCCCCCCCTGGCCAGGCGATGGTGGTGATTGATGCCACCGACACCGGTGAACTGGTGGGCTGGGCCAAAATCCCCCACCGGTTGGGGTCTGAGGCTAAAACCACCACGGGCGAGCCGAATGGATCGAGGTTTGATAACCCCGATTGTACCCAGGCCTTTACCTATCCCTTTAGTCTCGCGATCCACGACGACCATGGCGACAGTCAGGCCATCCTAGCCCGCTTGCAACCTACCTACGCCCTCCATGAACACTACGCTAGTTATGATCTGGAAGGATTCCCCTTCCTATCCGGCAAAAGTGTCTTTAATTATCGTCGCATTGTCAGCTTGACCCGTAGTCATCCCTATGCCGGCCAGCCCCGACCCGGGGATATCTCCATGATTAACTGGAACCAGGGAAATGATTGGAACTGGATGAACCCGCCACTGGTTCTGGGCGATCGGGCCCTAGCGGAATCCGGCCAATATCGAAACTGGATGGGTGGACTGTCCCAATCCGCCCTAAAATTTGCCGAGGAAAACGCCCTGATGTTCGCTCGCTGGCTCCTGGAAACCCAGTCCTCAGAGACCTATCCACTGACTTACCTGTATGGCAATGACAGCCCCATGGGCACCCGATCCGGCCTCAGCATGGTGCCCTATCTGCGAGAGGGTCGCCGCATCTTGGGGCGATCGGCCTATGGCCAGGAGGCCTTTATGATCCGGGAAAATGACCTGCGGTACCAATTTCCTGGACAGCGGGACTTTAGCCCTAGCGCCGTTGGTCTAACCCACTACGCCATTGATATCCATGGCTGTCGTTACCGCAATTGGTTACCCTCCGGTGATGCCACCAGCGCCCCCGCCGAAGAACCGTTGGTCAAACCCCTACAGATTCCCTTGGAGAGTCTGATTCCCCAGGAGGTTGATAATTTACTCATAGGGGGTAAGGCCATGGCTACCACCCACATTGCCAATGCCTCTACCCGGATTCACTACGGTGAGTGGCAGGCTGGAGCTGCCGCCGGGGTCACGGCGGGTTGGTTAACGGGGCCAGGAGCATCGGTCAAGGATCCCAGCCAGATCGTACCCCAGGGCCAGATGCCATTTCTGCAGGCCTTTATGTTACGGCAGGGCTTAAAGTTCACCTGGTAGCTAGGTTGCCCAGCCAGCCGGCGGCCTTACCTATCCCTTAGAATTTCTTGCTAAAATCATCTAGTTTGTTTTAGGTCATTTGAGGCTAGGAATTTGTTCACCTCAGGTCAGGCCAACAAACATCAGCAATGTCTACCCTTGTAACCCGATAGGAGAGAAATCATGGGTTTTCTAGGTAAGCTTTTTGGCAAACAAGCAGAGGATAAGGCCAAGGCCGCTCCTAAATTTGACGTCAAACAGGCTGCGGCCGCGGCCCAAATTGACCCCGCTAAAGTTGGCTTGGATGGACAGTTTGACGAAAGTGGGTTGGCTAAACGGGTAGCCAAGGCCCTGGATGATGCTAATGTGTCTGACGCCGTCGGATTGTGGGTGGCCCAGACTGGTTCCACCGTCGTCCTAAAATATAATGCCGATGCAGAGTCGGTTTTAGAGAGGGCAAAACAGATTGCCATGGGGGTAGAGGGCGCCACTGCTGTTACCACCCAGCCTAACGCCTAGCATTAGGCTGGTTTAGACAGTCTTTCCTTGATAATAATCTGACATTCTGCTCAGGTTATTCCTTTGGTGATTTACCTACAGCCAAGCAGGGGGAATGCGACGATGTGTTCCCCCTCTTTGTCTTTCTGTAGCCGCTGATAAAGCTCTTTCCCATCATAAAAAAGCTATTTCCCATCATAAATAGGTGTCATATTAAGTGCCCATGACTTTTCTATGGACATCCCTGATCACCGTTTACACAGGGTTTGTTATGGCGGTTATGTTATGCCGCATCGCTACCTATTACAATTTCTGCGACAAATTTAATCGAAGTGCCTGGAGTTAGGATCGACTGGCCATGGCAAGGTGACTCGTTAGTCAGTTCGCCTTGATCAACGGTTGTGATGTCAGGATTAAATGCCCTCATGGCAGTGTTAGAAGCGCGCAACAGTCCCCGCTGATCGACAAATCAAGGTAGACCTATGCGGCTAACTGCAGCCCTGGGCTAGTAGATAGGAGATGGTGTTAAGCGCCGCAAGATCGAGGCCGTGGCGCGTTGCTATAGCCATGGCCCCAACTAGGGAAAGTGAGTTAAAGCCCTTGATCATCCTCTTTACAAACTGTAACAGTTCGGTTAATTTAAGAATATACATACCCGGTCATCCCTGGCGCTTTCGCCGTCGATGACCTTTCTTGTAAAC